>DAINCW010000196.1:0-2915 GCA_036732205.1 Solirubrobacteraceae bacterium | reverse complement strand
CCGTCAGGAGCAGCGCAAGCGCAAGCGCCAGCGCTGCGATCGGGCTCAGAACCGGTCCGCGGGTCATCGAAGGATCCCAGTGTGGCCGATCGAGTAGCGACCCGGCTGCGGCCAGACGCAAAGGCCATGCGGGCCGCTGCCGACGCGGATCCTGCGCAGCAGGCGCCCCGTCCGCGTGCTGATCGCGTACACCACGCCGTTGTAGCGACCCGACAGCCAGAGCACGCGGCCGTCCGCCGACACGCCGCCCATGTCGGGGCTGCCGCCGCCGGGCAACCGCCACTTGCGGATCGGCCGCCGCGTCCGGAACGACAGCAGCGTGATCGAGCCCTCGTCGCGGTTGGTGACGTACAGGACCTTCGCGTCGCGGCTGGGATACAGGCCGTGTGCGCCCTTGCCGGTGCGTACGAAGCCGATCTTCCGCATGCGCCGGGCGTCGATCAGCCACACGCCGCCGGACATCATGTCGGCGACGTAGAACACCCGGCCGTCAGGCGAGAGCTTGACGTCCTGGGGCATCGCGCCGTGGCGCAGCGAGATCGTCCTGAGGACCCGCTCGCGCACGAGGTCGACCTCGACCATCCGGCCGGAGAACTCGCACGACACGAGCGCCCGGCGCCCGCTCGCGGTGAAGTCCATGTGGTCGACGCCGCTGCACTGCGGCAGGTTCAGGCGCCGGCGCAGGCGCATGGTGTGCGGCGAGCGGAAGTCGAGCTGGTGATGGGCCTCCGCGACGACGATCGCGCGGCGGCCGTCGGCGGTGAAGTAGAGGTTGTACGGATCGCGCACGGGCACCGGGCGCCCGTTGCGGCCCGTACGCGGGTCGATCGGCGTGAGGCTGTTGCCCATGTCGTTGGTGACCCACAGCGTGCGCAGGTCCCACGACGGCGTCACGTGCTGCGGCAGCGCGCCGGTCGCGAAGTGGCGCACGATGCGACCGGTCCGCTGCGAGATGACGTCGACGGTGTTGGACTTGGAGTTCGGCACGTAGACGAGCGCGCGGTCGTGGCGGACGACGGGGCTGAGCAGGCCGGGCCGCTCGGCGGCGTAGACGTTGCCGCGCACGAACGGGCGCGGCAACCGCCCGGCATGCGGGATGGCGACCTTGCCCAGGCCTCCGTCAGCCGTGACGTTCGACGCCGGGAAGCCGGGCGCGTGGCGCGCGTGGCCACCGCCGCATCCGCCGAGGGCCGCGAGCGCGGCGAGACAAGCCGCCGAGGCGATGCGCCTCATCGCAGGAGCCACAGCGCGTCGTGCACGCGCCCGGAGCTGTCGCGGCCCCCGGCGACCAGGACGCCCTGGTCGATCCGCGCGGCGCCGGTGTCCGACAGCGCGACGGGGAGGTGGCCCGCCACGCGGACGCGGCCCGTCGCCGGGTCGACGGACAGGATGCGGGCCGTCTGCGAGGCGAGCGAGGCTCCGCGGCCGCCGATGACGAGCATCCGGCCGTTCCAGGACGCCGCGGACGCGTGCGTGAGCGGTGAGGCCAGGCGCGCGATCCGCCGCACGCGGCGCGTCGCCGGATCGAAGCGCAGAACGTCGCGCACGGGCGTCACCCCGGACGTCCCGCCCGCGATCAGCAGCGCGCCGCCCACAGCGGTGACGGCGGCGTAGCGCAGCGGCCGCGGCAGGGTCCCGACGTCGCGGATCGGCCGGCCAGGCCGAAAGGCGAGGATCGAGCGCAGCGGCGTCTTCCCGGTATAGCCGCCCACGACGTAGGCCGTCGACCCGATCGTCGCCGCCGCCGCGTCGGAGGCCGGCGCCGGCAGGGTCCCCACGCGCGTGGCTCCGCTCGCGCCGAGGCGCAGGATCGTCGCGACCTCGCCGGAGGCCGATCCGCCACCGAAGAGATAGGCGTGGCCGCCGACGGTCGCGGCGGCCGCGTCGTGGACGGCCGCGGGCAGCGACGGCAGGCGGCGCGCGCCACGGGCGGTAAGCGCGAAGGCCCCCGTCGTCGAGACGTCCGCGGCGTCGAGGCCGGCCAGCGCGGCGGCCTGGCGGCCCGAGAGCGCGGTGACCGCGGGCAGCTGGACGGGGGCAGGCAGCGTGCCCACGCGGGTGGCCCGCACCGCTACGGCGCCCGGCCCGGCGCCGTGACCGCGCGCCCTCGCGCCGGCACGCGCGGTCGCCGCGGACGACATCCGCGAAGGGGTCGCGGACGATCCGCCGCCACAGCCGGCGAGCGCGCAGGCGGCTGCGAGCAGCATGACGGGACCGCCCCGGGGGATGCGCGGCATTCCCCGATCGTGAGGCCGCCGCCTGAAGGTTTCCTGAGCGTCTCCTAATCGTCAGCGGGCCGGGAGGCGCACCGAGAAGCGGCCCGTCGCCGCGTCGGCCTCGGCGAAGACGTCGCCGCTGGCGGCCCGGGCAAGGCGGCGCGCGAGCGGCAGGCCCAGCCCCGCTCCGCCCTCCGACGCGGCGCTTCCGCGCACGCCCGGCTCGAAGATCCGCTCGGCTTCCTCCGGGACCACGCCGGGGCCGTCGTCGGTGACGGTGAACACGACCGCGCCGTCATCGCGGCGGACGTCGAGCCGGACCCGGCCGTCCGCGTGGCGGACGGCGTTGTCGAGCAGCGGGCACAGGACGCGCACCGCGAGGTCGCGATCCGCGGCGACCCCGATCGGCTCGGGCAGGGGCTCGAGCGCAAGCTCGACCCCGTGCTCGCGCGCATCGAGGCGCACCTGCTCGATGGCGGCCACCGCGACGTCCGTCGCGTCCGAGATCCCCGCGTCCATCCCGTGCTCGCCCCGCGCCGCGGCGAGCAGCGCCTCGACCAGCTCGGTCATGCGCTCCGTCTGCTCGAGGATCGCCTGGAGCGCCGCTCGGCGCTCCTCGTCGTTGCGGCCACTGCGCAGGGCGAGCTCGGCCTCGCTGCGCATCCGCGCCAGCGGAGTGCGCAGCTCGTGCGACAGCTC
>DAINCW010000195.1:0-3427 GCA_036732205.1 Solirubrobacteraceae bacterium | reverse complement strand
AGATCAACCGCGTCGCCAAGGTCGTCAAGGGCGGCCGCCGCTTCTCGTTCACCGCACTCGTGGTCGTGGGCGACGAGCGCGACGTGGTCGGCATCGGCTACGGCAAGGCCAACGAGGTCCCGCTCGCGATCCAGAAGGGCGTGGAGCAGGCCAAGAAGAACCTCTTCCGCGTGCCCAAGCACGGATCGACGATCACCCACAAGCTGACGGGGGTCTACGGCTCGGGGCGCGTCCTGCTCAAGCCCGCCTCGCCCGGTACCGGCGTCATCGCCGGTGGCGGCGTTCGAGCAGTGCTCGAGCTCGCCGGCATCCACGACATCCTCTCCAAGAGCCTCGGCTCGCAGAACCCGATCAACCTCGTCAAGGCGACCGTCGCCGGGCTCCAGGCCCTGCGCCGCCCCGAGGAGGTCGCAGAGCTGCGCGGCCTGTCGATCGACGCCGTGCTCGGGCTCGGTGGCGAGGCGCAGGCCGCCGAGACCGTCGAAGGCGCCCCGGCCTCCAAGGAGGTGCCGGCGTGAAGGTGACCCAGGTCAAGTCGCGCAACGGGGCCAACCACGCGCAGCGCGAGACGTTGCGCTCGCTCGGCCTCCGGCGCATCGGCCAGACGGTCGAGGTCAAGGAGGACGATGCGATGAAGGGCATGGTCCATCGCGTCCGTCACCTGGTGAAGGTGGACGACGATGGCTGAGTCCGGCGAGCGCATCGGCCTGCACTCCCTCAAGCCGAACCCCGGCTCGCGCAGGCCGCGCAAGCGCGTGGGCCGCGGCGAGGGCTCGGGCCTGGGCAAGACCTCGGGGCGCGGCCAGAAGGGCGCCGGCTCGCGCGCGGGCAGCAAGTCCCGCGCGAACTTCGAGGGCGGCCAGATGCCGATCCACATGCGGATGCGCAAGCTGCGCGGCCCGCACATGAAGAAGTCGATGCCGTTCGAGCCCTTCCGCACGCACACGCAGCCGGTGAACATCGGCGACCTCGAGGCGCGGTTCGACAAGGGCGCCGACGTCACGCTCGACGCGCTCCGGAACAAGGGGCTGGGCACGCGCAAGGGCGTGCCGGTCAAGGTCCTCGCGAAGGGCGAGCTCTCCAAGAACCTCACCGTCCACGCCCACGCGTTCAGCGCCACCGCGCGCGAGCGCATCGAGGGCGCCGGCGGGACCTGCGTCGTCGTCGAGGACTAGATAGTGCCGCGGCGGCCGGCCGCCGGGGCCAGCTAACCTGCCAGGTCCGTGCTGTCGACCGTCCTCAGCGCCTTTCGGGTCGGGGAGATCCGGACCAAGCTCGCCTTCACGGCGCTGGTGCTGCTGCTCTACCGCGTCGGGGCGCACATCCCCGTGCCCGGCGTCAACTCGCAGGCCATCTCGTCGCTCCAGAGCTCGAAGTTCGGCGGCTCGAACATCCTCGGGTTCCTCAACCTCTTCTCGGGCGGAGGCCTCCAGCGGATCGCGATCTTCGCGCTGGGGATCATGCCCTACATCACGGCGTCGATCATCCTGCAGCTGCTCACCGTCGTGGTGCCCTCGCTGGAGAAGCTCCAGAAGGAAGGGGAGGTCGGCCAGGCGCGGATCACGCAGTACACGCGCTACCTCACCGTCGGCCTCGCGTTCGCCCAGTCGATCGGCTACGTCTTCCTCTTCCGGTCCTTCTCCGCAAGCGCGGGCCAGAAGCTGATCAACCACTTCGACGGCCCGCACGTCTTCCTCATCGTCATCTCGCTCACCGCGGGCACCGTGCTCCTGATGTGGATGGGCGAGCTGATCACGCAGCGGGGGATCGGCAACGGCATCTCGCTGATGATCTTCGCGTCCATCGTGAGCCGCCTGCCCAACGGCGTGCAGGCGTGGTGGACCAGCGACGACCAGGTCTTCAAGGTGATGATGCCCTTCATCGCCCTTGGCGTGATCGCGGCGATCGTCTTCATCCAGGAGGGCCAGCGGCGCATCCCGGTCCAGTACGCCAAGCGCGTGATCGGGCGCAGGATGACCCAGGGCGGTCAGACCTACCTGCCGCTGCGCGTGAACATGGCCGGCGTGATCCCGGTGATCTTCGCCGCATCGATCATGGCCTTCCCGCCGACGGTCGGGCAGCTGATCAACAACCCGACGGCGCGGTCGATCGCGACTTTCTTCGGCCCGCAGCACTGGCCCTACGTCGTGGGCGAGTCCATCTTCATCATCCTGTTCACGTACTTCTACACGGCGGTCACGTTCAACCCGGTCGACCAGGCCGACAACCTCAAGAAGTACGGCGGGTTCATCCCCGGGGTGAGACCCGGACGGCCGACGGCCGAGTTCCTCGACCGGATCCTCGCGCGGCTGACGTTCCCGGGCGCGCTCTACCTCGCGGCGGTCGCGGCGCTGCCGACGATCCTCATCAGCCAGACCTCGGCGACGTTCTACTTCGGCGGCACGTCGATCCTCATCGTCATCGGCGTTGCACTCGACACGATGAAGCAGCTCGAGGCGCAGCTGATGATGCGCAACTACGAGGGATTTCTGAAGTAACGCGGCGCGGGCGGCGATTACCGGGCCCTTAGGGACCGCTACCCTTCCGGACCTCTTGTCGGAGCTGAACCTCATTCTGCTGGGTCCTCCGGGGGCTGGGAAGGGGACGCAGGCCGAGCGCCTGCAGGACGACTTCCACCTTCCGTACATCGCCACCGGCAACATCCTCCGCGCCGCCGTGGAGGAGGGGACCGAGCTGGGCAAGCAGGCCGGCGACTACATGCAGCGCGGCGAGCTCGTGCCCGATGAGGTCATCATCGGCGTGATCATCGACCAGGTCCGAGAGGACCAGGCGCAGGACGGCTTCCTGCTCGACGGCTTCCCGCGCAACCTCGAGCAGGCCAACGCGCTCGTGGACGCGCTCGACGAGCTCGGGCGCTCCGTCACGGCGACACTGCTCATCGAGGTTCCCGACGACGAGCTGGTGCGCCGGATCTCCGGCCGTCGCGTCTGCAAGACCAACGGCCACGTGTACCACGTGGACACCAACCGGCCGAAGCACGAGGGCGTCTGCGACATCGACGGGTCCCGGCTCGTGCAGCGCGACGACGACCGGGAGGACGTGGTCCGCGAGCGCGTGCGCGTGTACCACGACCAGACGGCGCCGCTCGAGCACTACTACGAGGAGCGCGGCGTGCTCAAGCGCTTCGACGGCACACGCTCGCCCACCGAGGTCCACGACCACATCCGGGCGACGCTCGCCACGCTTCGTCTCGAAGAGCAGATCTAGCTTCCGAGGCCCGTCGTGATCATCCGCAAGACGCCCGAGGAGATCGACAAGATCGCCGCCGCGGGCGACGTCTTGGTCCGCACGCTGCGGATGCTCGAGGGCAAGGTCCGGCCCGGGGTCACGACGTCGGAGCTCGACGCCGCCGCCGAGAAGTTCATCCGCTCGCAGGGCGCCGAGCCGGCGTTCAAGGGCTACCGCG
>DAINCW010000194.1:0-3578 GCA_036732205.1 Solirubrobacteraceae bacterium | reverse complement strand
GATGACGGGGTTCTGGGCGCAATTGGTGCCTGGGGGTCGTATATCAACCCTTAGACACCAATCGCGCGGACTTCACCCTGCGCGGGGCGCGCCCCACCAAGCGTCTCTCTCCCTCGAAGCTGCCGTTTCGTCGCGCCCGAAGGGGCGCTCACCGCCGCTACGCGGGCCGGCACCCGCCGCCCGCGCGGCTAGCGCCCGACCCGCACGACCGGGGCGTGCACATGGCCGAGCGCGGCGCGGTACGTGCCCGGTCCGGGCGCCGCGATCGAGTACGTCCCGCCGCGGGCGATCCGGCCGCCGCCGACGACGCGCCAGATCGCGCCGACGCGGCGCTCGAGCACCACGACCGCGCCGCGGCGCCCGGGCCAGAACCGGCCGGCGATGCGCGTGCCGTGCGTGCGGGCGGCGCGCGTATGGGGCGAGGTGCCGCCGTTGGCGCTGCCCGGGATCGTCGTCGCGGGCGGCGGGCTCCCCGAGCCGTCGTCGTAGCCCTGCACGTCAGCACTCGCGGCGTTGAACGTCATCCACGTGTCGCGCAGGCCGAAGCGCGCCTTGAGCGTCGGACCCGTGACGCGCGTCCGGCCGGCGCTGCCGACGACGTCGGCGTAGACGATCCGCGGCGAGCCGCCGCGCTGGATCACGGAGATCCCTCGGAAACTGCCCTTCACCAGGGCGCCGAGCCGCGACCCCGCCGAACCGAGCGACATGGTGATCGGCCCCCACCGGTGCAGCGGCGAGACCGAGTCGTACGGGTCGCCGACGGACTTCAGCCACGGCTTCGGCTGCGCGCCGACGAACGAGTCCTCGATGTTCTCCGTCCGCCCGCCGGAGGTGGAGAAGAAGTAGGTGACGGCGGGCTGGCCGTTGTAGGTCACGATCTGCCCGTGGGTGCCGTTGGTGGCGCGGTTGGTGCTCGCCGTCTCCGCTCGCACGCCGAGGTAGACCTGCGAGCGCGTGTCGGGGTACTGGTCGAACGCGCCGCCGTGCCCCGTCGTGATCGCGTAGGTGCGCGCCGCGACGGCCTGAGCCTCCAGCGCGGGCAGCGGCCAGGAGGCGGGCGACTCGGCCCCGACCACGCCGCCGACGTACTGCTCGATGCCGACCGCGTTGACGACGATCACGCCGCCGAGCGCGCCAGGGCGGAACTCGAACCACCCCCGGTAGGACCCGTTGCTGACGCCGTTGCCCGCGGTGCCGTTGAGCGTCAGCGGCCCTGGGCCCGTGACCCGCAGTGGCCCCCCGGAGGTCGCCAGCGTGCGGCCCGACGCGCTCTCCAGCGCCACCCTGCCGGCGCCCGAGCGCACGACCCGGTACGTGCGGCCCGCGTTGAGATGACGCGAACCGGCCGCCGTGGCCCCGCTGAACGTCGCGACCGAGGGCGACTGGAGCAGGACGCGGACCACGGTGTCGGTCGAGACTGAGCCGAGCGCGGTGCCCGTGTAGTAGCGGGCGAGGATGCGGTCGAACGTCCAGCCGTGCTGGGCGAAGCCGTCGGCGCCGTACTGGCTCATGCCGATCCCGTGCCCGAACCCGGCGCCGTGGATCGTGAACGACGATGCCCCGAGCGCCGGGGCGGCGGAGCCCAGGACGAGGCAGGCGATCGACAGGGTCAAGCGACGCACGTAGCGCCCCCAACGCCTCGAAATGGCCCAAGTTGCGGCACAAGGAGTCCCGGAGGTTGTCCGGAAGACATTCAATCTAGCCGAGTCCGAGAAGCCCGGAGCCACCCACCTGACGCGTTACATGCGACACCGATCGGTGTAAGCGTGTGTCATGTACACAACCTGCGAAGAGATCACCCTTCACGGCCACCGCGTGAGCTACCGCACGGCCGGCGACGGCGGCGAGGTGATCGTGCTCGTCCACGGCGTGACAGGCTCGTCGCGCCAGTGGGAGCCGGTCATGGAGCTGCTGGCTTGTGACCACACCCTGGTCGCGCCCGACCTGCTCGGGCACGGAGAGTCGGCCAAGCCCCGCGGCGACTACTCCCTCGGGGCGTACGCCAGCGGCGTACGCGACCTGATGCTCGCGCTGGGCCACGACCGCGCGACCGTCGTGGGGCACTCGCTCGGTGGCGGCATCGCGATGCAGCTGGCCTACCAGTTCCCCGAGCGCGTCGAGCGCCTGGTGCTCGTCGACAGCGGCGGCCTGGGCCGTAGCGTCCACGGCCTCCTGCGCGCCGCCACGCTGCCCGGCTCCGAGCTCGTCCTGCCCCTGCTGGCCGCCGGCGGGATCGTCTCGGCGGGCGCCTGGGTGGCTCGTGCGCTCGACCGCGTCGGCCTGCGCGCCGGCCCGGATCTCGCCGAGATGGGTGCGGGCTTCGCCTCGCTGTCGGACGCCGACACGCGCGCCGCCTTCATCCACACGCTGCGAGCGGTGATCGAGCCCACCGGCCAGCGCGTGGACGCGAGGGATCGCCTGTACCTGGCCGAGGGCATGCCGAGCCTGATCGTCTGGGGCGAGCGCGACCCGCTCATCCCCGTCCGCCACGGCGTACGCGCCCACGGCCTGATGCCGGGCAGCCGGCTCGAGCTCTTTGAGAGCGCGGGCCACTTCCCGCAGGTCGACGATCCGGTGCGCTTCGCCGAGGTCCTCGCGGACTTCGTCGCGACGACGAAACCGGCGCGCCTGGACGTCGAGGACATGCGCGACCTCGTGTTGGCCGGTTAGCCGGGGCTCGGCCCGGGTTACCCTCGGAGGACACCCCGACGAGGAGGCGAGCAGACCGTGGCCACGACCGAGGCGACGCGCGAGCGCGAGGTGCTCGACCGCGTCCCCACCCAGCTCTACATCGGTGGCGAGTGGCGCGACGCCACGGGCGGCGGCACGCTGCCCGTCGAGGACCCGGCGACCGGCGAGACCCTGGTCGCGGTGGCCGACGGTCTCCTCGACGACGCCATGGCGGCGCTGGGGTCCGCGGCCGACCACCAGGCGGAGTGGGCGGCGACGCCGCCGCGAGATCGCGGCGAGATCCTGCGCGGCGCGTACGAGCGGCTGGTCGAGCGCGCCGACGACCTCGCCCTGCTGATGACCCTGGAGATGGGCAAGCCCGTCGCGGAGTCAAGGGCCGAGATCCTCTACGCCGCCGACTTCCTCCACTGGTTCGCCGGCGAGGCGTCGCGGATCGACGGGCGCTTCAACGTCGCCGAGAAGGGCGGCGGCCACGTGCTGGTGATGAAGCAGCCCGTCGGGCCGTGCGTGCTGATCACCCCCTGGAACTTCCCGATGGCGATGGGCACGCGGAAGATCGGGCCGGCGATCGCCGCCGGCTGCACGATGGTGATCAAGCCCGCGAAGCAGACCCCCCTGTCGATGCTCGCGCTGGCGAAGATCCTCGAGGAGGCCGGCCTGCCCGGCGGCGTGCTCAACGTCCTGACCGCGTCGAGCAGCGGCACGGTGATGGAGCCGCTCATCAAGGACCCGCGCACGCGCAAGCTGTCGTTCACCGGCTCGACCGAGGTCGGCCGGACGCTGATGGCGCAGGCCTCCGAGCAGTTGCTGCGGGTGTCGATGGAGCTGGGCGGCAACGCGCCGTTCCTCGTCTTCGACGACGCCGACGTCGACGACGCGGTCGAGGG
>DAINCW010000193.1:0-3711 GCA_036732205.1 Solirubrobacteraceae bacterium | reverse complement strand
CGAACGTCTGGCCCTCCTCGACGTTGACGACGCCGTCCTTGCCGACCTTCTCGATGGCGTCGGCGATCACGTCGCCGATCTCGTCGTCGCCGGCCGAGATGGTGGCGACGCGGGCGATCTGCTCCTTGCCCGAGACCTCCTTGGACATCGAGCCGATGGCGTCGACGACCAGGTCGACCGCCTTCTCGATGCCGCGCTTGAGGCCGAGCGGGTTGGCGCCGGCGGTGACGTTCTTCAGGCCTTCCTTGACGATGGCCTGGGCGAGCACGGTCGCGGTCGTCGTGCCGTCGCCGGCGACGTCGTTCGTCGCCGTGGCAACCTCGCGCACGAGCTGCGCGCCCTGGTTCTCGAAGACGTCCTCGACCTCGATCTCACGAGCGATGGTCACGCCGTCGTTCGTGATCGTGGGGGCGCCGAACTTCTTGTCGAGGACCACGTAGCGGCCCTTCGGCCCGAGCGTGACCTTGACCGCGTTGGCGACCGCGTCGACGCCGGCCTGAAGCGCGTTGCGCGCCTCGATGTCGAACTTCAGTTCCTTATGAGCCATGTCTACTTCTCCACCTTCGCGAGGACGTCGGACTCACGGAGCACGAGCAGGTCCTCACCGTCGACCTTGATCTCAGTGCCGCCGTACTTGCTGTAGAGGACCTCGTCGCCCTTGGCGACGTCGAGCGGCGTCCGCTTGCCGGTCTCCTCGCTGATCTTGCCGTCACCGACGGCGAGGACCTTGCCCTTCTGGGGCTTCTCCTGGGCGGTGTCGGGGAGGACGAGGCCGCTTGCGGTCGTCGCCTCCTCCTCGATGGCCTGAACGATCAGTCGATCGCCCAGAGGCTTGAGCTTCATGTGGTTCTACCTCCGTTTGGCACTCAGTAGCTTCGAGTGCCAACAATAGCCAATCTGGCACTCCGGCGGCAAGAGTGCCAGGCGCTGTTTCTCAGTGAAGGTGACTGAGATCTACGGGTTGAGCTTGACGGTCACGTCGTTGGGATCGACGACCGTGCCCGCCGAGGTCGTCAGCTTGGCCTGTGCCGTGACGAAGGTCGGGGCCGTGATGACCGCGAGCGGGAGCGTGGATCCGCCGGGCGTCGCCCGTCAGGGTGGCTAGTTCTGCGCCCCGCCGATGCCGAGCTTGCGCTCGGTGAAGTCCATCGGCGTGTCGACGATCTGCGAGAAGCGCACCACGGTCACGACGTCGTCCATCGAGACCTCGCGCCCGTAGATCTGCTCGAGGAAGTGCAGCATCTCCTCGTGGCGGCGGAACTCGGGGTTGTCGTGCTCGATGTCGCGCGGCGAGAGGTCCTTGACCTTCTTGACCTCGACGTGGTCGATGACCGCCTCGAAGATCCGCTCGCGCGGCGAGTACTGGTAGCCGATCGTCACCAGCACGAGCTGGTTCTTGCGGTATTTGTGGGACTTGTCGCCCAGCCGGATCGTGGCCGTCTTGCGGCCGCGCTTGAGCTGGTCGGCGAAGATCCGCGAGTAGAAGTTGAGGACCTGCACGGGGCGGCGGACTCTACTCAGCGCGGTCTAGCCGCGCACGCGGGCCAGGGCCCGCTCGACCATCTCGCGCTCGCCCTTGTACGACAGCTCCCGAGCGGCGTCGGCGAGGGGCATCCACCGGGCCTCCTCGATCTCGGCGTCATGGTCGGCCGGATCGCCCCCGCGGTAGTCGAAGAGGAAGAACGAGACGACCTTGGCGATGCGCCGACCCGAGCGCTGGTACCAATAGCGGACGTCCCCCAGCTTCTCGACGAGGTCGGCCTCGACGCCCGCCTCCTCGCGCACCTCGCGCGCCGCGGCCTCCGGCGCGGTCTCGCCGGGATCGACGTGGCCCTTGGGCAGCGCCAGGACCCTGCGCCCGTCGGCCGCGCGGCGCACGGGCACGATGACGATGGTCTCGTCACCGCGGACCACCACGCCGCCGGCAGAGATCTCGCGGTCGGGGGTCGGCACCAGTTCTAGTAGACGTAGCCGTCCAGGGCGGCGGGATCGTGCACCGTGAGCTTGCCCCGTCCCTGGGTGACGACCCCGGCGCGCTCGAGCACGGCGAGGAACCGGCTGGCCGACTCGCGCGATGAGCCTGCGAGCTTGGCCACGTCGGCCTGCGTCGCCGTGATCAGCACGTCCGTCGCGTCCGCGCCCTCGTGGACCGCCTGCGCCACGAGGCCCTTGAGCACGCCCGCGACGCGGCTCTGCACCGTCTGGAAGCTCTGCTGGGCGATGCGCTCGTTCGCGGCGCGCAGGCGGCGCCCGAGGGCCACGACCATCTTCACCGCGATCTCCGGGTGGTCGTGCATCAGGCGGCGCATGTCGGGCCCGAGGACGGCGATGGCCGCCATCCGGTCCAGCGACTCGATCGTGGCGGAGCGCTTCTCGTCGTCGAACATGGCGAGCTCGCCGAAGATCTCGCCGGGGCCGAAGTTCGCCAGGGCGATCGTGCGGCCGTCGGCGTGCTCGCGCACCGCGCGGGCGTGGCCCTCGCTGATGACGTAGCACGTGTCGCTGTCGTCGCCCTCGCGGAAGACGACCTGTCCGGCCTCGAAGCTGCGCGGCACCGCCAGCTGTGCGATGCGCTCGACGTCGGGCGCGGCGAGGGTGGCGAAGACCGGCACCTGTGCCAGGAGGGTGACGACGTCCTCGGTGGTCGACGCGGCCATGGGCCGCAGCCTAATCGCGACGCCGTGATCAGGACGCGCCGAGAGCCTGCTCGCGACGCCGGCGCCGCGCCACGCGAGCGGCGACGATCCCGGCCGTCACCAGGATGAGCAGCGGGACGGCGACCCCGGCGGTGAGCACGGCCACGGCGGCCGCGCCGGAGAGCAGCCTTCGTACGTCGTGCCAGGCGTCGCCCGGGCCCCAGGCACCGCCGCCGCGGCGATGCGCGGCGGGGCGGCGGCCCGTGGAGGCGACGGTGACGCTCACACGGGAGAAGCCGGCGCGGCGCGCCAGGCTCGCGGACTCGGCGGCGAGGCGGGCGATGCGCGCGTCGGCGAGGCGCAGACGCGCGCGGATGCTCGCCGCCTGGTTGGGCGTCGTGGCGCGGGCGAGCTGGCGCAGCAGGGAGCTGCGGTTCGCGCGGGCCTCGGCGAGGCGAGCGGCGGCTGAGCGCGTCGGAGCGGCGATGTCGAGGCTCGCGTCGCTGCGAGAGCGGACGTGGGCGAGCCGCGACAGGGCGGCGAGCGCGGGCTGCACTCGGGCGGCGGACACGCGCAGCTCGAACGAGGAGCCGCCGCCACCCGCGTCGTCGGTGTTGATCGCGGAGCGCTCGACGATCGCGCCGAACCGGTCCGCGGTGGCCAGCACGCGGTCCGAGACGCGCGCGATGTCCTCGGCGGGGGCCGCGAGCGTGAGCTCGGTCGAGCGCTCGACGGCACGGGGCGGCACGAGCCGCTGCGGTGCCACGGCGCTCGCGGCCTCGTGGCCGCGAGCGTCCGCCGCCGAGGACGTGCTGACGATGCCCTCGGTAGTCGAGCTCGCCGCAGGCTTGGATGCGGTGACGAAGGTGTCGACCCGGCCATGGCCGGACTGGCGAAGCGCGGCGGCGCCGATCACGACGGCGAGCAGCACCGAGCCCACCGCGCCGGCGATCGCCCAACGGCGGTCAGGCCGCAGCAGCAAGGCCAGCGGCCCGCGGCGCGTCCGTCTGGCGCGTGCCTGCGCGAGCCCGGACGCGACGCGGGCGTCCAGCCGCGCCGCGCACGCGGGGCGCAT
>DAINCW010000192.1:0-3736 GCA_036732205.1 Solirubrobacteraceae bacterium | reverse complement strand
AACGTCCCGTCGACCGCCCTATAGGGGGGTCGATCGGACGTTCACCGCCGAGTGAGCGCCCTCACCCGATCCCCCCTGCCCTCAAAGCCTGCCGTTCGGCGCGCCCGAAGGGGCGCTCACCGACGCCACGCGGCCGGCCACCCGCGCAGCTGCGCGCCCACCGCCTCGGGTACTTGATCGGCGCGCCGGACTGGCCGCCCACGCCGGGGGCGTGGAATCACCCATCTAGTCGTCCTTCTTGGACGGCGACGAGCCCGACGATTCCGACGAGCTCGATGAGCTCGATGAGTCCGATGAGCTCTTCTTCTTCTCCGCCGACTTGGCGTCGTGCTTGTCGGCGCCCTTGTCCGCGTAGTCCTTGTTCTCCCGCGCGCGCTTCTTGGTGCCGTAGTCGGTGTTGTAGAAGCCGGACCCCTTGAAGTGCACCGCGGGCGCGTGGAGGACCCGCTCCACGGGCACGCCGGACTCCGGATCGGACTTCAGCGGGTCGTCCGTGATCGACTGGAGCAGGTCGAAGGTGCTCCCGTCCGGCCGGCGGTACTCGTAGATCGGCATGGCGGCGGGATTGTAGAGTCGCCCGCCCCCGTGCCCGACGCCCTGACCATGGACAAGATCGTCGCGCTCTGCAAGCGCCGCGGCTTCGTGTTCCCAAGTTCGGAGATCTACGGCGGCCTCGCATCGACCTACGACTTCGGCCACTACGGGGTCCTGCTCAAGCAGAACGTCAAGGGCGAGTGGTGGCGCGCGATGCTCACCGAGCGCGACGACATCGTCGCCCTGGACTCGGCGATCCTCCAGCATCCGCGCACGTGGGAGGCCAGCGGCCACCTCGCCGGCTTCACCGACCCGCTGGTCGACTGCCGCTTCTGCAAGAAGCGCTTCCGCGCCGACCACCTCGACCAGCTGGAGTGCGGCCAGAAGCCCTCCAAGCACCCCGGCGAGGCCGAGGAGTGCGACCTGACCGACGCGCGCGACTTCAACCTCATGTTCGAGACCACGATGGGCCCGGTGAAGGACGAGGGCGCGACGGTCTACCTGCGCCCGGAGACCGCGCAGGGCATCTTCGTGAACTTCAAGAACGTCCTCCAGTTCTCGCGCAAGAAGCCGCCGTTCGGCATCGCGCAGGTCGGCAAGTCCTTCCGCAACGAGATCACGCCCGGCAACTTCATCTTTCGGACACGTGAGTTTGAGCAGATGGAGATGGAGTTCTTCGTGCCGCCCGGCGAGGCTGAGCAGTGGTACGAGTTCTGGAAGCAGGCGCGTTATGACTGGTACGTCGCGCTCGGGCTGCGAGCCGACCTGCTGCGCCTGCGCGAGCACGACGCCGACGAGCTCTCGCACTACTCGAGCGGAACGAGCGACGTGGAGTACCTCTTCCCCATCGGCTGGTCGGAGCTCGAGGGCATCGCGAACCGGGGCACGTTCGACTTGACCCAGCACGCCGAGTTCTCCGGCGAGAAGCTCGAGTACTTCGATCAGGCGACCGGCGAGCGCTACGTGCCCGCGGTGATCGAGCCGGCGGCGGGTGCCGACCGGGCGACGCTCGCCTTCCTCTGCGACGCCTACGAGGAGGAGGACGTCGACGGCGAGACGCGCACGGTGCTCAAGCTGCATCCGCGCCTCGCGCCGGTGAAGGTCGCGGTGCTGCCCCTCGTGCGCAAGGACGGCCAGCCGGAGCTGGCGAAGGAGGTCCACGCGGCCCTGCGCGGGCGCATGCAGACCGAGTACGACGAGGGCGGCTCGATCGGCAAGCGCTACCGCCGCCAGGACGAGATCGGCACGCCGTGGTGCGTGACGATCGACCACCAGTCGCTCGAGGACCGCACCGTGACGGTGCGCGACCGCGACTCGCTGACGCAGGATCGCGTGGCGATCGACGAGCTGCCGGCGCTGCTTAGCGACCGCCTCGCGGCGGACTGGCGCTCGCCGAAGCTCGCCTCGGCGAGCTGACCGTCACCCCTGACGGCTTCTGTGACCGCCATCACACCCAAGCTGAACGCTTGGTCAGTACCGTTCCCGCCCGTGGCCATCTCCGTCGCCGTCCCCGCCTCCACCGAGCAGATCACGTACGAAGACCTCTACGCGCGCTGGGAGCGGGGCAACTGGCGAGCGATGGAGATCGACTTCAGCCAGGACCGCATCGACTGGCACGAGCGCATGACCGACGAGCAGCGCCGCGGCGCGCTCTGGCTCTACACGCTGTTCTTCCACGGCGAGGACTCGGTCACAGACAACCTGTCGCCCTACATCGACGCCGCGCCGCTGGAGGAGCAGAAGTACTTCCTCACCACGCAGCAGGTCGACGAGGCGCGCCATGCCGTCTTCTTCAAGCGCTTCATGGAGGAGGTCGTCGGAGCGGGCAGCGGGTCGATAGCCAGTGTCCTCGCGTCCACCGAGTCGCTGCTGAGCTGGGGCCACCGCAGGCTCTTCGGGCGCCTGGACGAGATGGCCGACGAGCTGCGCAAGGACCGCTCGCCGCGCAAGCTCACCGAGGCGATCACGCTCTACCACATCATCATCGAGGCGAGCGCGGCCCAGCCCGGCCAGCACATGATCGACACCAGCCTCGAGCGCCTCGACATGATGCCCGGCTTCCGCTCGGGCATGGTCAACGTCGCGCTCGACGAGCAGCGCCACATCGCCTTCGGCGTCCGCCTGCTCGCCGACCAGCTCAAGGCCCGGCCCGAGGAGACCCAGGACGCGATCGTCCACACGATCCGCGACTGCCTCCCCTACGCGACCGCCCTGGCCTGGCCGCCCAACGGCGACCGCTCCTACACCGAGTGCCTCGGCTTCAGCGTCGAGGACCTCTTCGAGGAGGGAGCTCGCGCCCAGGAGTCGCGGCTGCGGGCCATCGGCCTGAAGATCGACCAGATCGAGCGCTTCCCGCTCCCGCTGGACCAGTCGCCGCGGCAGCGCGCCGAGCGCGGCACGAAGCTGCTCGAGGCCGGCTTCCTCGGCGAGAAGCACGGCCCGCCCAGGCGCGACCCCGAGGCGATCGCGATCCTCTTTGACTCCGCGGCGCGCGTCGCGGACGCGCGGAGCGTCGCCGACGGGACGACGATCCAGTGGGACTTCGACGACGCCGACCCGTGGTACCTGACGCTCAACAACGGCTCGACGAGCGTCACGCAGGGCCGCGCCACCAAGCCCGACGTCACGCTGCGGATGAGCTTCGAGGACTTCGTCGACCTGACGGCGAAGCGCATCGAGCCAGGCCGGCTGCTGCTGACGCGCCGCCTGCGCCCGAAGGGCAAGCTGCGCCTGATGGCGAAGCTGCCGGCCATCTTCGGCTAACCGCCCGCCAGCGTCGCGAGCGCACGCACCCGCACCCCGCCGGGCACCTCGCGCGCGCGGACGCCGTCGACGTGCACGCGCGGGTCGGCGAACAGCGTCTGCGGCCCGATCGGCACGCCCTCCGGCGTCGCCCGCAGCGAGCCGTCGCGCGCCGGCGCGACGCGGACCGTCGCGTGCACGTCGAAGCCCGCAGCGCTCTTCGTCACGCCGAAGACGACCCCAGGCCCGCCGGTGTCCGGCTCGTACTGCGGTGTCAACCCGCCCGGTGTGACGGCGGCCAGCTCCCGCGGATCGACCGTCGCCTCGAGCGCGATGCGCCGCGCCGCCTCGTGCAGGCGCACGTCGCGCAGCACGACGCCGTCGCGCCGCAGGACCGGCAGGCGGATCGTCAGGACGTCGCTGTGCTCGAGGCGGTCAATCAGCGGGCCGAGGTCGCCGC
>DAINCW010000191.1:3119-3798 GCA_036732205.1 Solirubrobacteraceae bacterium | reverse complement strand
CCCGCGCAGGGTGAAGTCCGCGCGATTGGTATCTAAGGGTTGATATACGACCCCCAGGCACCAATTGCGCCCAGAACCCCGTCATCGCGCCAGCCGCACCCCGCTGCTCGCTCCCTCGAGGCCCGCCGCACGCGAAACCTCCCTCCCCCTCACCAGCGGCCTTTCGTCGCGCCCGCAGGGGCGCTCACGAACGCCACACGGCCGACCAGCGGCGTGCCCTACGCGCCCGGGCGCAGGCGGACCAGCGCGAAGCCGACCACCAAGCCCGCCACCGCGCCGGTGAAGCCCGCGACCGCGCTGGCGAACTGGACGGCCATCGGCATCGCAAGCAGCACGGCGACGATGACAGCCGTGCCGAGCAGGTCGCCCTCGTAGTCCTCGTCCCGTCGCCAGGCCAGCAGGTCCGGGACCGCCCAGGCGCACAGCAGCCCGAGGCCGAGCCCGTTCGCGCCCGCGGCCGGGGCCAGCAAGGAGCTGTCGAGCGACGACGCGGCGAGCATCCCGCCGGCGCCCGCGAGCAGGTAGACCACGATCACGGCCACGGGCCCGTGGCGGCGCTCCAGCAGCCAGCCGTAGAGCCCGACGGCGACCATGGTGGCCAGCTGGTACGCACCGCCGGCGAACACCATGCTGCCGCCGCCGCTGAATGACGTGGTCGTCCCCGGTGAAACATTCGGAT
>DAINCW010000191.1:0-3109 GCA_036732205.1 Solirubrobacteraceae bacterium | reverse complement strand
TCGACGATCGCCGCCGCCGACAGCAGGTACACGGCGAAGCACGCGCCCACGAGCAGGATCGTCACCCTCGGCCGGCCCTCGCCGCGAACGCCGGCCATCTCGCCGCGGCGCAGTCGCCCCAGACGGGGCTCCGTGGCCTCGGCGCGCCGGGCTCGCTTGGGCTCGCGCGGCTGGCCGCCCTTGTCGAGCTTGGGCGCGCGCTTGCGCACCCGCTGCCCGCAGTACGGGCACTCGGTCACATACGGGCTGACCTCCGACCCGCAGTTCTTGCAGACGATGAACAGATCGGCACCGCGAGCCATGCGCGCCGATTCTACGGTCCGCGCGGGCGGGGCCCCTCAGGCCGCCGTCGCGGCCACGATCTCGCTCATGACCTCGAGCAGGTTGAGCGTCTCCTGGTCGACGATCATCAGCTCCTCCTCCACGCCGATGGTGAAGCTCGGGCCGGTGAATTCGTGGTCCATGGGGCCGGGTTATGCTGCCCGAAACGACGCGGAGACGACCATGACCCTTGGCTACGACGGCAAGCTGTACATCCTCGCGTTCGACCATCGCGGGTCGTTCCAGAAGAAGATGTTCGGCATCGAGGGAGACCCCTCCCCCGAGCAGACCGACACGATCGCCGACGCCAAGCACCTGATCTTCGAGGGCATGGTCAAGGCCGCCGACCGGGGCGGCGTCGACCCCCAGGCGATGGGCGTCCTCGTCGACGAGCAGTTCGGTGCGCCGCGCCACGTGCCCGAGCTGGGCAAGGAGCGCGGGCTGAAGCTGGCCATGCCGGCGGAGAAGTCCGGCCAGGACATGTTCGACTTCCAGTACGGCGACCGCTTCGGAGACCACATCCTGGCGTTCGACCCCGACTTCACGAAGGTCCTGGTCCGCTACAACCCCGAGGGCGACGCCGATGCGAACCGCGTGCAGGCGTTCAAGCTCAAGCGCCTGGCGGACTGGCTGCACGACAACGGGCGCAAGTTCCTCTTCGAGCTGCTCGTGCCCGCCGAGCCCGCCCAGCTCGAGTCGGTCGGCGGCGACACCGACCGCTACGACGCCGAGCTGCGCCCCGACCTCATGCGCCGCACCATCGAGGAGCTCCAGGACGCCGGCGTCGAGGCGGACATCTGGAAGATCGAGGGCGTCGACGAGCGCTCCGACGCGGAGATGCTCGCGAGGACCACGCGCCGTGACGGTCGCGACTGCGTCGTCTGCGTGCTGCTGGGCCGCGGCGCCTCCGACGAGAAGGTCGACCACTGGCTCGGACAGGCCGCGCCCGTCGAGGGCTTCGTCGGCTTCGCCATCGGCCGCTCGATCTGGTGGGACGCGCTGAAGGGCTTCCTCAGCGGGGACTTTGAGCGTGACGCGGCGAGCGACCAGATCGCCGACAACTACCTGCGCTTCATCAAGGTCTACGAGAACGCCGAGAGCGGCGCAGCGGTCGCCTAACTGCAACAATTCTGCAACGGGCGGTGCATGCCGCCCGGTGCCGGTGGCACGGTGGGAGCCATGCGCAAGCCGCTTCTCATCGTCCTCGCCCTGGCCGCCGCCGCCCTGGCCACCTGGTGGCCGCACGGCTCGCCGGACTCGGGCGGTCGCGAGGATGCCGTGGTGACCCGCGTGGTCGACGGCGACACGGTGAAGGTGCGCATGCCGGGCGGCGCGACGGACACCGTGCGCTACATCGGCATGGACACACCCGAGTCCGTCAAGCCGGGCGTGCCGGTGCAGTGCTACGCCAAGGCGGCCAGCGCGCGCAACGAGCAGCTGGTCACCGGCCAGCGCGTCCGCCTGCTCGTCGGCGCGGAGTCGCGCGACCGCTACGGCCGGCTGCTGGCCTACGTCTACCGCGGGTCCGACGGGGTCTTCGTGAACGCCGCGCTCGTGCGTGAGGGATACGCGCGAACCCTCACGATTCCACCCAACGACCGCTACGCGCCGCGGTTCGCCGCGCTCCAGAGACAGGCGCAGTCAGCGGGCAGGGGTTTGTGGGGCGCCTGTTAGGTCCACCGCCCGGGCGGTACCCTTCCCTGCCGCATGCGCATGCGTCAGAGCCTTGCCGAGCTGGAACGGGCCTTCGTCGAGGAGGCCTGGGAAGACCGCGAACGCCGCGAGATGCTGCGGCGCGCGGCGATCGAGCGCGCCCGCCGCCGCAGGGTGGAGCGCGTTCACAGCGCCGGGAAGATGCGGTTCGTGGCGCTCGTCGTCGCGCTGATCGCGACGGCGGTGCTTGTCACCGTCGCGATGTTCGAGACGCTCTACTACGTGATGGGCTGAGGAACGCGGCCCATCGCTCGGGCTACGCCCGAGCGTGCTGCGTCAGTCGCCGCCGCCCAGCTTGCGCAGCTCGGCATCGACCTCAGCGCGGAGGCCTCCGTCGGAGGGCGGGGCCGCGGTGTCGGGTGCTACGCGGGCGGTGACTTCTCCGCGCTCCTCCTGGATCTCGAGGTAGACCTCCTTGCGAAAGACGGGCACTTCGCGAGGGGCCTGGATCCCGATGCGCACCTTCTCGCCCATGGTCGACAGCACCGAGATCTCGATCTCGTCCCCGATCATGATGCTCTGGTTGGACTTGCGTGTCAGGACCAGCATGTTGGGGGCACCTCCCTGCCGTGGGTGCACAGTCTCTTGATGGCGCGTCCCCTCGCCGTCCAAAGCCCAAACGGAGCCGCCGCCTCGATCTTTCGGTAAATCGGGCGAATCGGACGAACTTCGTCATCCGGGCCCCCCGAGCGGCCGTCTGGCGCGCCCCCGGGCAGGGCATTGGCTAAGGTTCCCGCCGCCTATGGCCCGCCGCTCACTGCGCCCGCAACTCAACCAGATCCGTAGCTGGGTGCGCCAAGGCCGGACCGACGCGTGGATCGCCCATCAGCTCGAGGTCAACGTCGCGCAGATCCAGTCGTTCAAGCGCGAGAACGAGCTCGCGCCCGAGGGCGACGAGAGCGAGACCGCGGCCGTCGACTTCGACGACGAGATCGATCTTCGCGCCGAGGACGACGCCCTGATCGCCGCCGAGCTCGAGGCCGAGCAGGCCGCCGCCGGCGACGAGCCCGAGGCGGACGCCGACGCCGCGGACGAGGACGAGGACGGCGAGGACGGCGACAGCGCCGCTCCCACC
>DAINCW010000190.1:0-3861 GCA_036732205.1 Solirubrobacteraceae bacterium | reverse complement strand
CCGTGGGCCTCGTCGCGCTCGTGGGCGGCAGCGTGCAGGCGCGCTCGATCGTGCTCTAGCGGCCCTTGAAACGCACGGACCGACCCGGTGTAGTCGCCCCCGATGGCCAGCGCCACCGATCTGGCGATGCTCGAGCGCATCGCCTCCAGCTCCGACCCCGGGCTCGACATCGAGCGCAAGCGGATGCTGGTCATCGTCAACCCGTACGCGACGACCGTCTCCGACCGGCTGCGCAACCTGGTCGTCTACGCGCTCCAGGGCCGCTACGAGGTCACGGCGATCGACACCGAGGAGCGCGGGCACGCCACCGAGCTGTGCCGCGAGGCCGCGCTCGAGGGCTACGACGTCGTCGTGGCCTTCGGTGGCGACGGCACGGTCAACGAGGCCGCGAACGGCCTGGCCGGGTCGCCCACGCCGCTGAGCTGCCTGCCCGGTGGCTCCACGAACGTCTACTGCAAGCTGCTGGGGATCCCCGGCGAGCTAGTCGACGCGACCGAGCACCTCCTGGGCATGGCCGACGACTGGCGCCCGCGCCGCGTCGACCTGGCCAAGGTCAACGACCGCCACTTCCTCTTCTCCGCGGGTTACGGCCTCGACGCGACCGTGGTCGCGCGCGTGGACTCCAACCCGCGGCTCAAGGCCCGGCTCGGGCCCTACTACTACACGTACGCCGCGGTCACGTCGTTCAACCGGCGCTATCTCATCCACCCGCCGCGGATCGTCGCCGAGATCGACGGCCAGGAGGTCCCCGGCGTGACCGCGATCGTCCAGAACGGCGAGATCTACACCTATTTCCGCGACCGGCCCATCGTCGTCGCCGAGGGGGCCGACCTCGACAACGGGCTGCTCAGCGCCGTGGTGCTCGAGCGCGCGAGCCCGATCGACATGCCGACGCTCATCTGGCGCGCGTTCTCGCAGCGCTCGCGGATCGTCAACCACCACCGCGTGTCGTCGTTCGACGAGCTCTCTGAGGTCGTGCTGCGCTCGGGCGACGACCGCCCGGTGGCCCTCCAGGTCGATGGCGACCACGTCGGCGACGTGCACGAGGCGCGCTTCTCGCTTCAACGCCAAGCGCTGACCGTCGTCAGCTAGCCCTACCGTTCGCGCAGGGATGCCGCGCGCAATCGTCGTCGGAGCCGGGATCGGCGGGCTCACCGCGGCGCTCGCGCTGCGCGCTGTGGACATCGACGTGCTCGTGCTCGAGCGCGCCGAGGAGCTCTCCGAGGTGGGCGCCGGCATCTCACTGTGGCCGAACGCGATCAAGGTCCTGCGCGACCTCGGGATCGGCACGGCCATCGAGAAGGCCGGGCGGCCGATCGAGGGCGGCGGGCTGTGGGACTGGCGCGGGCGCCGCATCAAGGGCGACACGTCCGCGGAGTTCGTCGAGCGTTTCGGCGCACCGCTGGTGATGATCCATCGCGGTGTTCTCCAGCGCCTTCTGCGAGCGGCGCTGCCCGGCCAGACGATTCGCCACGGCGCCGAGGTCGCGTCGGTCGACCAGGACGGCCACCACGTCCACGCCCGCCTCGTCACGGGCGGCCGCGAGACCGGCGACCTGG
The DNA here is from genome assembly GCA_036732205.1 of Solirubrobacteraceae bacterium. Classification (GTDB taxonomy): domain Bacteria; phylum Actinomycetota; class Thermoleophilia; order Solirubrobacterales; family Solirubrobacteraceae; genus VAWY01. Next base: position 2,302 of record DAINCW010000190.1, on the reverse strand, counting down.
TCATCGGCGCCGACGGCCTGCACTCCCGGGTGCGGACGGCGGTGGCCCGCGCGGAGCCGCCGCTCTGGTCGGGCCTCGTCGCCTGGCGGGGCATCGCGGAGCTCGACGCTCTGCCAGGGCCCGCGACGCTGCGCCCCGGCGAGCACTGGGGGCCCGGCGCGCTGTTCGGGATGGCCCGCGTGGACGACGAGCGCGCGTACTGGTGGACGAGCGCGCGGGCATCGTTCGAGGGCGCGTCGCCGAACCTGGAGCGCGCCGCCCTCGCCACGCGGCTCGGCGACTGGGCGGCGCCGATCCCCCAGCTCGTGCGCGCAACCCCCGCGAGCCGGATCATTCGCACCGGCCTCTACGACCGCGACCCCGAGTCGCGGTGGTCGACGGGCCTCATCGCCCTGCTGGGTGACGCCGCCCACCCCATGCTCCCGTTCCTGGGTCAGGGCGCCTGCCAGGCGATCGAGGACGCCGCCGTGCTCGCCGACTCCCTGCGCCGGGGCAGTGGCGACCTCGCCGGTGCCCTGGAGCTCTACGCGCGCCGGCGTTACAAGCGGGTCGGCTGGGTGGTCAAGCGCTCGCGGTCGCTCGGCCGCGTCGCCCATCTCAGTGGCGGCCTGTCAGCCACCGCCCGCAACGCCGTCGCGCGGGCGACACCCGCATCGGCGACGCTGCGCCATCTGCGGCCGCTGCTGGCCTACGAGGTCAACGCGACCGAGCAGGGTTTCGAGCTGGACTAGGCGTGATGCGGGCGGCGGCTGGCCGGGCCTGCGAAGGACGCAGGGAGCGTGGCGTGCGCCAGCACGCGAGCGACCGAGGACGCCCGCAGGCGCGGATCAGCCACCGCCCGGCGTGACCCGGTAGGCGTCGAAGACAGAATCGATGTTCCGCATGCGGTTGATCGTCTGCTTCAGCGCCTGGGTGTCGGCGACCTCGACGACGAAGCGGTTCTGGACCATCGGCGAGGAGACGACGCAGCGTGCCTCCACGATGTTGAGCCCGCCCTCGGCGATCGTGCGCGACAGGTCCTCGAGCAGGCGGTGGCGATCCCAGGCGTCGACCTGGAGCTCGACCTTGAACGCGGTCTCATGCTCGCCCTCCCAGTCGACCGGGACGAAGCGCTCCGGGTCCTTGCGCAGCTGCGCGGCGTTCGGGCAGTCGTCGCGGTGGATGGTGATGCCCCGGCCCAGCGAGACATACCCGATGATCGGGTCGCCCGGGACCGGGCGGCAGCACTTGGCCAGGCGCAGCATCACGTCGCTGACGCCCTCGACGCGGATGCCGTACGCGCTGGAGGAGGCGCTCGGCTGGCGACGCTGGCGGCGCCCGGTGACGAGCACCTCCGCGGGCGTCGACTCCTCCTCGGCCGCCTCGCCCTGCTTGAGGCGCTGGAGCACCTTGTTGACGACGACCTTCGCCGAGATCTTCGCCCCGCCCAGCGCGATGTAGAACTCCTCCGCCTTGCGGAAGCCCATCTCGCGGATCACGTCCGCGAGCAGCGCGCTGCCGGAGATCTTCTGGGCCGGCAGGCCGGCCTTGCGCATGTGCTCCTGAAGCAGTTCGCGACCCGTGTGCTCGGTGTCCTCGCGCGTCTCGGCCTTGAACCACTGCTTGATCTTGTTGCGCGCGCGGGTGGTCTTGACCACGGCGAGCCAGTCGCGCGACGGACCGCGGTCCTTCTTCGACGTCAGGACCTCGACGATGTCGCCCGACTTCAGCTCGTAGTGCAGCGGCACGATCTTTCCGTTGACGCGCGCGCCGATGCAGCGGTGGCCGATCTCCGTGTGCACCTCATAGGCGAAGTCCAGCGGCGTCGCGCCCGCGGCGAGCGACTTCACCTCGCCCTTGGGCGTGAAGACGAAGACCTCGTCCTCGAAGAGGTCGACCTTCAGGTTCTCCATGAACTCGTGGGGGTCGCTGCTGTCCTGTCCCCAGTCCGACGCCGAGCGCAGCCAGCCGAGCTTCTCGTCCGGGGTCATGGTGCGGCGCTGCTTGGCGCCGTCGGCACCGGCCTTGTAGATCCAGTGCGCGGCGACGCCGAACTCGGCCATGTCGTGCATCTCGCGTGTCCGGATCTGGATCTCCAGCGGCCGCCCCTCGGGCCCGATCACCGTCGTGTGCAGCGACTGGTACATGTTGAACTTGGGCATCGCGATGAAGTCCTTGAAGCGGCCCGGCAGCGGCTTCCACAGCGAGTGGATGACACCGACGGTGCCGTAGCAGTCCTTGACCGAGTCGACGATCACGCGCATCGCAGTGAGGTCGTAGATCTCGTTGAACTCGCGGCCCTTCTTGGTCATCTTCGAGTAGA
>DAINCW010000189.1:0-3927 GCA_036732205.1 Solirubrobacteraceae bacterium | reverse complement strand
CCGAGGACGCGCTGTTCGGCGGGGAGGGGAACGCCGCGCGGCGGTTCGGCGTCGCGCATCGCTCCCCCGGCGAAGCCGGTGGTGGGTGCACGGTCGTCGTCGGGGACGCCACGGCCGCGGAGGACGTCGTGGCCGCCGTGGGCCACAAGCCCGTCGTCGTCCACGACGCCAAGGCGCTGGGCGAGGTGCCGACCAACCTCGCGCACGACACGCTGCTCGGCGCGTACCTGCTCGAGCCCCAGCGGCGCGGCTATCCGTTCCGGGAGCTGGTGGAGGAGCGCGGCCTGGCCGCCGACACCGACGACCTCGCGGCCGCGGACGCGCTGCTGACCGCCGCGCTCGCCGCGTGGCAGCGCGAGCAGATCCACGAGCGCGGCCTTACCCACGTCATGGAGCGGATCGAGCTGCCGCTCGTGCCGGTTCTGCGCGAGATGGAGCGCGACGGCGTGCGGCTGAACGTCGAGCGCCTGCGCGGCATCACCGACCGAGTTCACTCCGAGCTGCGCGAGCTCGAGATCGACATCTACGCGCTCGCCGATGAGGAGTTCACGATCGGCTCGCCCCAGCAGCTCGGCGAGATCCTCTTCACCAAGCTGGGGCTGTCGCGCAAGCGCCGTGGCAAGACCGGCTTCTCGACCGACGCCCGCGTGCTCCAGCAGATCCGCGACGAGCACCCGATCATCCCCAAGATCGAGCGCTGGCGCGAGCTCAACCAGCTGGCGAAGACCTACCTGGACGTGCTGCCGGCGCTCGTCGACTCCGACTCGCGCCTGCACACGACGTTCGTGCAGGCCGCTGCGACGACGGGCCGCCTGGCGTCGACGAACCCCAACGTGCAGAACGTCCCCGTGCGCACGGAGCTGGGCCGCGAGATCCGCGGCTGCTTCGAGGCGGCGCCCGGCGCCGTCCTGCTGTCGGCCGACTACTCGCAGGTCGAGCTGCGCGTGCTGGCCCACATCGCGGGCGAGCCGGTGCTGGAGGAGATCTTCAAGCGCGGCGAGGACGTGCACACGGCCACCGCCTCGCAGGTGTTCGACAAAGCGCCTGACCAGTTGACGCCGATGGATCGCTCGAAGGCGAAGATGATCAACTACGGGATCGTCTACGGCCTCAGCGACTTCGGCCTCGCCGACCGCCTGAACATCCCGCGGGAGGAGGCCAAGGCCGTCATCGACACCTACCTGGCGCGCTTCCCGAAGGTGGCCGCGTTCATCGAGGGCACGATCGAGCAGGCGACGGAGATCGGCTACGTCACGACGCTGCACGGCCGGCGGCGCAACATCCCCGAGCTCAAGGCTCGCCGGTGGGAGGTCCGCTCGCTCGGCGAGCGCCTTGCGGTGAACACCGTGATCCAGGGTACGGCGGCGGATGTGATCAAGCTCGCGATGATCGGCTGCGCACGCGCGCTGTCGGACGGCGGCCTGTCGACGCGCCTGATCCTGACCATCCACGACGAGCTGCTCTTCGAGGGCCCGCCGGAGGAGGAGGAGGCCGTCCGCGAGATCGTCGAGCGCGAGATGCTCGCGCCCTGGGAGGATCGCGAGCCGCCGCTGGAGATCGACGTCGGCGTCGGCGCGAACTGGATGGAGGCCAAGTAGTGCGCAATCAGAGGCTCAGGCTGGCGCGCGTCCGCCCGCCGGTCTAGAGTCGGCGGCATGAGCACCGACGCCACCGGCACCGGCGACCACGGCGACGACTGGCCGGGCGAGGCCGGCGCCCCGCGGCCCCCCGAGCAGGAGCGCCGCGCGGACGATCGTCGCGCGCCGCCCGACCGCCGCTCCACGGGCCGCCGCTCAAGCGACGCCTCCGGCCCGCGTGGCGCCGCCCAGACGGTGTGGGTGGTGGCGTGGGCGGTCGTGGGAGCCGTGCTGGTCCTCTACCTGTTCCTGCTGGCGATCGGCGCGGTCTCGGCTGACGAGGCCAAGACGGCCTCGGTCGTTGCGCTCGTGCTCGCCGTGCTGTGGTTCGCCCACGCGTGGCGCAGGGTGCTGGGCGGCGGCGTCACCCCGCCCGGCGACCGCGAGCGCCGCGGGTTCTGAGCGAACTCCGGCGGCGCGATCGCCAGGTAGCGGTCAAAGAACCAGCGGGTGAGCTGCGGCTGGTCCATGCCGCGCACGATCCAGTTCACGAGCGGCGGGCGATTGAAGTGACCGACGAGCTGCTGGGCGCGCAGCAGCCAGCGGAACGCGAAGGCGTGCTCGGCGGAGAACGACCCGTAGCGCTCGAGCGCCTGCTCGCGCGTCTGGCGGCCCTCGACGACGAGGCGCAGCTCGCGTCCGGCCGCGAGGCCGAAGTACAGCGCGGTGCGGATGCCCTCGGCGGTCAGCGGCAGGCAATGGCCGGCGCTGTCGCCCGCGAAGAGCACGCCGTCGTCAGTCGCCGGGCGCAGCTGATGCGGGATCCAGTTGCCCTGGTAGCGCACCGCGTCGGCATCGAGGTCACCGGCGAGCCGCACCGTCGGCTCCTTGACGTGGTCGCGCGGCTCGAAGGAGCCGACGCCGATGCGCAGCTCGTCACGCGCCGGGAAGCGCCACGAGTAGCCCGCGCGCACGTAGCGGCGGTCGATCCACAGCTCGAGGTCGTCGGCCTCGCCGTGCGGGTGGATCTCGAGGCCCCGGGACAGCCTGGCGTGCGGCGGCTGGACGTCCATGTCCGAGCCGAGCACGCGCCGCCAGCCGAGCGCGTCGACCACCAGCGGGGCGCGCAGCTCGCCGCGGTCGGTCACGACCGTGTGCACGCGGCCGCGGCGGATCCCCTCGACCTTGGCCGTGTCGAACTCCGCTTCGCCGCACTGGTCGAAGAGCAGGCTGCACAGCTCGGGGTAGTCGAACGTGCTGAACGTCCACGGCAGCCCGTACCGCACCCGAGCATCGGGCGTGTTGACCACTAGGTCGCCGAAGGTCTGTCGGATCGAGCCCTCCAGGCCCAGCGCGAGCAGCCACTCGGTGGGCGCCGCGCACGCGGATGTCTGGCGCTCGCCGACCTCATAGCGGTCGATGATCAGCACGCGTGCGCGCGTGCCCGCGAGCTCGCGCGCGCACGCGAGACCGGCGAAGCTGGCCCCGCAGATCAGGACGTCGACGTCGGCGTGCAGCGGCGTGCGCTCGTCGCCGCGCTTCGTGGCGCGAACCGGCATGGGAGCGGAGAAGTCTAAGAGGTCGTTTCAGAATCCCCCGCGCACGTCTGGCGGCGGCGGATCTGCGCGGAGGCTGCGTCCTCGGTCGGGGCAATGGCGTTGCCATTGCACCCTCCCTGCGTCCTTGCTCCGCTTGATCCGGCGCTCGCCAGCCGCACACGCGGAATTCTGAAACAACCTCAAAGGGTGCTGCGCTACCCTCTCGCCCTCACATGGCAACAGACACAGAGGCGAAGGTCGTCCCCGACTCCGGCGGGCTCCTGCTCGAGATCGACGGGCAGATCGTCCCCAACTACGACGCGACGTTCCGCCATGTCGAAGAGGGCGAAGTCGTCACCGGGAAGGTCGTCCGGATCGACAACGACGAGGTCCTCATCGACATCGGCTACAAGAGCGAGGGGGTCATCCCCTCCAACGAGCTTTCGATCCGCAAGTCCGCCGACCCTCACGAGGAGGTCGAGCTGGGCGAGGAGGTCGACGCGCTGGTCCTCACCAAGGAGGACCCCGACGGCCGCCTGATCGTCTCCAAGAAGCGCGCCCGCTTCGAGCGCGCCTGGAAGCGCATCGAGGGCGCCGCCGAGTCCGGCGAGCCCGTGATCGGCACCGTGATCGAGGTCGTCAAGGGCGGCCTGATCATCGACCTCGGCGTGCGCGGCTTCCTGCCCGCATCGCTCGTCGACATCCGCCGCGTGCCGAATCTCGACGAGTACATGAGCCAGCAGATCGAGTGCAAGGTCATCGAGCTCAACCGCTCGCGCAACAACGTCGTGCTCTCGCGCCGCGCCGTCCTC
>DAINCW010000188.1:0-3958 GCA_036732205.1 Solirubrobacteraceae bacterium | reverse complement strand
TACTACAACGAGGCCGACTTCAACCAGCTCGAGCTGTGGGCCTACGAGCACCTGTACCGCGGGGGCGGCGTGACCCAGACCGCCAATGGCTCCATCGCCCTGATGGCGGGCTCGAACCTCGGCGGCGGCACGACGGTCAACTGGACGAACATGCTGCCCGCGACGCCGCGGGTGCGCGCGCAGTGGGAGTCCGAGCACGGGCTCGAGGGCCTGGCCGGCCCGGAGTTCGACGCGCACATCGCCGCGATCTTCGAGCGCTGCTCGGTCAACGACCGCTGCTCGGACTACAACGGGCCGAACCAGCGCATGGAGGACGCCTGCGCCAAGCTCGGCTACTCCCACCAGCGCATCACGCGCAACGCGGACCCCGCTGCGTACCGCGCCGAGACGGCGGGCTACCTGGGCTTCGGCGACCAGTCCGGCTCCAAGCAGGGGACGATGAAGACGTACCTCCAGGACGCCGCCGAGGCGGGGGCGCGGTTCGTCGTCGACTGCCGCGTGGAGCGCGTCCTGGTGCGCGACGGGAAGGCCGTCGGCGTCGAGGGCACCTACGCGGACGCCGAGGGCCGGCGCGCGCCGGTGACGGTCCACGCGCCCACGGTCGTCGTGGCCTGCGGCGCGTTGGAGACCCCGGCCCTGCTGCTGCGCTCGGGCATCGGCGGCCCCGCGGCCGGTGACTACCTGCGCCTGCACCCGGCGACGGCGATCGTCGGCATGTACGACGAGGGCCAAAAGGGCTGGTGGGGCGCGCCGCAGACCGGCCTGTCGGCCCAGTTCGCCGACCTCGATGAGGGCTTCGGCTTCTTGATCGAGACCTCGCACGCGTCGCCCGGCATCTCGGGCAGCGCGCTGTCGTGGGAGAGCGGCCGCCAGCACAAGGAGGACATGGCCAAGGGTCCGGTGACCTCCGGGCTGGTCTTCCTCATTCGCGATCGTGGGCACGGTCGCGTGACGATCGACGGCGCCGGCAACGCCGTCCACCACTACGACATGACCGACGACCTCGACGTGCGCAACTTCCGGCGCGGGCTCCTCGAGCTCGTGCGCCTGCACGAGGCCGCCGGCGCCAACGAGATCCTCACCTTCCACCGCCGGGCGATGCGCTGGCGGCGCGGCGAGGACGTCGACGCCTACTCGCAGCGCGTCCACGACGGTCCGCTCGACCCCTATGAGCACGCGATCTTCGCGCTGCACCAGATGGGGTCCGCGCGCATGGGACGGGACCCCAAGACCTCGGCCGCCGACCCGTGGGGCCAGCTCCACGACACGCCCGGCGTCTGGATCGGCGACACCAGCGCCTTTCCGACCGCGACGGGAACGAACCCGATGGCGACCTGCATGGCGCTGGCGCGACGGACGGCTCACGCCATCGCTGCGGGCTAGTCCGAGAGCCGGCCCGGGTACCCTGCCGGGCTGTATGCCGACCTTCACCCACGCCGGACACCGCATCGCCTACACGGAGCACGGCTCCGGCCCGCGGGCCATCGTGCTCATCCACGGCCTGCTGCTCAGCCAGCGGATGCACCTTCCGCTGGCCAAGGACCTCGCCAACCGCGGCCACCGGGTCATCACCATCGACCTGCTGGGCCATGGTGCGTCCGACCGGCCGCGCGACATGTGGCGCTATTCGATGCCCGCCTTCGGCGAGCAGGTCATCGCCCTGCTCGACCACCTCGAGCTCGATGACGCCATCGTCGGGGGGACCTCGCTCGGGGCCAACGTGACGCTCGAGGCCTGCGCGATCGCGCAGGACCGCGTCCGCGGCATGCTCATCGAGATGCCGGTCCTCGACAACGCGCTGCTGGGCTGCGCCGTCGCCTTCTCGCCGATGCTCCTCGCGCTGACCGTGGGCCAGCCGCTCATGCGGATCGTGCAGATGGCCGCGAAGGCGGTGCCGGAGAGCCGCGTCCCGTTCTTCGCGAACGTCCTGCTCGACTGGGTGCGCCAGGATCCGGGCCCGAGTGGCGCCGTGCTCCAAGGCCTCTTCTTCGGCCGCATCGCCCCGCCGCGCGCGCAGCGGCGCCTGCTGGAGCCGCCCGCGCTGGTGATCGGGCATCATCGCGATCCGGTGCATCCCTTCTCCGACACCGGAATGCTCGTCGAGGAGCTGCCCAACGGCCGCCTGCTCGAGGCCAGCTCGATGCTCGAGCTGCGCATCTCCCCCGGCCGCATCACCGGCGAGATCGCCGACTTCCTCGACGAGTGCTGGCGCCCCCGCGGCGCGAAGGCGCCCGGCCGCTCCGCGACCCGCCGCAAGGCCGGCTAGCCGTTGTCCAGCCGCCAGGAGGAGAAGGAGCTCCGCAAGGCGGAGCGGCTCGAGGCCGAGCAGCGCGAGAACGCCGCCGGCGCGCGCGCCCGGCGGCTCCAGATGGTCGGCGGGGGGATCCTGGTCGCGGCCGTGATCGCGGTCGCGGTGATCCTGATCTCGTCGGGCGGCGGGAGCAGCAGCTCGACGAGCGGCGGGCGGAGCACCGGCGGGCCCCAGGCGAAGATCCCGGTGCCGGCGAACAAGGACCTCGCCTCGGCGGCCAAGGCCGCGGGGTGCACCGTGAAGACCTTTCCCGTCTTCGGGCAGAGCCACGTCGGGACGCCGGTCCAGTACAAGACCAACCCGGCCACGTCGGGCAACCACAGCCCGGTGCCGGCCCTCGACGGCATCTACACGCCCGCCAACACGCCGGCCGTGGAGCACACGGTCCACACGCTCGAGCACGGCCGCGTCGAGATCCAGTACCGCCGCGGCACGTCGCCCCACGTCGTCGCGCAGCTGACGACGCTGTTCAACGAGCCGCTCAAGGGTCAGTCCGGCTACAAGACGCTGCTCTTCCAGAACCAGACGAACATGCCCTTCACGGTCGCCGCCACCGCGTGGTCGCACTCGATCGGCTGCCCGAAGATCAACCCGCAGGTATGGGACGCGATCCGCGACTTCCGCAGCACGTGGGTCGACCACGCGCCGGAGAACTTCCCGCCGAACTGAAGCGTGCGGGGCCGAGGGGCGCCCGAGGGCCGTCCGCATGGCGTGAGTGAGCGCCCCTTCGGGCGCGACGAACGGCAGCGACGAGGGAGTGAGTTCGTGGAGTTGTCGGCTTAGTCGAGTGGGGCTCGACTTTTCCGACAACCTTGGCTGGGTTGCTGAGAAACCCGCGATATAGGCGGATCACTCAGCAATTTCCCCTCCCTCGTCGCCGTCGTTGTTCGTCGCGCCCGAAGGGGCGCTCACCAACGTCGAACAGAGAGCCAGCGTGAGCGCCCCTTCGGGCGCGGCGCCTACTTGTCGACCTTGAGCTCGTTCAGCGCGACCTGCGGGCCGCCGGCCGTCGGGCCTTCGGTGACCCACAGCAGGAGCTTGCGCCACGATTTCGTGCCGTCGCCGACGGTGATGTGGTCGCTCTTGGCGACGTCGAGCTGGGTGGTGATGTGCGTCCAGCCCGGGTCCTGGATCGAGACCGGGGTGGTCGACGACGTGGTGCCGTAGACCTCGATGGTCATGCCCGGAGTCGTTGTCGCGACCTCGATCCGGCGCGCTGCGGTCGCACTGCCGAGATCGACGACCAGGCCGACGTCGGGGCGCGCGCCGTTCGTCGGCAGCTGCGCGGTCCAGGCCGTGCTCGGGTCGTCGTCAAGGGCCTTGTGCGGGTCGCCGAAGTCCGTGGCGGGGTGCGCGTACGGGTTGTACGTGTGCGCTGCGCTCTGGGCGAGCGCGATGCTCGTCGGCGGGCCGAGCGGCTTGACCGGGGTCTTCGGCTTGCTGGTCGCCTTCTTGTTGACCTTCTTGACGGTGGCCGGGGTGACGGCGGGAGTGGCCGGAATGGCCGCGGCCACCGGGGTCGCCGGGCTTGCGGCCTTGGGCGTCTTGGGGGCGGCCGGCGGCGTGGCGGCCGGCGGGGTGGTGGCGGGCGGCGTCGCGAACACGGGCGGCGTGGTGGCGTCCGGCGTCGCGGCAGGCTGCGCGGGC
>DAINCW010000187.1:1546-4244 GCA_036732205.1 Solirubrobacteraceae bacterium | reverse complement strand
CCGCCGCGATGGCCGATGACCCCACGGCGGCCGACGTGAAGCTCGACGACGGGCGCGTCCTGCTGGGCGAGCGCGACGTCACCGAGGCCATCCGCACCCCGGAGGTCACCGAGGCGGCCTCGCGGATCGCCGCGCTGCCCGCGGTCCGCGCCGCGCTTGTCGAGCGCCAGCGTGCGCTCCTGCACGACGGAGACTGGGTGGCCGAGGGGCGCGACATCGGCACCGTCGTCGCGCCCGACGCCGAGCTGAAGGTCTACCTCACGGCATCGCCGCAGGAGCGTGCGCGCCGCCGGGCGGGCGAGCTCGGCGCCGACGAGCGGACCGTCCTGCGCGACCAGGCGCTGCGCGACGAGCGCGACGCGACGCGGGAGCACAGCCCGCTGCGCCCCGCCGACGGCGCGGTGGAGCTGGACACGACCGGCCTGTCGGTCGACGACGTCGTGCGGCGCATCGTGGAGCTGGCGGGACGATGAAGGTCGCGGTCGTCGGCTATCCGAACGTGGGCAAGAGCTCGCTCGTCAACCGGCTCGCCGGGTCGCGCGAGGCCGTCGTGCACGAGCGCTCGGGCATCACGCGCGACCGCCACGAGGTCCCCGCGGAGTGGAACGGGCGGACCTTCTGCCTGATCGACACGGGCGGCATGGACTTCGCCGATCCCGACCCGCTCGCGAACTCGGTCCGCGCCCAGGCGCGCGCCGCGATGTCCGACGCGCGGGTCTCCGTGCTCGTCGTCGACGCCAAGGCCGGCCTGCGGCCCGGCGACGAGGAGATGGCCGAGCTGCTGCGCGCCGCCGACCAGCCGGTGGTGCTCGTCGCCAACAAGATCGACTCGGTCACCGACATGCCGCTTGCCGCCGAGTTCTGGTCCCTCGGGCTCGGCGAGCCCATGGCGGTCTCCGCTACGCAGGGGCTCGGGACCGGTGACCTGCTCGATCGCGTCGTCGAGCTGCTGCCCGAGGACGAGACGGACGACGACGGCGACGACATCGTGCGCCTGGCGGTCATCGGGCGCCCGAACGTCGGCAAGAGCTCGCTGGTCAATCGCTTCCTGGGCGAAGACCGCGTCATCGTGTCCGAGGTGGCCGGCACGACCCGCGACGCGATCGACCTTCCCCTCGAGATCGGGCACCCTGGCGACAGCCAGGGTCGGAGGCGGCGCATGATCATCGTCGACACGGCCGGGATGCGCCGCCAGTCCAAGGTGCAGGAGTCCGTCGAGTACTTCACGAGCCTGCGCTCCCGGCGCGCCGCCGAACGGGCCGACGTCGCGCTCGTGGTCTGCGACGCCAACGACGGCGTCACCGCGCAGGACCTGCGCGTCGCCGAGCTCGCCATGGAGGCGAAGTGCGCGACGGCCCTCGTACTCAACAAGTGGGACGTGGCGGGCGAGGATTCAGACCTCGACCACGAGCGCGGCAAGGTGGCGACGAAGCTGCGGCTGCGCCCGCGGGTGCTGACCGCGAGCGCGAAGACCGGTCGCCATGTGTCGCGCCTGCTTGTCGAGTCGCTCACCCTGGGCGACCGCATGCGCAACCGGATCCCCACGGCCGACCTCAACCGCTTCCTCGCCGAAACGCTCGAGGTGCGCCAGCCGCCCGCCAGGCAGGGCCACCGCCTCAAGCTGCTCTACATCGCGCAGATCGAGGTCAATCCGCCGCGGTTCGCGATCCAGATCAACGCGCGCAAGCGCGTGACGCGCGACTACGCGTACTTCATCGAGAACCGCCTGCGTGCCCGCTACGGGCTCGACGGCGTGCCCCTGATCATCGACTTCGTCGAGCGCCGTGAGCGTCGTAGCGCGGCGTAGGGCGACCGCCCTCGCGATCGTCGCCGTGCTGGCGGCGGTCACGATCGGGATCACGGCGCTGGCGGGCGGCGGCGGGTCGGGGCTGCCCGAGGATGCGGTGAAGCTCGTGCCGGCCAACGCGCTCGTCTACGTGCACGTCTCGACCGACGCCGGCCGCGATGCCTCCAAGCGCGCGGCGCAAATACTGTCGAAGTTCCCGAGCTGGCCGCGGCTGCGCGACGGCCTGATCTCGCGCCTGTCGGCCGGCGGCGCCGCCGCGGCGACGACCACCGACGTCAGGCCGTGGCTCGGCAAGGAGGTAGCGCTGGCGCTCCTCGACGCCAAGGGCGGCACGGCCGGATCGCTCGTGCTGGTGGACGTGAGCGACCGCAAGCGCGCCCAGGCGTTCTTGACCCGGGGAGCCTTCCCCGGCGGCAGGCCGACGACGTACCGCGCTACGGAGCTCCAGCGCTACGGCGCGGTCACGGCCGCCTTCGTGGGCCATTTCCTCGTGCTGGGCCAGCCCGCCACGGTACGCCAGGCGATCGACCTCGACGCCGGCCGGGGCCGGTCGCTCGCCGCCGACGACACCTATCGCAGGGCCACGGCGGGCGAGCCGGGCGATCGCGTCGCCGACGCGTACGTGACGGCCGACGGCATCCATCGCCTGCTGGCTCCGGCCGGCGGCCTGCTCGGGGCCGCCGGCGCGCTGCTCGACCGCCCGGGGCTGCGGGGCACCGCGCTCACGATCAGCGCGTCCGACCCGGGCGCCGTCCTGCGGGTGCACAGCGTGGCCACGCCCCCGGCGAACTCGCAGACCTTCCAGCCGTTCGAGCCCAAGCTGCCCTCGTCACTGCCGACCGGCGCGCTGGCCGCCGTGGACATCCGCGGCCTGGACCGCGCCGGCGGGCG
>DAINCW010000187.1:0-1536 GCA_036732205.1 Solirubrobacteraceae bacterium | reverse complement strand
CGCCTCGCGCAGGTCGCCGGGTCGACGGGCCTGGGCGCATTCGTCGCGGTGGCCCGCAAGGCGCTCGGCGCGAAGGCGTCGCTCCAGCTGCTGGACCTGCTGCGCAACGAGGTTGCGATCGTGGTCCTGCCCGGGGTGCCGGTTCCCACGCTGGCGGTGGTCGCCCAGGCCAAGGACTCCAACGCGACGCGCGGGATCATCGGCCGCCTGATGACCGGCATGCAGCGCCTGCTGCGCGGGTCGAAGCTGACGCAGACGCGGGTCGCCGGCGAGGACGTCACCGTCCTCCAGGCGGGCACCCGGTTCACGCTCCAGGCCGCGGTGTTCGCCGGCAAGCTCGTCCTCGCCACCGGCTCCGAGGGCATCGCGGCGATCCGCGGAGTCAGCGGCGGCGGCCTCGCCGCGACGAAGCCCTGGCAGGCGGTCGTCCACGCGCCGTCGAGCCGGCCGACCTCGCTAGTCTTCCTCGACTTCAGCCAGCTCCTCCAGCTCGCCGAGGCGACCGGGCTGCGCAGCTCGCGCGCCTATCTCGCCGCCCGTGGGGACCTCGAAAAGGTCCACGCCGTGGGCGCCGCCTCGACCGGCAGCGGGGGGAACACGACCGTGGAGATCCGCCTTCAAATTCGATGAGCCAGTTTTCTGACAACGAGTTCCTGTTCACGTCGGAGTCGGTCACCGAGGGACACCCGGACAAGGTCGCCGACCAGATCTCCGATGGGGTCCTCGACGCCGTCCTGCGCGACGACCCCACGGGCCGCGTCGCCTGCGAGACGCTCGTCAACACGGGCCTCGTCGTCGTGTCGGGCGAGATCACGACCGACACCTATGTCGACATCCAGGAGATCGCCCGCGAGACGATCCGCAACATCGGCTACACCGATGCCGACCTGGGCTTCAGCGCCGATTCGTGCGCCGTGCTCAACGCGATCGACAAGCAGTCGCCCGACATCGCGCAGGGCGTCAACGAGGCGCTGGAGTCGCGCACCGACCCGGCTGACGACGACGAGCTCGACGTCGCCGGCGCGGGCGACCAGGGGATGATGTTCGGCTACGCGACGACGGAGACCGAGTCGCTGATGCCGCTGCCGATCTCGCTGGCCCATCGCCTGGCCAAGCGCCTGGCGGACGTGCGCAAGGCCGAGGAGGTCAACTACCTGCGCCCGGACGGCAAGACCCAGGTCACGGTGCGCTACCTCGACGGGCGTCCGGTGGAGATCGAGAAGCTGCTGATCTCCACCCAGCACGCCGAGCATGCGACCAACGACCTCATTCGCGAGGACATGTGGGAGCACGTGGTCAAGCCGGTCCTGCCGGCCGACCTCTACGACGAGGGCAAGCTGCGCAAGAACTTCCTCGTCAACCCGACTGGCCGCTTTGTCATCGGCGGGCCGGTGGGCGACTGCGGCCTGACCGGGCGCAAGATCATCGTCGACACATACGGCGGCATGGCCCGCCACGGCGGCGGCGCGTTCTCAGGGAAAGACCCGTCCAAGGTCGACCGCTCGGCGGCCTACGCCGCGCGCCATGTCGCCAAGA
>DAINCW010000186.1:2401-4401 GCA_036732205.1 Solirubrobacteraceae bacterium | reverse complement strand
CCCCCCGCCCGATCCAAACCCCAACTCCCATATCCATCCGAATCGACTGGGAACACCCGTTTGTGTGCCCACCATCACAGTTGACTGGCCGGTCAACCAGCATCATGCCGCGTGCAATGACTGCGTTCCGTCTCATCTCCCTCCCGTTCCACGCCGCCCTCGAGCTGCTGATCGGACTCGGCCTCATGGCCGTTCCCGTCGCGCTCGGGCTGTCGACGGCCGCCGCCGTCGTCGGCTTCGTGGTCGGCGCCGTCGTCGTGGGCCTGGCGCTGAGCGCCACGGTCACCGAGGTCGGTGGCCTGGACATCGCCGCCCACCACGCGTTCGACCTGGGCCTCGCCTTCGGCCTGATGGGCGCAGGCCTCGTGTTCGGACTCAGCGGTGACCTCGGCGCGCTGGCGGTCTTCGCCGCCGCGGCCGTGGGGCAGATGGCGCTCAACCTGACGACGCGCTACTCGCTGCCGCACTGAAGCACCCACAGACTTCCCTCATAGATCACATAGCCAGAAGACCCATCACATAGCAGCATCTCTCCTCCCCGGAACGGCCCGCCAAGTGCGGGCCGTTCCACTTTAAGCAGCCGGCGAGAAGGCCTCGGCGATGAGCTCGTAGGAGCGCCGGCGCGCCGCGTGGTCGAACGTGATCGTCACGACCATGACCTCGTCCGCGCCGTACTCGCTCGCCACCTGCTCGAGTCCGTCGCGCACCCTGGCCGGATCGCCGACGACCGCGCGGCGCCCCGCCGGCGCGCCGTCCTGTCGCTCGCCCCGGCTGTCGAGGAAACGCAGCGCCTTCTCGACCGGCGGGACCGCGATGGGCCGGCCGGCCGTGAGCATCGCCCGGGCCATCCGCGCGCTGGACGCGAGCCGCTGCGCCTCATCGGTCGTCTCGGCGCAGATCGCCCACGTGGCGACGGTGACCCGCGGCGATTGGGCTCTCTCACCCTCCGCGAAGCGCTCGCGATAGAGCGCGGCGATCTCCGCGCCGGCGGGGTTGATGAAGTCGGCGAACGAGTACGACAGACCGAGCTCGGCGGCCCAGATGGCGCTCTGCGGCGACGAGCCGAGCAGCCAGGGCTCCGGGCGCTCGTCCCCGCCCGGCAGCGCGGCCAGCCGGCGGAACGGATGGTCGTCGGGCAACGTGCCCTCGAGGTAGGCGAGCAGCTCCGCGAGCTGGTCGGGGAAGTCGTCGGGGCCTGCCTGGCGACGGTCGCGCTGGAGCGCGAACATCGTCATCGGGTCGGTGCCCGGGGCGCGGCCGATGCCGAGGTCGATGCGGCCGGGGTACAGGCCGCTGAGGATCGAGAACGTCTCCGCGACCTTCAGCGGACTGTAGTGCGGGAGCATCACGCCGCCGCTGCCCACCCGGATGCGGTCGGTGCGCTCGGCGATCGGCCCGATGATCGCCTCGGGCGCCGCGCAGGCCAGCATGGGCGTGCCGTGGTGCTCGGCAACCCAGTAGCGCTCGTAGCCCAGCGCGTCGGTGAGCTGCGCGAGGTCGATCGTGTTGCGCAGGGCGTCGGCCCCGGTCGAGCCCTCCGAGACAGGGGACTGGTCGAGGACGCTCAGGCGCACGTCAGCCCAGCGCCTCGCGCAGGAACCCGCCGGTCTCGACGAGCGCGGCGCGCGCAGCGTCCACCTTCGCCGGCCAGCGCACGAAGCCGTGGACCATGCCCTCCCAGTTGCGCAGCGTCACCGGGACGCCCGCCTCGTCCAGGCGCCGCGCGTACGCCTCGCCCTCGGCGCGCAGCACGTCGTGGCTCGCGGTCAGGACGTACGCGGGGGGCAAGCCGTGCAGGTCACCCGCGCGCAGCGGCGAGACGTCCGGGTCGTCCGGCGACCCGCCGTAGGCGGCGAAGAAGAGCCGCATGGCATCCCCGGTGAGCATCGGGCCCTCCGCGAAGCGCCGGTAGGTCTCGGTGTCCTGGCCCGCGTCGCACACCGGGTACAGCAGCGCCTGCGCGCGCAGGCCTGGCCCGCCGGCGTCGCGGTCGTGGCGCG
>DAINCW010000186.1:819-2391 GCA_036732205.1 Solirubrobacteraceae bacterium | reverse complement strand
GGCGTCCTTCTGCGCGTTGGACACGACCGCCGCGAGGTTGCCGCCGGCGCTGTCACCCGCGACCGCGAGCGGCTCATCGGGCTGGTGCGCCGCGACCCAGCGCAGCGCCGCCCACGCGTCCGCCACCGCCGCCGGAAACGGGTGCTCCGGCGCCAGGCGGTAGTCGACCGCGACGACGGCCGCACCGGATGCGTTGGCCAGGATGCGGCACAGGCGGTCGTGGGTGTCGAGCGAGCCCAGGACCCACCCGCCGCCGTGGAAGTAGACGACCGCGCCGCGCGCGCCCGCGGGCGTGTAGCGGCGCATGCCGACCGGCGCGGCCTCGAGGTCGGTGACCTCGTCGACCGGTTCGGGCGGCCCGCCGAGCACCGCGGCCTCGTCCTCCATCTTCGCCCGGGCATCCGCCACGGAGGCGGGCTCCTCGGCGATGACGGCCGCCGCCACGAGCTCGGCGACCTGCGGGTGAAGGCCCTCGGAGCTCAGTGGCCCGTGAGCGCCTCGTGCGGATCGCGGATCGCCGACTCGATCCGCTCTGCGATGCGCTCGCCGGTGTAGCCGACCTCCGCATGCAGCAGCGCCGGCTTGCCGTGGGTGACGTAGCGGTCGGGCATGCCCACGCGCAGGACCCGCGGGCCGGCCTGGCCGGCGTCGGACAGCGCCTCGAGCACGGCCGAGCCGAACCCGCCCTGGAGGACGCCCTCCTCGATGGTCACGAGGAGGTCGTGCTCGGCCGACAGCTGCCCCAGCAGGGCCAGGTCCAGCGGCTTGGCGAAGCGGGCGTCGGCGACGGTGACCTCGAGGCCGCCCGCGGCGAGGATGTCCGCGGCCTCGAGCCCCTTCTGCACGCCGGTGCCGTAGCCGACGATCGCGACCCGACCCCAGCCTTCGGCTGCGGTGCCCCCCTCGCGCAGGATCTCGCCGGTCCCGATCTCGATTACGCTCGGCTCGTCGGGCAGCGCCACGCCGACGCCCTCGCCACGCGGGTAGCGCAGGGCGATGGGCCCGTCGTCGTAGGTGACCGCCGTGCGCAGCATGTGGGCGAGCATCGCCTCGTCGCGCGGCGCCATCAGGACCATGTTCGGCAGGCACCGCAGGTACGCGATGTCGAAGACGCCGTGGTGCGTGGGCCCGTCGTCGCCGACCAGCCCGGCCCGGTCGAGTGCGAAGACCACGTTGAGCTTCTGGAGGCAGACGTCGTGCACGATCTGGTCGAACGCGCGCTGGAGGAAGGTCGAGTAGATCGCGCAGACCGGCTTGACGCCCTCGAGCGCCAGGCCGCTCGCGAACAGGACGGCCTGCTGCTCGGCGATGCCGACGTCGAAGTACCGGTCGGGCAGCTCCTTCTGGAGGATGTTCAGGCCCGTACCCGAGTTCATCGCCGCCGTGATGCCCACGACGCGCTCGTCACGGCGCGCCTCGGCCACGAGGCGCTCGCCGAAGACCTGCGTGCGCACGACTGCACCGTGCCGGTCGTGCATCCCTGGGTGATGCCGCTGTTGCCGTTCGATACATTCGCCGAAGCCGTGAGCTTCGGCCACAGCATCGGCCTCGAGGTTCACGCCTGGATCACGC
>DAINCW010000186.1:0-809 GCA_036732205.1 Solirubrobacteraceae bacterium | reverse complement strand
TTGGCCGCCGGGGCGCCGTTGGAGATCGACTTCGGCTTGGCGGCGTGCCACTTCTCCATGCCCTCCAGGCCGCCCTCCTCGGCGGGGGCGAAACCCTTGCCCTTGACCGTGGCGATGTGGACCACGACCGGGCGGGCGGCGTCGAGCGCCTCACGCAGCGCGATGCGAAGGGCGTGGACGTCGTGGCCGTCGATGACGCCCATGTACGCCCAGTCGAGCTCCTCCCAGAACAGGCCGGGAGCCCAGAAGGCCTTGATCGACTCCTTGAGCTGCGGCCCGAGGCGCTCGAAGCGAGCGCCGATCCCGGCCGGCAGCTTCGTCAGGCCCTCTTCGACGCCCTCGCGGGCGCGGTAGAGCTTGGGGTTCAGGCGGACGCGGTTGAAGTAGCGCGACAGGGCGCCGACGTTCGGCGCGATCGACATCCCGTTGTCGTTGAGGACGACGACCATCGGCGTGCCCAGGCCGCCTGCCTGGTGGATCGCCTCGAACGCCACGCCGCCGGTCATGGCGCCGTCGCCCAGCACCGCGACGACCTTCCCGGCATCCGGCTCGCCGCGCAGGCGCATGGCTTCCTTGATGCCGACCGCGTAGCCGATGGCCGTCGACGCGTGGCCCGCGCCCATGATGTCGTGCTCGGACTCGGCGATCGAGCAGAACGGCGCGAGGCCCTCGTACTGGCGGATCGTCGCGAGCTGGTCGCGCCGGCCGGTGAGGACCTTGTGCGGGTAGGCCTGGTGGCCGACGTCCCAGAGGATCTTGTCCCTGGGCGAGTCCAGCAGCGAGTGCAGGGCGACCGACAGCTCGCAGGG
>DAINCW010000185.1:1947-4421 GCA_036732205.1 Solirubrobacteraceae bacterium | reverse complement strand
TTCAAGATCCTCGAGTTCCAGCACGTCAAGCCCGGCAAGGGCGGCGCGTTCGTGCGCACCAAGCTGCGGCGCGCGTCCGACGGCAACGTGATCGACAAGACCTTCCGCGCCGGCGAGAAGTTCCGGGCCGTGCGCACCGAGGCGCGAAAGATGCAGTTCCTGTACGCGGACGGCACCGACGCCCACTTCATGGACACGTCGAGCTACGAGCAGCTCGCGATCCCCGAGGGCGCGGTGGCCGGCACGCTGCGCTGGACCAAGCCCAACGACGAGGTCGACGTGCTGTTCATCGACGACCAGCCGTCCGACCTCCAGATCCCGTCCTCGGTGGAGCTCGAGGTCAGCGAGACCGAGCCGGGCGTGCGCGGCGACACCGCGTCTGGCGGCGGGGAGAAGCCGGCGACGCTCGAGACCGGCGCCACCGTCCGCGTGCCGCTGTTCGTCAACGTCGGGGACCGCGTGAAGGTCCAGACGTCGACGGGCGAGTACATGTCGCGGGCCTAGTGTCCCGCCGTACCGACCAGCGCCGCGACGCCGCCTTCGCGATCTACCAGCACCTCGTCACCGGGCGTGACCTCGCGGACACGCTCCCGCATGACGCGACGCTGTTCACCCGCTCGCTCGCCCTGGCCGCCGAGGACCGCGCCGCGGAGCTCGACGCGGTCATCGCCCGCCACGCGCAGGGCTGGACGATCGACCGCATCGCCCCGCTCGAGAAGGCGATCATGCGCGTCGCGCTGATCGAGATGCTGCACCCCGATGCAGCGCCCGGCGACACCCCGATCCCGCCCGAGGGCGCGATCGACGAGGCGGTCCAGACGGCCAAGACCTACTCGGGCGCGGAGGCGCCGGGCTTCGTCAACGGGATCCTCGCCGCCGCTTTGCGCGAGGATGTCGCAGGATGAGCGACGAGCCGCTGACCGACCTGATCACGCGCTTGGAGCGCGCCGCCGAGCAGCTGCGCTCCGGCGAGCTGTCGCCCGACGCCGCCGCGACCCTCGTCGAGGACTGCGCCGCGCTGGCGACCGAGGCGGGTGCGGAGCTGGACCGGCGCGCCCGCTCGGCGGCCGAGCCTCCGCCGGGCCAGGACACGCTGCTCTGAGCGGCGCCTACGCGGCGGGAAACGGGCTCGGGCCCGGCAACGTGGCCACGCCCGCCCAGAAGTCGCGGATGGCGCGGCCGACCGACGTCAGCGCCTCCAGCCCGTTGGGCTTGCGCAGGTACGCGTTGGCGTGGTTGCGGTAGGCGAAGTCCACGTCGATGGGGTTGTGCGAAGTGGTCAGGACGATGATCGGCAGCGGGGAGAGCGCCGGGTCGCGCTTGATCTCGGCGAGCACCTCGCGCCCGTCCATGCGCGGGAGGTTGAGGTCGAGTAGGACGAGGTCATAGCCGTGGCCCACCTCGCGGATGGCCGCCATGGCGAGCTCGCCGTCGGTGACGATCGCCAGCTCGTGCTCCAGCCCGGCGCGGTTCAGCGACTCCTCCACGAGGATCGCGTCGGCTTCGGAGTCCTCGACGAGCAGGATCCGGATCACGCCGACACCGCCTGGCGAGCCGGGGTCGGCTCTATGGGCAGGGTGAACGAGAAGACGCTCCCACCGTCGGGCCCGGGCTCGACGGTCACGTCGCCGCCGTGGCGCTCGACCATCTTCTTCGTGATCGCCAGGCCGATCCCGGTCCCCGGATAGTCCGTGTCGCGGTTGAGGCGCTGGAACATCTTGAAGATGCGCTCGCGGTGCTCGGGGTCGACGCCGATCCCGTTGTCGGCGACGCTCACCCGCCAAGCCGTCCCATCGCGCTGGGCGGAGACGTGGACCTTCGGCGCCGTGCCGGGCGCGGTGAACGTCAGCGCGTTGACCAGGAGGTTCTGGAGCACCTGGCCGAGCTGGCCGCGGTCGCCCTGGATCGTCGGCACTGGGTCGCGCGTGACCTCCGCGTGGCGCTCGGCGATCACGGGCGCGAGGTCGCGCAGCAGCTCGTCGACGAGCTGCTCGAGGTTCACGGGCGCCGGCTCGAGGTCCCGACTGTCCACGCGCGAGTACTCGAGCAGGTCGTCGATGATCCGCTGCATCCGGTTGACGCCCTCTTCCATGAAGCCGATGTACTTGTCGGCCTCCTCGTCGAGCTGGCCGCGGTACTTGGTCGCCAGGAGCTGGCTCATCCCGGCGACCGACCGCAGGGGCGTCGAGAGGTCGTGCGACGACACGTAGGAGAACTGCTCGAGGTCGGAGTTGGAGCGCCGCAGCTCGTTGTTGGCGCGCGCGAGGTGGACATTGGTCTCGGCGCACTCGGCGGTCGCGCCGAGCAGCCGGTGCAGCAGCAGGCCGATCGCCAGCAGCGCCAGCCCGCAGATGCCCAGGATGACCCAGGGCAGCCAGCGCCCGGTGCCGCTCGCGGAGGCGTAGAGCTTGTCCGTCGGGGCCGCGACGAGGACGCGCCACTGCTCGCGCACCACTACGCCCAGGCCGTTCGCC
>DAINCW010000185.1:0-1937 GCA_036732205.1 Solirubrobacteraceae bacterium | reverse complement strand
GGACCGGATTGGCGGCGAAGAACTGCTCGCCACGGGCGCTGACCGTCCCGCTGGTGTGCTTCGCGGCGGCGGCGGCGACCTTCGGGTCGGGCCGGGTCTCACGGCCGACGGCGGCCAGGGGATGCCCGGTGCCGTCCAGGATGAAGGCCGAGCCGCCCTCGACCCCGGCGGCGAGCGGCTTGAGCGACCCCGCGAGGAACAGCTGGAAGACCTTGGCGGGGCTGGCGGTGATCAGCAGGCGCTTGGCGCCGTCGGCCCCCGGGAACACGACCGCGCTCGAGATGCTCGCCATCGGGCCGGGCATGAGGTCCGAGAGCCCGTAGCCCGATGTGAGAGCCTCGCGGCGGTACGACGAGAGGCCCTCGCTCCTGACGGCGGGAGGCGCCGACGGAGTCGCCGCGAGCACGCGCCCATTCCCGTCGGTGACCATCGCGTAGACGGCGTTGCTCTGCTTGACGAGGGACTGCAGGGCGGCGACGGGGACGACCGCTCCGCCGTAGCGCCGGGTGTTCTGACGCGTCTGCTGCGTGAACGCTGCCTTGAACAGCGAGTCGATGAGCGCCGTGGCGATCGGGGCGCGGGACGCGTAGCGGTCGCGCAGGTCGCGGCGCTGGTGCGACTGCGAGCGCGCGAGCTGCCAGGAGCCGACCCCGAGCAGGCCGACGACGGCGACGACGAACGCGACCAGCAGGAGCCGCTCGCGGCGCCGGGCGCCGGACGCGGTGGTGGGCGAGGCCTGGGCCGTCCCTGGCTCCACGGGCCGGATCATCGTCATTCGCCGGGCGGACCACAAGCGCGAAGGTATCCTGGCGCGAGCCTTGGCCGACTACCCCGACGACCTCCGCGAGGCGGTCGAGGCCTACCTCGAGTCGCTGCGCTTCTCCCAGGACGCCCCGACGGCGGGCCTCGAGGACGCCATGCGCTATTCGCTGCTGGCGGGCGGCAAGCGCATCCGGCCCGTGCTCGCGCTCGCGACCGCGCGGGCGCTGGGGCGCGACGAGGCCGATGTCCTGCCGTTGGCCGCGGGTCTGGAGCTCATCCACACCTACTCCCTCATCCACGACGACCTGCCCGCCATGGACGACGACGAGCTGCGCCGGGGCCGGCCGACGAACCACGTCGTGCACGGAGAGGGCGTGGCGATCCTCGCCGGGGACGGGCTGTACGCCGAGGCGTTCCGGCACGTCCTCGACCACCAGGAGGGAGAGCCCGCCGCGGTGCTGCGCGCGGTCGCCGAGCTCGCGGCGTCCACCGGCGTGAACGGCATGGTCGGGGGGCAGTACCTCGACGTGGCGTCGGACGACATCGACCTCCGCCACCTACACTCGCTGAAGACCGGGCGCCTGATCGCGGCCTCGGTCGTCTGCGTACTGCTGTTGACGGGTCGCGAGCCCGGGTCGTGGCGAGACTTCGCCGCCGAGCTCGGCGTCCTGTTCCAGATCGTGGACGACATTCTCGACGTCACCGGCACCGACGCGGACCTGGGCAAGCCCCGGGGCAGCGACGAGCGCCACGGCAAGCGCACGTACGTGAGTGAGTTCGGCCTGCCCGGAGCGCGTACCATGGCGGAGGCCTCGCACGCCAAGGCCCGCGAGGCCCTTTCTCACGCCGCCGGATCCGGGGCTCCGGAGCTCGAGCAGATCACCGACTTCATCTTCACCCGGACGTCATGACGCGCCTTCTCGACCGCATCGACCGCCCACAGGACCTTCACGGCCTCACCGACGACCAGCTCGCGCAGGTCGCGGAGGAGGTGCGCTGCCACATCATCGACACTGTCGGCGAGATCGGCGGCCACTTCGGGGCCAACCTCGGGACCTGTGAGCTCGCGGTGGCGCTGCACTCGCTGCTCGACTCGCCGCGCGACAAGGTGCTCTGGGACGTCGGCCACCAGGCCTACCCGCACAAGATCCTGACCGGCCGGCGCGACCAGCTCG
>DAINCW010000184.1:0-4446 GCA_036732205.1 Solirubrobacteraceae bacterium | reverse complement strand
GTGTCGTAGATCGCGAACAGCTGGTCCCAGGCCAGCGCGATCGCCAGCATCGCCAGCCCCGCGGCGCGTTGCCCGCCGCGCTGGGCGGCGAGGATCCCGCCGACGACCGCCGCGGCGAAGAAGTCGCCGTAGCCCAGCGTCGCGCCGTGGAACGCGGCCGACTGGAGCTGGGGGAGGCCGGCCCCCGGCGATGCGGCCTCGAGCACCCCGTTGGGCGCCTGGAGCTCGTTCGAGAACACCAGGCAGGCGTCGATGGCGGCCATCGCGACGACGCCGGCCTTCAGCAGCGGCAGTGGCGCGGCGCCCGCCAGCAGGCGCCCGAGCGTCACGGCGGAGCCGGCGATCAGCAGCGCCGCGGCGGCCTCGCCGACGCGGTCGCCGGGCAGCGCCCACGCGAGCGCGAGCAGCGGCGCCGCGAGCACGCCGAGCCATGGCCGCGCGCCGTGCACCGCCCAGCCCAGGGCGAGCGCGCACCCCGGCGGCACCAGGAGGAACGCCACCCACGTCAGGACGTCCGCCGTCGACGGGAGCACCTCGATCGCGCCGATGACGATCGCGATCGACAGGGGCAGGACCAGCGCCCACGCCCGCGTGCGAAAGCGCTGCGCCCACGCCGGGAGCCCGACGGCGGGCAGGGCGAGGCACGCCGCCTGGGCGACGGTCAGCGCGAACGTGTCCCACGAGAACCACACGGGGAGGCATGATGCTCACATGACCGATCAGGTCGAGCAGGCGCAGCGCTTTCTCGCGCTGCCCCCGATCGCCGGCGGCCGGCAGCTCAGTGCGCGACGGCCTGCGCGGCGATCGCGCAGAAGTTCTGCGACCCGTCGGGGTCGTTGACCTTCCAGCGCGTCGACACGAGCAGCGTCGTGCCGTCGGCCAGGATGATCGAGATCTGACCGTTGTTCGGCAGTCCGGCCGTGATGGGCCCCGACGCCCACGCGGTGAGGTTGTCGTCGGACCCCTCGCGAGTCGTCACGCTGCCGCCGAGTGGCGAGTCGAGCGTGAGCAGGCGCGAGCCGTCAGCCCCGGCCTGGCAGGACAGGCCCAGATGGCCGACGTTGGGAATGTCCACGCCGGCGCTGTCGCGGCCCGCCGCGTTGCGGTCTCCGCGCCAGACGATCGACGCCGAACGCGCGAGCGGGGTCTGCGTGCCCACGGTCTGGGAGCTGAAGTCGGCCTCGACGTGGCAGCTCTCGTTGCCGGTCTTGCGGAAGTCCCAGACCCACGTCAGGCGCAGCGTCGTGGGCGGGGCGGCACCGTCGCGGCCGGGCGCGCCGATCGTCCCGCGGTCCGAGATGATCCCGTCGAACTCGCCGGTCACCTGCTTCTCGGCGGGCGCGAACTTGTTCAGGCCCTCGCGGAAGTCCAGGCCGGTGCCCCTCGTGTGCAGCGCCTCGCGCAGCGATTTCTCGCTGCCCTGCTTCCAGTCGCGATAGGTCCAGTTCATCATCGAGACCTCGTCCCGCGCGTTGTTGGGGAACACGCGGATCCACTGCGCATCGGGGCGGCAGACGATCTCGCCGTAGCCGATGCCGGGCACGTCGAAGCCCGCGGTCGAGCGCCCGTCGTAGGCGCCGCCGGACCAGTCGACGACGACATGGCGGTCCGTCAGGCCCGGCCCGTCCGGCGTGGGGGGCGTGACCGGCTGGCTGTTCGCGTCGATCGGCGGCACGGCGAGCGGCCCCGACCAGTCGGTGCGGGCGGGCGCGTCGTTGGCCATGCCCGAGAGCTGAAGGGTGTAGCTGCCCGAGCTGTCGCTGGGCAGCGCGAGGTCCACCGTCACGGCGCCGGTGAACGCGTCCGGGTGATCGGCCTGGGCGACCGCGGCGCCCGCGTCGTCCACGAGCACCGCGCGCACGCCCGCGACCTTCTGGTCACCCACCGTGCGCAGCCGCAGCCGCAGGCTCCGGGTGTCCCCGGTGAGGACCGTCTCCAGCGGAGCGGCGCGGACGGGCAGCGACGGGGCGCCGAGCGTCCACGGGCGGGACGCCCTGGCGCTTGCGGGGCACCCACGGGCCCGGCCGCTGGCGACGATCCGGTAGGCGCCCTGGCCGGGCCGCCCGTTCGTGGTCAACCGGACCGGCGTGCTGCGCGTGGTCAGCACGCCCGGGAGGCTGCCCGCGGACACGGTCCTCGTCCCGCGCATGACCCACACCTGGAGGCCCGAGACCGAGCGGCCCTTCGAGGCCGCGATGACCGACGAGTCGTCGATCAGGGTCGTCGGATCGGTCGTGCTGAGCCGCAGCGAGACCGGCAGCGAGGCACAGCGCGACGTCGCCGCGGACGCGGCGCCAGGCGCCGCGGCGGCGAAAACGAGCATGGGTAGGACGGCGAGTGCGCGCACGTACTCCACATAATCGGCCAAAGACCGTTTGTTCCTGAGCTAGGGTCGCCCCCAACCACACCGGGAGGGAGAACCCATGGGCTTCATGGACAAGTTGAAGGGCGCGGCGGAGAAGGCGCAGGCGGCCATGCCGGTCGGCGCCTCAGCCGATCAGATGGCGTCGGCCAACCTCGCGCAGCGGCTGCGCAGCGTGGGGGTGGAGTCCCCCGGCCAGATCGGCACCATGACGCCGACCGGCGTCGTCGATGCGACGAACTCCAAGGAGTACGACATCGCCCTCACGATCTCGCCGGCCGGCGGCGCGGCCTACGAGACGACGATCCGCCAGTCGGTCCACCCGTCGGTGGCCGACAAGTTCGTCGACGGGGCGGCCGTGACCGTGCGGGTGGATCCCGAGGATCCCAACGCGGCGATGCTCTGGGGCTAGGGCCGGAGCTAGCCGGGCAGCGGCAGCGGGCCGCTGCCCGCGACCTCGTGGGCGACGATGTCGGGCGCCTCCACGACGACCTTCGGCACTTCGGCGAGCAGCTTCGCGACGTGCGGCGTGCGCAGGTGCTCCTCGAGGGCGGCCATGTCGCGCCACTCCTCCACCGCGACGAAGGCGTTGGGCTCCGCGACCGCCTCGTAGTACGCGTAGTTGAGGCAGGTCGCCTCGGCGCGGGACGCCTGCTCGACCTCGGTGAGCAGCGCGACGACGTCGTCGTGGCTGTCGGGACGGACGCGGAAGCGGGCGATGACGATGACCATGCGCCGACCCTATCCCTACGGTGTGATCACGTGGTCGGGGTCGGGCCGCTCCTCCGGGGGCGCCTGGCTGTAGTCGGCGTAGCGCCGGTCGCGCTCGCGCACCACCGCCGGCACGCCCTCGGCCTCGGCGCGCTCGATGAACTGCTCGGCGTCCGGCGTGTTGCGCATGAGGCCGTCGAGGATCGGCCCCAGGGTCTGCGTCGCGGCGAGCCCCATGTTCTCGTAGGCCTGGTTGACGACGAGCTTCATGGCCGAGAGCTGCGACAGGGGCACGGACGCCATCTTCTCGGCCTCGTCGCGCACCGTCGCCTCCAGCTCGGCGAACGGCACGGCGCGGTTGATCAGGCCGATCTCGGCCGCCTGCGCGCCCGACAGCGGCCGCCCGGTCAGCGCGTGCTCCTTGGCCCGCGTCAGGCCGAGCCGGTAGATCCACATGCCGGTCAGATAGCAGCCCCACATCCGCGAGTAGGGCGTGCCGATGCGCGCGTCCTCGGAGGCGATCACGAGGTCCGCGCACAGCGCCATGTCGCTGCCGCCGCCGACGCAGTAGCCGTGCACCTGGGCGATGACCGGCTTGGGCGAGCGCCACAGGCTCATGAACTTCGGCACCGGTCCCATGTCCGAGCGCGCGAGCGCGAAGTCCTTGCCCGGGTCCCAGCGGCCGTCCGTCGTCAGCGTCTCGTCCCAGTGGTGAAAGCCGCCGCGGAAGTCGAACCCCGCGCAGAAGGCGCGGCCGGCGCCGCGCAGGACGATCACCTTCACGGCCGGGTCGCGGACGGCCTCGTGGACGGAGGCCTCGAGCTCCTCCGGCATGCCGGGGATGATCGTGTTGAGCTCGTCGGGGCGGTTGAAGGTGATCGTGGCGATCGCGCCGTCGACGGTGTAGAGCAGCGTCTCGTAGTCCATGGGCAGCGTTATACGAGGTCGGGGTGGTCGCGCTCGTTGAACCGCCGCAGGCCCTCGAGGATCTCGGGCTCCGACAGCAGCCGGTTGAAGCACTCGGCCTCGATGCGCAGGCCCTCGCGCAGTGGCTCGCCGAAGCCCCGCGCGACGGCCTCGTGGTCGGTGCGGATCGCCGGCTGGGGGAGCGCGGCGATCGTGTGGGCGAGCTCGACGGCCCGCGCGCGGCACGTGCCGCTGGGGACGACCTCGTTGACGAGGCCGATCGCCCTCGCCTCCT
The DNA here is from genome assembly GCA_036732205.1 of Solirubrobacteraceae bacterium. Taxonomy (GTDB): domain Bacteria; phylum Actinomycetota; class Thermoleophilia; order Solirubrobacterales; family Solirubrobacteraceae; genus VAWY01. Next base: position 172 of record DAINCW010000184.1, on the reverse strand, counting down.
GCGCGGCGATGACGCGACCGGTGATGATCAGCTCCATCGCGCGGCGGTAGCCGACGATGCGCGGCAGGCGCTGGGTGCCGCCGTCGGCCAGGCCGATGTTCCAGCGCCGGCAGGTCACGCCGAACGTCGCGTGCTCGTCGGCGATCGCCATGTCGGTCCAGCAGGCCCACTC
>DAINCW010000183.1:4203-4483 GCA_036732205.1 Solirubrobacteraceae bacterium | reverse complement strand
CCCCGGCTTCGCGCAGCTCGTCGAGCAGGCCACGGCACGCGGCCTCGACGAGATCGAGCACGTCGTCGAACCCCTGCGGCCCGCCGTAGTACGGGTCGGGGACGTCGAGGTCGCCGGTCCCGTCGCTGTCGGGGTCGAACTCGCGCAGCAGCCGGATCCGCCCGCGTACCTCGTCGTCGGGCACGAGCGCGTCGAGGTCCGCCAGATTCTCGGCGTCCATCGCGACGATCAGGTCGAAGCGCTCGAAGTCCTCGTGGGTGACCTGCCGCGCGGCCCCCGC
>DAINCW010000183.1:0-4193 GCA_036732205.1 Solirubrobacteraceae bacterium | reverse complement strand
CGGCCAGCTCCACGCCGCGCTCGGACGCCGCGGCGGTCGCCCGGGCGTCCGGCGCCTCGCCGGCGTGGTAGGCCGCGGTCCCGGCGCTCTCGACCTCGACGCGGTCGGAGAGGCCCTCCTCGCGCAGGACGTGGCGCATCATGCCCTCGGCGGTCGGCGAGCGGCAGATGTTGCCCAGGCAGACGAACAGGATGCGCACGACGCTGAGCCTACGGCCGGATGGGCGCGATCGCCCAAACGGCGTTTTTGCAGGGTCTTATGCAAAGGGCCACATGGCCGCTGGTACCGTCCGCCGCCGCCTTCGGCGCCCCCGGCGCCATGACGCATATGCCTCGAATCGACCGCCGGACCCGCCTCGTGGCGCTGCTCGCCGCGGCCACGATCGCGCCCCTCGCGCTGTGGGCGGGGTCGCCCCTGGGCGCCAGCGGGGCGAGCCAGGGCGCGCTCCAGCAGCAGATCGGCGCCGCCAAGTCGCGCGAGCAGGCGCTCGCCGGCGCGGCCGGGCGCCTCGGTCAGGTCATCGCGAAGCTGAGTGCGAGCATCGCGGTCGTCCAGAAGCGGCTCGCGGACGTCAACGCGCAGCTCGGGGCCTCCCAGCAGCGCCTGGCCCAGACGCGGGCGCAGCTGGGCGCGCAGCGCCGGCGCGCCCTCGGGCTGCGGTTCCGCCTGGCCCGCGACCGCACGCTGCTGGCCGAGCAGCTGCGCGCCGCGTACATGTCCGACCGCCCGGACCTCATGACCGTGGTCCTCGAGTCACGGGGCTTCGCCGACCTGCTCGACCGCGTCGACTTCTCCAAGCGCATCTCCCACCAGGACCACCAGGTCGTGTCGGCCGTGCGCACGGGGCGCCAGGACGCCAGGCACTCGGCGCGCGTGCTCGTCACGCTCGCCGCGCTGCGCCGGCGTGAGACCGCGGCGATCCAGCGCCAGCGCAACGCGGTCGCCGCCATGAACGCGGGCCTCCAGCAGCGGCGCGCCCTGCTCGCCCAGGCCCGCGCCGCCCGCCTGGCCGCGCTGCGCAACACGCGCCGTGGGCGCATCCACGCCGAGCACGAGCTTTCGGCGATCATCGCGGCGCAGAACCGCGCGGCGTCGTCGGCGGGACCAGGCGGCCCGTGGGCGATCCCGTGGGCCATCGTCCAGTGCGAGTCCGGCGGCCAGAACCTCCCGCCCAACTATGCGACCGCGTCGGGCTACTACCAGATGCTCGACTCCACCTGGCACGGCCTCGGGGGGCGCGAGCAGCACGCATACCAGGCGTCCAAGTCCGAGCAGGACCAGCGGGCGGCCGCGCTGTGGAACCACGGCGCCGGCGCGAGCAACTGGGTCTGCGCCGTGCTGCTCGGGATCGCCTAGGGCTGTCTGCCGTGACGCGTTGGTGTGCACGTCTAGTTGCGCTATGCGACACCAGATGCGCACACCCCCGGCAAACCCGCACACGGATGCGGCGTGGCCGGGGCCCCGACCCACGCTGCTCACCCCTCGTAAGCCCGCCGTTCGTCGCGCCCGAAGGGGCGCTCCCGGCATCACACGGCAGAACGCCCGGCGGCGGTCAGACAGACGGCCCCGGCGGCGTCGCCGCCCACTCCTCCGCGTCGACCGCGAAGGCGCGGCAGGCGAACGAGACCAGGTGGTAGAAGCCGCAGAGGCAGACTGCCTCCACGAGCTCCGCGTCGCTCCACCCCGCCCGCAGCTCGGCCCACAGCCCGTCGCTCACCGTCGCCGTGTCGTGCAGCTCGTCGGCGAGGCGCGCGAGCGTCGCGATCCGCTCGTCGCCGAGATCTGAGGGCGCACCGTCCCATGTCCGCTCGCTCCACGGCTGGGCGAACGCGACCGCGTGCACGCCCCACTCGTACGCCGCGCCGCAGCGCGCGGTCGTTCGCTGGATGAGGACCTCGCGCTCGGCATCGGGCAGCAGCCCGAAGCTGAGCACCGTGCTGCCGATCTGGCGGAAGCGGTCCAGCAACGCGGGGTGGTGCGCGATCGTGCGAAACAGCTTCAGCGGCTCGACGTCCGCCCTGCCCATCAGGCGCCGAAGCGCGTCGGCGACCTCGGCGTCATAGGGCGGGTCGAGCGGGTCGAGGCGTGCCATGGCTCGACCCTATTCACCTGGCGCTGGCGACGCTGAGACCGATTTGACACTGTTCGCTCGCCCCCCGGCAGCGAAGGTCCGCGGCACCGAGTCCGAGCCGCAAGGGGGAGTCCGTTGTTCATCGTCAGAAACAGCCCGTTTGCGCTGATCGGCATCTTCGCGTCGATCGCCATCACGCTGTTCATGTACTTCGCCGTGATCCGGCCCACGCAGCACACGGCCAACAACGCGGTCAACAACGCCGTTCAGCAGGAGCGCCAGGCGCTGAAGCAGTCCTCGTCGCAGCTCAGCGGTCGCGCCAAGCAGCTGACCGACTGCCTCGCCACGGCCGGCGTGAACGTCTCCGCCGTCCAGGCGTGCCAGGCGAAGTTCGGCACCCCCTAGGGGTGTGACGGTGCGGGGCCCGGTCACCGGGGGGTGCCGGGCCCCATCACCGAGGTCCTACTCCTCGACCTCCAAGACGGCCAGGAACGCCTCCTGGGGGATCTCGACGCGGCCGACCTGCTTCATGCGCCGCTTGCCCTCCTTCTGCTTCTCCAGCAGCTTGCGCTTGCGGGAGATGTCGCCGCCGTAGCACTTGGCGGTCACGTCCTTGCGGAAGGCCTTGACGGTCTCGCGGGCGACGATGTGCGCGCCGATCGCGGCCTGGATCGGCACGTCGTACTGCTGGCGCGGGATCTTCTTGCGCAGCTTCTCGGTCAGCTGGCGGCCGAACTCGTAGGCCTTGTCGCGATGCACGACCATCGACAGTGCGTCCACGGGATCGCCGGCCAGCAGGACGTCGAGCTTGACGAGGTCCGACGGCCGCATCCCGACGAGCTCGTAGTCGAGGGAGGCGTAGCCGCGCGACCGCGACTTCAGCTGGTCGAAGAAGTCCATGACGATCTCGGCGAGTGGCAGGTCGTAGGTGATCTGCACGCGCTCGGCCGAGAGGTAGTGCATCCCCGAGTGCTCGCCGCGGCGCTCCTGGCAGAGCTCCATGACCGAGCCGATGAACTCCTTGGGGGTGAGGATCGAGGCCTTGATGTACGGCTCGCGGATCTCCGCGATCCGGGCGGGGTCGGGCATGTCGGACGGGGCGTGGACCTCGAGCTCCGTGCCGTCCGTGAGCGTGACCTCGAACCCGACGGACGGCATCGTCGCGAGCAGCTCGAGGTCGTACTCGCGCTCCAGGCGCTCGCGCACGATGTCCATGTGCAGCAGGCCGAGGAACCCCGCGCGGAAGCCGAAGCCCAGGGCGTCGGAGGTCTCGGGCTCCCAGCTCAGCGCGGCGTCGTTGAGCGTCAGCTTCTCCAGCGCGTCGCGCAGGTCCGGGTAGGCGTCGGAGTCGATCGGGAACAGGCCGCAGAACACCATCGGCTTGACCTCGCGGTAGCCGGGCAGCGCCTCGCTCGCCGGGTTGGCGCGCGTGGTGAGCGTGTCGCCCACACGCAGGCGCGTCACGTCCTTGATGCCGGTGATCAGGTAGCCGACCTCGCCCGCGCTCAGGCTCTTGACCGGCGACATCGACGGGGTGAAGAAGCCGATGTCGTCGATGTCGGCCTCGGTCCCGGAGGCCATCGCGCGGATCGCCTCGCCCTTGGTGAACGTGCCGTCGACGACGCGGATGTAGGCCACGACGCCGCGGTACTGGTCGAACTCGGAGTCGAAGATCAGCGCGCGCGGAGGAGCGTCGGGGTCGCCCGCCGGCGGCGGCACGCGGCGCACGATCGCCTCGAGCACGTCGAGGACCCCCTCCCCCGTCTTGCCGGAGATGCGCAGGATCTCCTCGGCCGGCTCTCCGATCAGCTCGGTGACCTCCTCCCCCACGCGCTCAGGATCGGCGCCGGGCAGGTCGATCTTGTTCAGGCACGGGATGAGCTCGAGGCCGGAGTCCACGGCGAGGTAGGTGTTGGCGACCGTCTGCGCCTCGACGCCCTGCGCCGCGTCGACGACGAGCACCGCGCCCTCGCACGCCGCGAGGCTGCGGCTGACCTCGTATGTGAAGTCCACGTGGCCCGGGGTGTCGATGAGCTGTAGCTGGTAGGTCTCGCCGTCGTTGGCCTTGTAGAAGACCCGCACGGCCTGCGCCTTGATCGTGATCCCGCGCTCGCGCTCGAGA
>DAINCW010000182.1:1827-4634 GCA_036732205.1 Solirubrobacteraceae bacterium | reverse complement strand
GGCCAGCGGCGTGTCGTAGCCGAGCACGTGCGCGATGAGGCCGATCGAGCGCGTGCGGGCCTCGGCGTCGGACTCGCCGCCGGCGAGCAGCAGCGCGTCGAGGTGCGCGCACAGCTTGCGCGAGGCCTCGTCGGCCGAGTCCTCGTCCGCGAGGGCCGCCTCGGCCCGGAGCACCTCGCCGACGGGCCAGAAGACGACGCCGGACCCGTACGCGGGGCATCGGCCCTCGCGCAGCGCCGGCGGGCGGTCGAGCTCGCCGAGCCCGCGGCGTGCCTCGCGCAGCAGCCGCGACTTGCCGACGCCCGCCGCGCCGACGACGGTGAGCAGGTGGGCGCGGCCCTCGCGCTCAGAGCGCCGCTGCGCGTCGAGGATCAGCGACAGCTCGGTGCGGCGGCCCACGAGCGGGCTCTCGGTGCCGGGCCGGCGAACCGCGTGGCGCTCAAGCACCGCCGTCGCCTCCCACGCGGGCACGGGCTCGGCCTTGCCCTTGAGCTCGAGCGGCGTCAGCTCGTCAAAGGCCACGGCGTGGCGCGACGCGCGCATGGTGCGCGTGCCGACCGTCACGGCGCCCGGCCGGCCGGCCGCCTGGAGTCGCGACGCGACGTTCACGGCGTCTCCCGTCACGGTGTAGGAGTCGCCCAGCGCGCCGTAGACGACCTCGCCGGTGTTCACGCCGACGCGCAGCGCGAACCGAACGCCGTGTGAGCGCTCGAGCTCCTCGTTGACGCCCTCCATCGCGGCCTGCATCCCGAGGCCCGCGCGGACCGCGCGCTCGGCGTCGTCCTCATGGGCGACCGGCGCGCCGAAGAGGGCCATGACGTTGTCGCCGATGAACTTGTCGACCGTGCCGCCGTGGGCGTCGACCTCCTCCTTGAGCCGCAGCAGCGTCCGGTCGACCAGCGACTTCACGACCTCGGGGTCCAGGCGCTCGGCGACGGCCGTGTAGCCGGAGAGGTCCGCGAACAGGATCGTCACCTGGCGGCGCTCGTCGGCCGCCGGCGCGGGGCGCGGGGCGGCGGCGGCAGGCGCGGCCGGCCCCGGCGCAGCGGCGCCGTCCAGCGCCGTCCCGCAGCTCATGCAGAAGCGGGCCTCGGGCGGCGCCTCGGTGCCGCAGCTCGGGCACGCCCGGGTCAGCGCGGTGCCACACGACATGCAGAAGTGGGCACCGGTGGGGTTCTCGGTTCCGCAGCTCGCGCAGGTCACCCGCCGACCCTATCGCCGGCCCGGTGTGGGCATGCAAACGGCTCGCCATGGACGAATGTACGAACCACTTCTGGGGATGTAGACATCCTCAAACCTGCCGATTTAGACAAGGACATGGCCAGATCCCCCGGCCCGGGTGCACCACGCATCGAGGCCCGCGACGCAATGGAGCTCCTGCGCGCCCCGCCGTCGACCTACTACGCCTACGCGGACATGGATCTCGTGCGGCGCGGCGCGGCGCTCACCTGCCTCGTCGTTGCCCTGGCGACGCTCGTGGTCCTCCCCTTCAACACGCCCACCGGCCACCTCGGTGGGGCCGGCTGGGCGCTGGGCAGCCTCGCCGTGCTCGTGGGCATCGGCCTCTTCGCCTGGCTCGCGCGCGGCCCGGAGCGGGTCGGCGTCGACGCGATCTGGTACGGCGCGCTGGTCGCGCTGGTCGTGCTCGGCGCGCTGCAGTGGCTCGCCGGCGGGGACGCGTACTACCAGCGCATCGTGACGATCGTGCTCGTCTACACCGGCGCGGTCCACACGGCGCGCCGGGTGGCCGTCGCGGTCGCCATCGCCATCGCGGTGCAGATCCCGTCCATGCTGCCCGCCTTCGGCGCCTCGCAAGCCGTCGGGCTCGCCGTGCGCGGGTTCGTGTGGCTGGCCATCGGCGCCCTGGCGGTCTTCTGGACCGCGGCCGTGCGCTTCCAGCGCGCCCAGATGCTCGAGCTCGAGGCGCAGGCGCTGCGCCTCGCGCGCGTCGACCCCCTGACCGGCCTGGGCAACCGGCGCGCCTTCGACGAGGCCGTCGACACCGAGCTCGCTCGTGCTGAGCGCGGCGCGCGGCCGCTCAGCCTGCTGGTCGCGGACCTCGACGGATTCAAGGCGATCAACGACCGTCACGGCCACCTCGCCGGCGACCGCTGCCTGCGCGCGGTCGCCGCGGTCGTCCGCGCGGCCGTCCGCCGGCCCGACGCCTGCTTCCGCTGGGGTGGGGACGAGTTCGTCGTCCTGCTTCCCGAGGCCGACATCGAGACCGCAACCACCGTCGGCACGCGGGTTGCCGAGGGCGCCGTGCACGACTGCACCGCGCCGGACGGCGGCACCCTGACGCTGTCGTTCGGTGTCTCCGAGCTGCGGCCGGACGAGAGCGGCGAGTCGCTGCTCTCGCGCGCCGACCTCGCGTTGCTCAGCGCAAAGCTGTCGGACGGCGGCGGCGAGACCGTCGGCGTCGCCGACCGCGACACCGCGTAGTCGCGCTGGCGGGCTAGCGGATCAGCACCGGCGTGCCGACGGGCACGCGCGGATACAGGTCGATGACGTCGGCGACGTGCATGCGGATGCACCCATGCGAGGCGCGCGATCCGATCGACCAGTCCTCCGCCGTCCCGTGGATCCCGACGCCGTTCGCGATCCCCAGCCACCGTGCCTTGAGCGGGTTGTCCGGCGCGCCGCCCGGAATCGTCTGGCCGGCGAGCGAGCCGGCCCACGCGCGGTTGGGGACGTGCCACGTCGGATCGACCTGCTTCTCGCGGATCCGATAGTGCCCGGGCGGCGTCGCGAGGCCCGCCATGCCGACGGCGATCCCGTAGCGCTTTGACAGGCGAAGGCGCTTGAAG
>DAINCW010000182.1:0-1817 GCA_036732205.1 Solirubrobacteraceae bacterium | reverse complement strand
CCGCAGCGTGAAGTTCGCCCGGTCGATCGTGACGTACGTCGGGTAGCGGCGGCGCAGCGCCTCGACGGTCACGCGCGGGCGCAGGCTGGTCACGCGCACGCGAAGCACGCGGCGCAGCCGGGGCCGTGCGAGGACCGCGTCCACTCGCGCGGCGAGGGCCCCCGCCGAGATCGTGTGGCCGTGGCGCGCGCGGCGCACGAGCATGTGCCGGACCGTGATGCGCAGGCGCGCGCTGCGCGAGTGGCGCGTCACGGCGCGGCTCACCGTGCGGCTGAACCGCGCGACCGCGTCCTGGGAGTGCGTCAGACCGAGCGCGATGGGCTCGCCGTCGCGGGCGAGCGCGGCACGCTGGGCGGTGCCGGCGGCGTCGAGGACGACGCCGGCCCGTCCGCCGTCGAGGCGGAGCGTCCGCCCGGCGGCGTGGACGACCGTCGCTCGCATGACGAAGGCGCCCAGGCGGGACTCCAGGCGACTGGTCGCCTGCGGGACGGTGAGCCCACCGAGCGGCACGCCGCCCGCGGTCACGCCGGAGGCGATCACCGTGCGCTGCGCGCCCGCGGAGGCGCAGGGCAGCGCGGCGACGGCCGCGACGGCGGCGAGCAGCGGGATGCGACGGGCGACCGAGGCCACGTTTCGAGGGTACGAACGGGCGACCGGCGGGCGTGCAAGACCCCGTGCAGGGGCAGGAGCGTCGCCTCAGGCGACGACGCGCAGGTGCCGGCGCTCGCCCACGGCGGACCCGTTGCCCGCGGCGGCGCGCCCGTGCTCGGCGAGGAAGTCGTCGAGCCAGGCCCACGTCGTCCTGCGCGCCGAACGGCCCGTGAGGACGCCGAGGTGCCCGCCAGGGGCGGTCTCCAGGCGCACCTGCGCGGCATTGGGCAGCAGTGGGGCGACGGCGTGCACCGCGGGGCGCGGGGCGAGGACGTCCGCGGATCCCGCGACGGACATGACCGGGACGGTCACGTCACCGAGGTCGATCGCGCGATCGCCGAACCGCAGCCTGCCGTCGGCGAGGTCGTTGACGCGGAAGAAGCGGTGGTACAGCTGGCTGAACGTGCGCCCCGGGTAGGCGTGCATGTTCGCGACGAAGTGATCGACCGCCTCCATCTGCGCAAGCGAGTCGCGGTCGTCGAGCTTGCTCAGCAGGACCCACGGCTTCGTCAGGTACTTGTCGAGCGAGCTGAGCTGGTAGCCGCGCTTGACCAGCGGCGCGGGCGCGCCACCCATGACGCGATTCAGCGTCCCGACCAGGTGGCCGCCCGTGAGGTTGGCCAGCGGGCGGATCGGCGACATCAGCCGCACGCGGGTGAAGTCGAACGGGCTGGCGACCATTGCGATCGAGTTGATCGGCAGGGAGAGGTCGTTCGCCGCCGCGAGCAGCGACATGATCCCGCCGAGGCACCAGCCGACGAGCTGCACGGGGCGACCACCGGCCTCGGCGGACACGCGGCGCACCGCACGCGGGATGACCTCCTCGACCCAGTGCTCGAGCCCGAGCTCGCGGTCGGAGAACGAGATCTCGCCGTACTCGACCATGTAGGTCGGGTGGCCGGCGGACAGGAGGTGCTGCGCAAGGGAGCATCCGCGGCGCAGGTCGAAGCAGATGGTCGGCGCCGCGAGCGGCGGCACGAGCAGGACGGGCAGCTCGTGCAGCGAGCCCTCGTCGGGCACGCGGTAGCGGAACACCGTGCACTGCGGCGCCTCCTCGATGATCGAGGCCGGCGTGCGGCGGAGGTCGGCGAGGCCGCCGCGGAACACGATCTCGAAGACGTTCGCGGCCGCGTTGGAGAGCTCTATGGGCGTGGGGGGGACGTGCA
>DAINCW010000181.1:0-4682 GCA_036732205.1 Solirubrobacteraceae bacterium | reverse complement strand
AGGACGAGTCCTGGTGGGAAGACTGGGCGCGCTGGATGGCCGATCGCGCCGGTCCCCTCGCCAAGCCGCCACGCGTCGGCAGCCGCCGCCATCGCGTGCTGGCGGATGGACCCGGCGAGTACGTTCACGGCTGATCCCGGCGTTTTCGTCTCCGCGTTCATCGGCCCCCAGGGCTCTGTCCCCGATCGGATCGTCCGCGCATGGCGTGCTGACCGATACGAGCTGATCGTCTCGCCGGCCTTGCTCACCGAGCTGGCCGCCGTACTAGGTCAAGGGGCGGGGATCGCCGGCCGGCGGCTCTTGGTACGCCGGCGCGCGCGCCGTTCGGCGGCCGGCCCGTCGGCGTCGCGCCGCGAGCGCTCGTTGATGGCCGCCAGGATCGGCGGCCAGTGCTCGCGCAGGGCCTCGCTGCCCATGAACAGCCCGAGGTGGCCACCCGAGCTCGTGTGCCGGGAGACGTCCGCGCGAGGCGTGGTCACGTAGTCGGCGGCGGCGAAGACCTGGGCCGGCGGGGTGATGTGGTCGCCCTCCCCCCCGAACAGGAACAGCGGACAGTCGATGCTCGCGAGGTCGACCCGCTCACCGCCGACCTCCAGCGTCCCCCGCACCAGCGCGTTGGCGACGAACAGGTGCTCGACGATCCATAGGTAGAAGGCGCCGGGAATGTCCTGGACGTGCCTGAACCAGGTCTCGAAGTGACGGTGGCGCTCGAGGTGCTCGGGGTCGTGGAGGTGCGCGAGCAGCTGCATCTGCTTCGCGACCTCGTTCTCGGGCTTGATGAGGATGAAGCCGTTGAGCATGTCCTTGCCCTTGAGCACGCCGCCGCCATGCTCGACCACCGACCGGTAGAAGGCGAGGTCGCTCCCCAGGGCCTGCACCCAGTCGTGGATGACCGGCTCGCCCGCGTGGAAGTCGATCGGCGCTCCCGCGAGCGTGAGGGTGTGCACCTGCTCGGGGTGCAGCGCCGCGTAGATCGCCGCGAGCCAGCCGCCCTGGCAGTCGCCCACGAGGTTGACCTGGCCCCCGACGTGGTCGATGCAGCGCTCCACGAAGGCCAGGTAGTCCTCGATCCCGGCGTCGCGCGTCTCGTCGGTCGCGCCGATCCAGTCGAGCGAGAACGCGCGCTCCAGCCCGGCGGCGCGGATCACCTGCATCTGGCTCTGCGTCGGCGAGAAGTCGACGATGCAGGAGTCGTGACCGGCCTGCGGCGGCAGCACGAGCGTCGGCACCACATCGGCCTGCGAGCCCTGCGAGAAGTCCCGCAGGCGCGCGACGGGGCACTCGAGCACGACCTCGTTGGGGGAGTGCCAGCGCGGGTGCTCACGGCGCGTGGCAGCTTCGATCCACCGCACCGCGTCGTCCGTGACGTCCCACGGCGTCGCGCCGCGCCGCGCCGCGCCGCTCCAGTAGGCGGCGGCGCCCTTGGCGGCGGCGAGCCAGATCTCGGCGCTCGACTCGGCGAAGCGGGCCAGGAGCCGCGGATTGTGGGTGGTTGGGTTCACGGGTTGTAGCGTCTCATGAAGGGCCGACGGCCGGGCTACTTCAGGAGGTCGCGAGCGGTCGTCGTGTAGACGCGCGTGAGCTCGCGGGTGAAGTTGGCCTGCGCACGGGCGACGTTCGCGATCCAGTCGACCTCGGTCTCGTCGCCGACCTTGTCCTGGTAGTCGGCGAAGGTCTGCAGGTTCTGCTCGTAGGCCTCGAGGAAGCCGATGCCGGCGCGGCGGCCGAAGTCCAGGATCTGCTCGTTGAGCTCGCGGATACGATCGGCGGCCTGCTCGGTCTCGGCCTGGGTCTTGGCCTTGGCCGGGGTCTTGGCCTTGGCCGGGGTCTTGGCCTTGGCCGGGGTCTTGGCCTGTGCCTTCGTCTGGGTCTTGGTCTTGGTTTGAGTCTTGGTCGCCATTGGGGTCCTCCCGTTCAGGGTTTCGGTGTGCTTGCATGGTAGCAAGCTCGCAGCTAAGTTGCAAGCAGATGGACCCACCTGTTCCTCGTGTTCGGGCGGGCGAGCTTGCCGATCCGCTTGGCGACGTGCTCGCGGATGTTGGGGATGGGCTGGTCGTCTCTTGCCCTGGTTGCTCCCCCGAAGTCATGAAGGCGGTCACCAACCCGCCAGAGTCCTCGTCGGTCTGCCCCATCACGGCCGCATTGGCGACCTTCTCGTACGACACGATCGCCGACTCAATCTCCGCCGTGGACATGCGGTGGCTCGCGACGTTGAGCACCTCGTCGGCGAGCCCGGTGGCCCAGCAATAGCCGTCCTCGTCGCGGCGGGCCTCCCATCGCACACCGCGTAGGTGCCGAGGCCGAACTTGCCAAGGAGAACGACATGGTCACGCAGACCAAGACCCATCACGGTCAGGCGCGACCCGCTCAGGGCGCGCCACCACCGCCCAATGCCGGGCCGCCATTGGCGGCTTGGCTTCCGCTGGCCCGCTTCCTGCGCAGCGGGTCCTGACTGCGCAGTTGCGTCGCGGGCGCACGCCGGGTAGAACCTCGGCTGTGCCGCAGGCCGTCTACTTCTCCCACCCCGCGTGCCTCGGGCACGACACCGGAGACCATCCCGAACGTGCCGAGCGCATCACCGCGCTCGAAGCGTCGCTCCACCAGCGTGACTGGCTCGGCTACGAGCGCCGCCAGGCCGCGCCGGTGACGCGCGAGGTGCTCCTCGCCGTGCACGCCGGCGAGTACGTGGACACCGTGCGCTCGATGAGCGAGCGCGGCGGCGGCGCGTTCGACGCGGAGACCGTGGTCGGACCCGGGTCGTACGAGGCCGCTGCGAGCGCAGCCGGCGCGGCCTGCGGCATGGCCGAGGCGCTGCTCGCCCGCGAAGGACGAGTGGGCTTCTCCGCGACACGGCCGCCGGGCCACCATGCCCGCCGCGACTCCACGTCGGGGTTCTGCCTATTCAACAACGTCGCCGTCGCGGCTCGTCACGCGCTCGGCGCACTGGGCGCCCGCCGGGTCTTCATCCTCGACTGGGACGTCCACCACGGCGACGGGACGAACGACATCTTCCGCGCGACGGACGAGGTGCTGTTCGCGAGCATCCACCAGTCCAGGCTCTTCCCCGGAACCGGGCAGCTGCACGACGCGGGCGTGCGCACCGGCGAGGGGTTCTCGATCAACCTGCCCGTGCAGAAGGGATCGGGAGAGGACGCCTGGCTGTCGCTGCTCGAGCACGTCGTGATCCCGGCCGCCGAGCAGTTCGAGCCGGACCTGGTGCTCATCTCGGCCGGCTACGACGCCCACCGCGACGACGAGCACGGGGGCTGCGACCTGTCGGCCGCGTCGTTTGCCGAGATGGCGCGGCACGTGCGCGTCCTGGGCGAGCAGGTCGGCGCGCCGGTCGGCGCCGTGCTGGAGGGCGGCTACGCGCTCGACGCGCTGGTGGCCTCGGTGTCATCGACCATGGAGGCGCTCGCCGGGGACGACCCTCCGGACTCGGTGGCGCCGGACTTCCCGACGTCGCGCGCGGCGTCCTACGTGTCCCACCACTGGGAGCTGTGAGCCGTGGCGTCGCAGCCGCTTGTTCGCGATGCGCTTCCACGGCTACGGGCGCACCGACGCGGCGGCGGCGGACATCCGTCTCGATGCGCTCCAAGTCCGGCGCGCTGCGCGTCATCGACGCCCGCCACCACACCGCCACGTCGAATCTGATCGGACCAGAAATGGCTTGCGAACGACCCGAGCGCGCTCATTCAGCCGGCGGCCACGAACGTCACCCCGACGTGGGGCGGCGAGGACGGCGGGCGACGCCACTCGCCTGCGCCGCCTCCGCGACGGCCGTCGCGACCGCAGGCGCCACGTCGCGATTGAACACGCTCGGGATGATGTACTCGGGATCGAGCTCGCCGTCCGGGACGACCGAGGCGATCGTCCGGGCCGCGGCCAGCTTCATCTCCTCGTTGATCGCGCTCGCGCGGACGTCCAGCGCACCTCGGAAGACACCAGGGAAGGCGAGCAGGTTGTTGATCTGGTTCGGATAGTCCGAGCGCCCGGTGGCCATGATCCGCACGTGGTCGCTGACGTCCTCGGGCTGCACCTCGGGGGTGGGATTGGCCATGGCGAAGACGACAGCTCCGGAGCCCATAGTGCGGACGGCGGCAGCCGAGACGGCACCGGGCCCGGACAGTCCGAGGTAGACATCGGCGCCCGCGAGCAGCTCGTCGGCCAAGCCCTGTTCGCGCCCGGGGTTGGTGCGCTCGGCGAGCGCGGCGCGCTCGGGGTCAAGCCCCGGACGACCGCTGTACAGCGCTCCCTTGGTGTCGCACACGATGACGTTCGTGGCTCCCTCGGCGAGGATGATGTTCGTACACGCCATCCCGGCGGCGCCGGCGCCCGTCACGACGATCCGCGCGTCCTCCACGCGCTTGCCGACCACGCGCAGGGCGTTGAGCAGCGCCGCGAGAACGACAATCGCGGTTCCGTGCTGGTCGTCGTGGAACACCGGGATGTCGAGCTCCGCGCGCAACCGACGCTCGATCTCGAAGCAGCGCGGCGCGGCGATGTCCTCCAGGTTGATGCCGCCGAACGTGGGCGCCACCGCCCGGACGATGTCGACGATCTCGTCGACGTCCGTCGTGTCCAGGCAAAGCGGAAATGCGTCGACGCCGGCGAACTCCTTGAACAGCAGCGCCTTGCCCTCCATCACGGGCATCGCCGCCTCGGGTCCGATGTCTCCCAGC
>DAINCW010000180.1:3483-4699 GCA_036732205.1 Solirubrobacteraceae bacterium | reverse complement strand
GTCGACTTGCCGGTGCCGTTGAGCCCGAGCACGCCGATCTTCGCTCCGGGCAGGAACGCCAGCGTGATGTCGGTGAGCACCGTCTTGTCGGGCGGGTACGCCTTCGTGAGACGGTGCATCGTGAAGACGTACTGGGTCGACACGGCGGCCGCCCAGGATAGGAAGAGTGGCTCAGGCAGTGTGGGACGGTGTGCGCAGCTCGCCGCGTCTTCGCCGAACGACAGCATCGAAAGAGTCTCGATTCGCCGCGGCGCGAGCGAGGGCCGGCCCGGCCGTCGATCATCGACTCTCTTCTCGCGATTCGCGTAGCAGGTGCTAGCACCGGTGCTAGCTGACGCTCGCGTGGTTGTCCGACAGGGAGTCGATGTCACGCCGTGGACGATCCAGCTGAACCGGCCCGTCAGCCGCAGCCGCCCCATCCGTCGTCGTCGCCGTTCCCGGTCGCCGGGCTCTGGTACGGCCATCCGTACCCCAACCTCGGCGCCCTCCCGAAGGAGGCGTGGCACGACGCGCTCCTCGCCACCCACCACAGCGCCCGCGGCCGCGCGGCGGAGACAACCCCGTCGACCGAGGACTACCAAGAGGTGATCACCCTCATCGCGTTCCTCGAAATCGAGATCTCGGAGCGCGAGGACGCGGCCCGGCAGGCGGGTCTCGCGGCGATGGCCCTTCCTGTCGCCGCCGTTTTCGACGCCCCGAGGTACGAGCGGCCGCGCGACCGGCCGCAGGTCAACGTCCGCCTCCGCCGGGCGGAGCACGCCACGCTGATTCGAGCTGCGGAGCTCATGGCGACGAAGCCCACGAGCCTGGCGCGCCTGTTCATCGTCCGCGGCGCGCGAGCCGCCCTGCGTGAGGTCGGCGAGCTGCCGCCGTAGGCGTCGCTCGCCGCCCCGCGCTCAGCGCGCGGCGGCCCAGTCGTGGAAGACGCGGCCCAGCTCGCGCCGGGCCTCGTCGGGCACGTCATCCGTGGTCAGCCGGCCGCTCGCGACGATCACGGCCCGGAACTGCTCGACGTACTCGGTGCACAGCGGGCACCCGGCGAGGTGCGCCTCCAGGCGCCGCCGGTCGCGCTCGGGCAGGGCGCCCTCGAGGTAGTCGGTGAGGACCTCCACGAGCACGGCCGAACGGTACGACGTGTAACGCGGCTTGTCGCCACGGGACAGAATGCGCCGTGGGCCGTGAGCGCGACAAATAGCGAGCCCGCGATCACGACCGT
>DAINCW010000180.1:2123-3473 GCA_036732205.1 Solirubrobacteraceae bacterium | reverse complement strand
CCCATTCGGGCGCGACGAACGGCGGCTTACGAGGGGGAGGGAGGCTTCGCGGCGGTGATAAAAGTCGTCAAATCGCGGCGGCCTGGGCCGCGATTGTCGGCTTGTGCGCCCATGAGGTGCATTTCCCGACAACTCCGCGCCCGGGCGCGGCGATTGGCGACTTGCACGACCTCGCTTCCCCTTCGAAGAGCTGTTCGTCGCGCCCGAATGGGCGCTCACCACCGCCTCACGGCAGACCACCACGCCCCCAGCTAGCCTGAATGGTGGTGGCACACGTCCTCGACATCGAGCAGGGGATCCTGCTCCTGGAGCTGGAAGCTCCGTTCGGCAAGCGCGAGGTCCAGCTCGCCCGCCGCCGCCTCGCGAAGATCTGGCATCCGGATCTCGCGCCGCCCGGCAAGCAGTTCGAGCACGAGCGCCACCTCCAGGCGATCAACGACGCCGCCGACCAGCTCGAGCGGCTCGCCGAGGGCTTGCGCGGCGGGCGCGTGTCGCGCAACGCCGTCAAGGTCAGCGCCGCGGCGGCGCGCGCCGCGCGCGCGGAGGCGGGCCGCCAGGCCTACGAGGCCGAGCAGCGCGCGCGCGAGCACGCCAAGGACCGCCAGCAGAACGACCCCTTCGGCAGCCGCACGCCGGACCACTCCGTCGTCCACCGGTACGCCCGCTGCCTGTCCTACCCTGAGTGGGGCGTGGGGTCGGTGACCGGCATCTACTTCACGGGCGGCGGCGACAACGTCCAGCAGTGGGCTCGCGTGAAGTTCTCGCCCGGCGTGCGCACCGTGCCCGCGGGCTCGCTCCAGTTCGTCGACTTCTCCACGCCGGATCCCGGCGCCGAGCGAGTGCAGCGCTTCATGACCGCCGCGCAGCACGCGATGGCCGAGGGCAACTACCCGCTGGCGGCCAAGCGCCTGGTGTACGCCCGCGACGCCGAGCCGATGAACGCGGCCGTGCTGCGGCTGATGACCCTCGCCTTCTGGCAGGGCGGCGACCTCAACGCCGCAGGCCGCGCGGTGCGCGACTGGGCGCGCGTCGAGGGCGAGCGCCCGACCCCGCATCGCTTCGCCGCCCGGATCTACGAGGACATGGGCGCGATCGACCTCGCCGCGGAGGCGGCGGACCGCGCGGCCACGCGCGCGCCCGCCGATGCGGACGCGTGGGAGCGCGTCGGGCGCCTGCGGCTGCGCCTGATGGACCGCGAGGCGGCCCTCGCGGCTCTGGAGCACGCGCGCCGGCTGGGCCCGAGCGTCGAGGGCCTGCTCGACCTCGCGCTCGCGCTCGACCTCGCCGGCGACGTCGGCGGCGAGGTGACGGCATGCGAGCAGGCGACGATGCTCGCGCCGGAGGACGCCG
>DAINCW010000180.1:0-2113 GCA_036732205.1 Solirubrobacteraceae bacterium | reverse complement strand
AGGACGCCGACGCGTGGGCGCGCTACGCGCACGCGCTGGCCCGGACCGACCGCGTGACCGACTGCCTGGCCGCGTGCGACCGCGCGCTGGCGCTCGGCCCGGATCCTGAGGTCACGGGCCTGCGCGATCGGATGCGCGAGGCCCTGCCGCGCGTGCTCCCAGCCGCGTAGCGCGGACCGTTTGCGCCGCACCGAGCGCCGCGGATATTCTCGCACCATGCGTCCCCCGGCATGGTTGGCCTGCCTCGCGGCGGTCGCGGCCTCCCTTGCGTGGGCCGCTGCGGCCGGCGCCCAGGACATCACGACGTTCGGGCCGGAGCCGCAGGACTGCGGCGCCGTCGGCAAGGACTACGCCGACTCCACGTGCACGACGCAGACGCGCCTGGGCACGTTCCACCTGTCGCCGCACATCGCGCACGCCGGCGACGTGATCACCGGCACCGTCGCGCGGACCTGCTCGCGCAACGACGGCATGGGCGGCCAGACCACGTGCCCGATCCAGTGGCCTAGCCTCGCCACGCCGTCGCGGACCTTCAACGAGAAGCTCGGCGCGAACTCCTGCGGCCCGGAGGACTCGACGTGCCAGTGGAAGGTGCCCAAGAACGTGCCCACGGTGCCGTGGGAGATCGTCACGGTCGGCATCACCAACGATCAGGGCACCGGCATCTCGAAGGACTACTTCGCGATCGTGGGCAGCGGCAAGTACGCGGTGTCCGGCCACGTGCTCGACGCCAACGGCAAGCCGATCCCGGGTGTCGACGTCCATGTCGCGGGCGGGGGCAAGGGCGCCCGCCTCAAGACCGACGCCACCGGCGCGTACAACGCGATCCTCGACAGGGGCCACTACAACGTGACTCCGATCGGGCGCAACGGCGTCGCCTTCGCCGCGAAGGCCTCCAACGACTGCGCGTCCGCCGGCGACTTCTGCAGGGTAAACCTCAACAAGGACCGCGTCGCCGACTTCACGGGCGACTCCGGCCAGGTGCTCCACCTGACCTTCGACCCGACGGGCGTCGACCCGACCGGCCTGAGCGGCTCGACCATGCTGCTGACCGACACGAACGTCGCGAACGTGCCGGTCGACAACTCGAAGATCAGCTTCTCGCCGCCGAGCATCGCATTCCCGCCGCTGGCCCTCGTGTGCTCGCCCAGTGGCCGCGCCTACCCGGACACGCTGCCGTCGGGCGCGCCGATCGGCGGCGACTTCACGCGCATCACCGACGCGGCGGGTCAGATCAAGCAGACGGTGATGTACGGCACGACGCCGGGCCTGGCGTGGCCGGTCACCGCGGACGTGCCCGACTCCGTGAAGGCCAGCGAGCACAGCACCGCTTCGCTGAACGTGTCCGGCGGCCCCGGGGCCGTGGATCGCTCCGCGATCGAGCGCGACCTCAAGGCGGCGCTCACGCGGGTCAACGGCCGCAGCGACGGCCTGCTGACCTACGGCGCCGCCATCAACGACGCGAAGGCCCAGCAGACGGCGCTGGCGTTCCTCTCCTACCTCAAGTGGGACTGGACCATCGACAAGAGCGCGCTCTTCCCGTCCGGGGTGGAGTTCGCGCCGATCCACTCGGCGGACGGCACCGGCGCCATCGTCTTCTACCCGGGCGGCACGCCGCGCGAGCAGGTCCTGTCGTTGGGAGCGGCCGCCGCCGTGTGGGACACGACGCCCCAGAGCGTCCTGAACCTCTATCCGCACGGCGTCTACACCCCGCTGCAGGACAAGATGCCGACGCTGACCGACTGGACGGCGGCCCACGGGCAGCCGATCGCGGGCAGCATCACCCCCGGACCGAGCGAGGGCCTCGCGTACTTCGGCATGCCGTACCCGCCGCCGCCCGGCACCACGGACAGCGCGGGCCGGATCGGCGCGTCGCGCTACTACAGCCAGTGCGTGGCGGCGGATCGCAACGGGCCGGTCGCGGTGACCGTTCACTCGCCGGTCGGCGTTCAGCTCGTGCCCAAGGGCGATCCGAAGAGCGCGGTGGGCTACGACGCGAAGGGCAGGCCCGTCGTCGGCACCGGGTTCACGGAGCGCGCGCCGGGCGGCGGGCCGGTGACGATCGTCGCCCCGGCGGGCGACTACAGCGTGAGGATGGTCGGCACCGGCGCGG
>DAINCW010000179.1:0-4739 GCA_036732205.1 Solirubrobacteraceae bacterium | reverse complement strand
CGACGACTCGGCGTGGCACGTCTGTCATCGTGCCACGGCGCTCGCGGCCGCCACCCCGGCGACCCCGCTATACTTTCTGAAGCATGCCCTCCGGCGCCGACTACATCCGACAGGTCAAGCAGCAGATCGACGAGGTCGATCCCGGCGCGGTCCACGCGCTCAACGGGAACGGCAGCGGCGTCGCCCTCATCGACGTCCGCGAGACGCTCGAGTGGGAGTCCGGCCACCTGCCGGGCGCCGTGCACGTCCCCCGCGGCTACCTCGAGCAGCGCATCGACGGCGCGGTCTCGGACCGCTCACAGCGAGTGATCCTCTATTGCCAGTCGGGCAACCGCTCGGCGCTGGCGGCCAAGACGCTGCGCGACGAGCTTGGCTACGAGAACGTCGAGTCGATGACCGGCGGGATCACGCTCTGGAAGGACCGCGGCTACGAGGTCGAGGTCCCCAGGGCGTTCACGGCCGAGCAGCGCGACCGCTACTCGCGCCACTTCCTGCTCCCCGAGATCGGTCCCGAGGGCCAGCAGAAGCTCCTTGACGCCAAGGTGCTGCTGCTGGGCGCCGGTGGGCTGGGCTCCCCGACCGCGCTGTACCTCGCCGCGGCCGGCGTCGGCACGCTCGGGATCATCGACAACGACGTCGTCGACCTCTCCAACCTCCAGCGCCAGGTCATCCACACGACCGACCGCGTGGGCGTCTCGAAGGTCGACTCCGCCGAGGCGACGATCAACGCGCTGAACCCCGACGTCGCGGTGCGCAAGTTCGAGATGCGCCTCGACTCCTCCAACATCATGGAGGTCCTGGAGGCCGAGCCCTGGGACGTGATCGTCGACGGTCTGGACAACTTCCCGACGCGCTACCTGCTCAACGACGCGACGGTCCGCCTGCGGATCCCGGTCGTGTCGGCGTCGATCCTCGGCTTCGACGGCCAGCTCTCGGTCTTCGCCCCGTATGACGGCCCGTGCTACCGCTGCCTCTATCCCGTGCCGCCGCCGGCGGAGCTCGCGCCGAGCTGCGGCGCCAACGGCGTGCTGGGCGTGCTGCCCGGGACGATGGGCCTGCTCCAGGCGACCGAGGTCGTGAAGCTGATCGTCGGCGCCGGCGAGCCCCTCATCGGCCGCCTGCTGCTCTACGAGGCGCTGGGCGCGACGTTCACCGAGCTGAAGGTCCGTCGCGACCCGGAGTGCCCGATCTGCTCGCGCGATCCGGAGGACATCACCGACGAGGAGATGGGCGTCTTCCCGGACTACGAGGCGTTCTGCGCCGCCGCGGGCTAGGCTGCCGCGGCTGCAATGGCGACCGTTCGCATCCCACCCGTGCTGCGCCCTTCCACCGACGGTGAGAAGGAGGTCAGCGCCGACGGCGGCAGTGTCGGCGACGTGCTGCACTCGCTCGCCCAGTCGCATCCGGCCACCGAGGGCCAGCTCTTCGGCGAGGGCGGCGAGCTCAACCGCTACGTCAACGTCTACCTCAACGACGAGGACGTGCGGGTGCTGGACGGCCTGGACACCTCCGTCGGCGAGGGCGACGTGCTCGTGATCCTGCCCGCCATGGCGGGCGGGGCGCGCTAGCAGACGGGAGAAAACGTCCGAGATTCGGCCGGACGCCCCCCCGCTATACTTCGTGAAGCAATGGGCGCGCCCGCCATGCGCAACCGGCCGTGTGGTGGCCGCTACGGCGACATCGTCCAGGCGATCGGCAACACGCCACTCGTCGAGCTCCGGCGCCTGAGCCCGAAGCCCGGGGTCCGCATCTGGGCCAAGCTCGAGTCCGCCAACCCGACCGGCTCGGTGAAGGACCGCGTGGCGCGCGCGCTCATCGAGGACGCCGAGGAGAAGGGCGCCATCGGCCCCGGCGTGACCATCTTGGAGCCGACGTCGGGCAACACCGGCATCTCGCTGGCCATGATCTGCTCGCGCAAGGGCTACCCGCTCGAGGTCGTCATGCCCGCCAACGTCACGCCCGAGCGCACGCAGCTGCTCGAGATGTATGGGGCGAAGATCACCTACTCGCCGGGCGACCAGGGCTCCAACGGCGCGGTGGCCAAGGCGCTAGAGATGGCCGAGGGCAACCCGGCGTATCACATGCCCTACCAGTACGGGAACGAGGCCAACCCGCGCGCGCACTACAACGGCACGGCGCTCGAGATCCTCGAGGAGCTCGACGAGGTGGCGGCGTTCGTCGCGGGCCTCGGCACCGGGGGCACCCTCATGGGCAATGGCCGGCGCCTGAAGGAGGAGCTCGGCGACGCGGTGAAGATCGTTGCGGCCGAGCCGATGCAGGGCGAGCCCGTACAGGGGCTGCGCTCGCTCGACGACGGCTTCATCCCGCCGATCATCGACCTGTCCCTGCTGGACCGGAAGATCTTCGTCACCAACCGCGACGCGATCATCTGGACGCGCAAGCTCCTCGACGAGGAGGGCCTCTTCGCGGGCGTCTCCTCCGGTGCGATCGCGCGGGTCGCCGTGCGCATCGCCTCCGAGCTCGACGAGGGCAACGTCGTCTTCCTCGTGGCCGACGACGGCTGGAAGTACCTGTCCTCGGGCATCTACACGCGGCCCGTGGACGAGATCGAGAACCTGGACGCCACCGTCTGGTGGTGAGTGCCGACGGGCTGTCGCGCCGGGGGCTGCTGGCCGCGGGCGGGCTCGCGCTGGCCGGCGCTGCGCTGGCGGGCTGCGGCCAGAAGACCGATGCGGCGCGCCTGCGCTCCGACCAGGCCGTCAACGAGGACCAGGAGGCGCGCGACGCCGACGCGCTCGTGCTGCGGGAGCTGATCGCATTCGAGCGCAGGCTCTCGTCGGCCTGGACGGCGGCCGCGCTCGTTGCCCACGGCCACGCGCGCCGGACGGCTCGGCAGATCGCCGCGCAGGAGGACGCGCATGCGTCATCGCTCAGCAGGCAGGTGCGTGCGCTCGGTCGGCACGTCCCGACCGAGACCGAGGTCGCGCTCCCGGCGGACAGGGCAACGCTCGGCGGAGCTTTGGATGCCCTCGAGCGCCGCGAGCAGCAGATCATCGCCGCCTACCTCGACGCGCTGCCCAAGCTGACGAGCTCGCAGGCGCGGGGCATCGTCGGCGGGATCCTGGCCGACGAGGGCGGGCACCTCGTGGCGCTCGACCACCTCCGCGGGCGCCCGGTCTCACCTGCGCCCTTCGTGGTGGGGCAGGCGTGAGCGATCAGGCGATCCTGGGCGGGCTGGCCACGCTGGAGCGCGCGGCGGCGACCACGTACGCCGCGTACGCCGCCGGGTCGGTCCTGGACGCGAGGAGTCGCGCCCTCATGCGCCGCCTCGGCGCCAACTCGGCGGCGCACGCTGCGCTGCTGGCCGAGTTGGGCGCAGCCGCGCCCAGCACGGGCGGCGCGGCCGTCTCACCGCGCACTGCCGCCGACGTGCTGACGCACGCCATCGACCTCGAGCGGCGGATGCTGCGCAGCTACGAGGACGCCCTGCGCGCCCTCACGCTCCCACGGTGGCTCCAGCAGCTTGGGACGATCGTCGGCGGTCACGGCCAGCACCTCGCCGCGCTGGAACTGGCGCAGGGTCGCTGAGCGCGACTACCCTGTGAGCATCGCCCGTCACGGAAGAGACCACTGATGCCTGGATCGATCGGACCGCTGGAGCTCGTCGTCGTCCTCGTGATCGCCCTGATCGTCCTGGGCCCGAAGAAGCTGCCCGAGGTCGGCCGCTCCATCGGCCGCGGAATGCGTGAGTTCAAGGAATCCCTCTCGGGCGACCACGACCACGACGACGACGACACGCCCGGCCTCCCGAAGGGCGAGGGCTAGCTCGTCGGTAGGCTCGGAGCGGTCATGGAGATCGCACCCGAGCTGATCGAGGAGATGGTCGCGCACTCCCGCGAGGAGGCGCCGAACGAGTGCTGCGGCATGGTCGCGAGCGTCGATGGGCACGCCGTTGCCGTCCGCCGCGCGACGAACCTCGCCGCCAGCCCGTTGCGCTTCGAGGTCGACGGCAAGGAGCTGCTGGGCGTGCTCGACGAGTTCGAGTCCGCGGGGCACGAGCTCGGCGCGATCTACCACTCCCACACTCGCACGGAGCCCTATCCGTCGCAGACCGACATCAACTTCGCCGCCGGCTGGCCGGGACTGCGGTGGGTCATCGTCGGGCTGAGCGACGACGAGGCGGTCGTGCGCACCTACACCATCGATGACGGAACGGTCACCGAGCTCTAGCACCCCGCTCGTCTGCCCGAGCTGCGCCCGGCACTACAGCCTGGACGAGCGCTTCTGCCCGAGCTGCAAGATGCCGCTGGTCTACTCCTCGGCGCTGGCGCAGCAGCAGCCGATCACCGAGCGCCACGAGCGCGCGCGCAAGATCAAGCCCCAGCTGGCCGAGGGCGACCTCGTGCGCGTCGCGGGCGCTCACAACCAGGCCGAGGCCGAGTTCATCCAGGGCATGCTGCTCGAGGAGGGCGTGCCGTCGACCCTGCGGCGCGCCGCCGGGTTCGACGTCCCGGACTTCCTCGCGGCGGGTCCGCGCGACATCCTCGTGCCGACGTCCGGCGTCGAGGTCGCACACGACGTGCTCCTGTCGGCCGACATCGCGCCGGCGGAGCCCGGAGCGGGGGTCGACGCCCCGCTGCGGATCCTCGCCGGCGTCCTGATCGCCGTGTTGGTCGTCGGACTCGTCGTCTGGCTCGGCAGCGACCTGATCGGCTAGCGGGGCTGCCGCGGCAGGTTGGCGAGCGCGGCGTCGTTCGACTCAGCCGGCAGCGCGGCCG
>DAINCW010000178.1:0-4788 GCA_036732205.1 Solirubrobacteraceae bacterium | reverse complement strand
CTTCCTGCCCGACCGCGCGCCGCTGGGATCGATCGTGATCCTCCACGGCGCGGGCTCGGCCAAGGAGTCGCACTACGACTTCGCCCGCAACGCGCTGCGCGCCGGCTTCGCCGCGGTGGCGTTCGACGCCCGCGGTCACGGCGAGAGCGAGGGGGCGCTGGACGACCGTGCGGTCGAGGACGTGCGGGCGATGGCCGGCCTGCTGCCGGACGCCCCGCTGGCCTTGCGCGGGTCGTCCATGGGCGGCTATTTGGCGATCGTTTGCGCCGACGCGGCCGACGCGGACGCGGTCATCGCGATCTGCCCGGCCCCGGCTGAGGGAATGCTGCGCGCCCTGCGCAACCAGCGCTACGACTTCCGCGCGGACGCCGAGCGCTTGGAGGCGTTCATCCAGGCGCACGACGACATGGACGCGGCGCGCGAGCTGCGCGCCAAGCTGCTGCTGATGCACGCCGAAGGCGACGAGTCCGTGCCGGTGGAGCACTCGCGCGAGCTGCACGCCGCAGTGCCCGGCTCCAAGATCATCGCCGTCCCCGGCGGCCACCACCGGTCGATCCAGCACGACGGCGAGCTTCAGGGCGAGGCGCTGCGCTGGCTTGCGAAGGCGCTGGCCCGCTAGGCCTAGCGGGCGGCCCGCCGCGCGAGGTGGGTGAGCGCCCTTTCGGGCACGACGAACGGCAGCTTCGGGGGATGGAGTTGCTTGGTGGGGCGCGTTTTCGGTGTTATGGCACCGAAACGGCGCCCCGCGCAGGGTGAAGTCCGCGCGATTGGTATCTAAGGGTTGGTATGCGACCCCCAGGCACCAATTGCGCCCAGAACCCCGTCATCGCGGCAGCCGCACCCCGCTGCTCGCTCCCTCAAAGCCCGCCGTTCGTCGCGCCCGCAGGGGCGCTCACCCGCGCTACGCGAACGACCACCACCGCGAACGCGGCGCGGGAATCGCTCCGCTATGCCGGCGTCGGGCGCAGCGAGCCCGATCGCCGCGCCACGAGGGCGAGCCATACGGCGCCGGCGGTCATGATCGCGATCGACTCCAGCTGCGGCGTCGTCAGCCCGGCGAAGGTCTCGGCGTTGCGACGGATGAACTCGACCGCCAGGCGCTCGACCCCGCTGCCGATGAGGTAGATCGCGAACAGCACACCGGGGCGGAAGCGGTCGCGCCAGCGCCACATCAGCCATGTCAGGAGGCCGATCGTCACCGTCTCGTAGATCGGCGTCGGGTGGACGTGCTGGGTCGTCGGGACCGTGCCGTGCGGATACGCCATGCCCCACGGCAGCGACGTGTGGATGCCGTAGTCGCCGTCGCCCGACACCTGGCAGCCGACGCGGCCGATCGCGTACCCAAGCGCGAGCGGGACGCAGGTGAGGTCGAGCAACGCCAGCCCGAGCATCCCGCGGCGATGCGCCCAGGCGCACACGCCGATCGCCCCGCCGATGACGCCGCCGTACCAGACGAGCCCTGTGGGGGAGAAGATCCCGTGCAGGTTGAACTTGTCGGGGTGCTGGACGAGGAAGTAGGCGCGCGACCCGATGAAACCCCCGATCAGCCCCGCGAAGACGATCTCGTAGGCCCAGTCGATCGGCTTGCCCAGCTCGCGCAGCCGCCGGGCGAGCACACCGCCGGCGGCGAGGAAAGCCCCGGCGAAGCACAGGCCGAACGTCTTGATCGAAATGCCGAGGACGTGGATCTCCGGGCGCACGGCCGCGAAGGGTATGCCCCAGCGAGGTGCGGCCTACGGCCAGCAGGGACCGTTGAGCCGGTCTCCTAGACTGGGGGCATGGCCTCCAAGCGCTCCGTCTTCGGCAGGGACACCGGGCTCCAGACCCGGATGCTCATCACGCTGTTCCTCCTCGGCGCGATCTACGTCGTGCTGCTCGGGGCCCTGTTCGCCTCGGGCGCCAGCGCCGTCGTCATCATCGCCGTCGGCGCCGGCCTGTTCTTCTTCCAGATCTTCACGTCGGACAAGATCGCGCTGGCGGCCGCGGGCGCACACCACGTCACTCCGCAGCAGGCGCCGGAGCTGCACGCGATGATCGAGCGCCTCTGCGTCCAGGCCGACCTGCCCAAGCCGAAGGTCGCCGTCGCCCAGACCTCGATGCCCAACGCCTTCGCCATGGGCCGCTCGCCGAAGTCCGCGACCGTCTGCGCGACCACCGGGATCCTCGATCTGCTCGAACCCGCGGAGCTGGAGGGCGTGCTCGCCCACGAGCTCACCCACGTCATCAACCGCGACGTGATGGTCATGACGATCGCGAGCTTCTTCGCGTCGATCGCCTCGCTGATCCTCAACCTCGGGTTCTTCGGGTTCGGCTTCGGCGGCGATGGCGACGACGACGAGGGCGGCGCACTCCCGATCATCCTCGTCGCGCTGCTGGTCTACGTCATCTCGTTCTTCCTGATGCAGGCGCTCTCGCGCTACCGCGAGTTCGCGGCCGACCGCGGCGCCGCGGTGCTGACCGGCCGGCCGAGCGCGCTGAGCTCGGCGCTGCTGAAGATCTCGGGGCAGATGCAGCGCGTCCCCCAGCAGGACCTGCGCGCGGCGCAGGGCATGAACGCCTTCTTCATCATCCCGGCGAGCACGAAGGCGTCGCTCGTCAACCTGTTCTCGACCCACCCGCCCGTCGAGCAGCGCATCGCCCGTCTGGCGCGCCTGGAGAGCCAGCTTCAGGACACGCGGCTCGCCGCCTGATGGGCCTGTTCGACACGCTGCTGGGCCGTCGCAAGGTCGCTGGGCCGGCCAAGGCGGACCGCCTCTTCGC
This sequence comes from Solirubrobacteraceae bacterium, assembly GCA_036732205.1. Taxonomy (GTDB): domain Bacteria; phylum Actinomycetota; class Thermoleophilia; order Solirubrobacterales; family Solirubrobacteraceae; genus VAWY01. The sequence goes on along the minus strand of DAINCW010000178.1, from coordinate 2,028 downwards.
ACTGACGACCGCCTATGTGACGCTCCAGACGTCGCACGAGATCACCTCGCGCGGCGTGGGCGCCATCGTCTTCCAGCCGCTGGCCACCGCGGATTTCGACCAGGTCGCGCGCGACACCGAGGAGCTCGTCCGCGCGACCGGCGCGGAGACCGGCACGCAGGTCGAGCTCAAAGACGACAGCTACGACTACAGGTGGATGGTCCTGCGCGACCCCGACGTCGAGGACCTCGTCGTGGGCGTCAACGCCGTCAAGGAGGCGCTGGAGGCCGGCGGCTACGGCGACCGCGTCCTGGCCGCCGTGTTCGGCTTCGAGGACGCGCAGAAGCGCCCGCTCTACCTGATCTACAACGTCAAGCGGGGCGCCTGGTACCCGTTCGCCCCCGCCGAAGGGGAGCAGCAGCGCTCCGTCGAGCGCGAGCTGCAGGTCAAGGCCATGATCGGCCCCGAGCTGCCGCTCGAACCCGAGCTGGAGCGCTGGTTCCCGCTCTGGGGCGTCCCGATCTAGCGGTAGCGCAGCTTCCGCAGGAACGCGTTCAGCGCGGTGACGTACTTCTTGCCGCTGGGCGCGAGGTCGGCCCCCGAGGCCGCGAGGTCCCCGCGCTTGAGCGCGGCCCGGAGCAGCTTCTGGCAGGCCGATCCCCTGCCCAGCAGGTACTCGTCCGCGCAGTAGGCCGGCAGGATGCCCTTCCCCTCGAAGCGCACGGTCTTGCTCTTGCGCGCGTCGTTGTAGCCCGCCAGCAGCGACGCCGCCTCCTTGCGGATGCGGTCGGGGTAGGTCTTCGTGACGTCGACGAGGCGCCCGCCCTGGTAGCGCAGGACGACGCCGGGCAACGCCGAGCAGGCGTAGGCGCAGAACGAGTACGCGAACCGGTCGTCTGAGGTCAGGAACTCGGGCTTGCCGTCGCCGTCGAGGTCGCTCAGCCGGTAGGCCGGGTCGCCCCAGCGGTGCACGATCCGGGTGTACTTCCCGCTGGCGGCGTCGAAGTGGTACAGCACGGAGACGGTGCAGCAGTGCGCGCCGCCCGTGTAGAGGTCGACCAGCACCTCCGGCTCGCCGTCGCCGTCGAGGTCGCGGACCGTGAGCGAGCCGTTGGGCTCCCCGGAGGCCACGCCCAGCGGCACGGAGCCGTCGCACTCCCCGCACGCGCGAGAGACGTCGTCGGTCAGCGCGGCTGCGCCGGCGCGGGTGATGCTCAGCTTCACGTTGCGCGCCTCGAAGTTCGAGACGACGGTGTAGTCGAGCGTCGCCGAGACCGTGCCGCTCGACGCAGTCTCCTGCTTCTGCTGGCTGGCGGCCCCGGCGGTGGCAGGCAGCACCAGGGCCGCCGCCGCGAGCGCCGCCGAGATGGAGATGAGATGGCGCATCAGTCGGGCAGCAGGCCTTCGCCGGTGAACTCCTCCTCGGCCTCGACGAGCGTGAGGTCGGGCGGCGGGAGGATCACGGACGACTCGCTCAGGTCATCGTCGGCCAGCGGCGTGCCCTTGTCGCGCACGAGGTCGAGCAGGGCCCTGAAGGTGTCGTAGAACAGCTCCTCGTCGGAGGCCTCGACCGCCGTGACGGTGCGGTTGTCGAGCGAGTTGAGCTCGTCGTAGAGGTCGTCCGGGAGGTCGTACTGGCCTTCCGTCAGGATGCGAACGATCACGAGCCGCTCCCCTGCTCGATCTGGCCGGCTGCGCCGCCCGTGCCGGGCCCGACCTCGGCCTTCATCTTCGACAGCTCGTCGTCGACCGCGCCCGTCGTCGTGAGCTCCTTGAGCTGGCGGTCGATGTCGTCGCCCCCCTCGCCGAGCTGGGTGAGGTCCTCGAACGTGCCGGCGGCCTCGAGCTCTTCGACCGCGCCCGCCCGCGCCTTCATCTGCTCGGTCTTGTCCAGCGCGCGCTGCATGGCCATGCCGACGTCGGCCATCTCCTCGCCCACCCCGGTCGCTGCGGAGGAGATCTGGACCTGCGCCTCGGCCGCCGAGTACTGGGCCTTGATGACCTCCTTCTTGGTCCGGAAGGCCTCGACCTTGGTGCGCAGCTTCTGCT
>DAINCW010000177.1:0-4922 GCA_036732205.1 Solirubrobacteraceae bacterium | reverse complement strand
GTAGAAGACCCGCACGGCCTGCGCCTTGATCGTGATCCCGCGCTCGCGCTCGAGATCCATCGAGTCGAGCAGCTGGGCGCGCATGTCGCGCGGATCGACCGTGTGCGTCAGCTCGAGGATGCGATCGGCCAGCGTCGACTTCCCATGGTCGATGTGGGCGATGATCGAGAAGTTGCGGATGTGGCTCTGCGCGGCCATGGGCGGTCCCAAGGGTAGGGACCGGTTGTGCTCAGGCCACAGCGCCGTGCTCAGTCGTGGGCGCGACCGGGGCGCATGCGTTCGAGGCGAGGCTGGAGCAGGCCCCGCATCTGCTCCGCCTCGGGCATCCGCATCCACAGCACCGACCAGGCGTAGACGGCGACCCCCGCGGCCCCAGCGAGCCCCACCGAGACGATCTGCGCGGGCGTGCTGCGCCCCAGGACGTAGTCCACCGACGCCCACACGATGTACGAGCACACGGCCAGCAGCGCCGACGCCGAGACGATCGCGGCCAGGCTGGTCGCCGTCTTCCGGCCCTCCAGGCCGCCGCCGAGCTCCTGGCGCAGGTACCAGGCCTGCATGGCCGTCATGCCCGCGCTGCCCACGGCCGTGCCGATGACCAGGCCGGCGATGCCGAACGGCTTGTAGAGGGCGAGGCTCAGCCCGGCGTTGACGACCATGTTCACCCCGGCCAGCGCCGTGGGGATCCACGGGCGCTGCAGCGAGAAGAACGTCCGTGTGAGCAGCAGGTTGACGCCCGAGAACGGCAGGCTGAACGAGAACCAGAACAGCGCGAGCGACACCTGGTCGGTCGAGTGCGGGCCGAACTTGCCGTGCTGGTAGATGAGGCGGACCACGGGCGTGGCGAGCACGAGCGTGAACGCCGCGGCGGGCAGCAGGAGCATCGCGATCTGCCGGGCGCCCGACGCCATCGTCGCCCGTAGCCCGTCGAAGTCCTGCCGGGCGGCCAGGCGACTGAGGGCCGGGAACAGCACCGTCGCCAGTGCGACGCTGAACATCCCCTGGGGCAGCATGTAGATGCGGAACGCCGCGTCGATGGCCCGCGGCGCCTGGTTGGACACGAGCGAGCCCAGCGTGGAGTTGATGAGCAGGTCGAAGTTGATGACGCCCAGGCCGATGGTCACGGGCAGCATCAGGGCGAAGACGCGGCGCACGCGCTCGTCGCGCCAGTCGAAGTGCCATTCGATCCGAAAGCCGATGCGGGCGAGGACCGGGATCACCATGGCCAGCTGCACCACGGTGCCGATCAGGACGCCGATCGCGTAGGCGTAGAGCTGATTCTGGCCGTGGAACCGCCCCTTGAGGACGATCAGCGCGACGAGGATCACGAAGTTCCAGACGAGCGGCGAGATCGCCGGGATCGAGAAGTGGTCGTACGCGTTGAGGATCCCGACGAGCAGGCCGTTGATCCCGAGCAGCACGACGATCGGGAACAGCACGCGCGAGAGGCCGACGGTCAGGTGGTCCAGCGAGTGCCCGAAGCCGCCGGTGAACAGCGGCATGATCACGCCGGCGCCCAGGATGAACGCCGCCGTGATGGCGCCCAGCACGAGCAGGATGGAGAAGAACAGGGTGCTGGCCAGGCGGAACGCCTCGCGCTTGCGCCCCTGCTCGAGCATCTCGGTGAAGACCGGGACGAAGGCGGCGCTGAGCGCCGCGTCGGCGAACAGGCTGCGGATGAGGTTCGGGACCTGGAAGGCGATCGTGAACGCCGAGAAGGCGCCGCTCGTCGCGAAGTAGCTCGAGGCGACGATCTCGCGGACGAGCCCGGCGATGCGCGAGGCCCCTGTCGCCAGGCTGAAGATCGCGGTGTTGCGGGCGATCCGCCTGCCGCCGGAGGCGCCTGAGGCAGACCCCGACGCGGAGCTTTCGGCGGCCACGGGTGCGCTATCGTAGAACCCGCCGCGGCCAGTCAAGCCGCGGTCTTTTTCCGTCATGGCCAACATCCACTCCCAGAAGAAGCGGATCCTGCGCTCAGAGCGCGAGCGGCTGGAGAACCGCCGCTACACCTCCGCCGTCCGGACGTACTTCCGCAACCTGCAGGCGGCGGTCGAGGGCAAGGACTCCGATGCCGTCGAGACGGAGCATCGCCGCCTGGTCAGCACGATCGACAAGGCGGTCAAGCGCGGGGCCATGCATCGCAACACCGGCGCGCGCAAGAAGTCCCTCGCGTCGCGGCTGCGCAAGAGCGCCACCAGCTAGGAACGCTTCAGGCGATCCGCAGGATCGCCCGAAGGGTCGCCGTGTCCTCGTCGAGCGCGAGGCCTCCGCGCGTGGCGACCTCGAGGTCGGCGATCTCGGCAAGCGCGGCGCGCAGGCTGCTCGCCTCGACGCCCTTGACGTCGGCGACGAAGCGCTCGGCCGCCTTCGGGGGCATGCGCAGCGACCGCCTGACCTCGGCCACGGGCTCGCCGGCCTCCAGACGCTGGGCGACCGCCAGGGCGTCGCGCAGGCGCCGGGCCATCACGTAGAGCAGGCCGGCCGTCCGCTCGCCCTGGGCGCGCAGCTCGAGATAGACCCGGGTGGCGCCGGGCCCGTCGCGTGCGACGAGCCGGTCGGCGAGCGTCCACGCCTTGCGCTCAGCCGCATTCGCCCGCTCCTCGATCGCCTCGACGGTCAGGGTGGTGCCCTCGCCGTGCTCCAGCGCGAGCACCTCGAGCTCGCGCAGCAGGCGCGCGGGCCGCTCGCCGACGGTCGCCACGAGGGCCTGCGCCGCGCCCTGCTCGAATCTCAGCCCCTGGCGGCGACCCTGCTCGGCCACCCATTTCGGCAGCTCCCACGGCTTCACCGCGCCCTCCGCGGCGATGTCGCCGCCCGCCGCCCGCACAGCCGCGTGCAGCGAGGCCGGGGCCTTGGCCCGGGCGTCCTCGCGGGCGAAGAAGGCCACGGTGGTCTCCGGCGGCATCGCCCGCAGCACGGGCTCCAGCGCCGCGGCGACCTCAGTGTCCTTCCAGCGCTCGACGCCGTCGACGATCACGAAGCGCCGGCCGGTCGCGAAGGTCATGGCGCTCAGCGCGGCGGCGACGGCGTCCGGCGTCGCGTCGTCGCCCTCGAACACCTCCGCGCCGCTCGACCCGTCGGCGGCCTCGGCCAGCGCCCGCAGGCGGGCGCGGCGCTCGCCGACGCGCGTGTGGTCGTCGCCGTGGATCAGGTAGGCGGGCTTGAGGTCGGCCACGTCCGCGAGTCTAGGGCTGGGGCCCGACCGCTAGGGGTCGGTGCCGACCGTCATCCGGCCGCCGCGCACGGTGACGCGGATCGTGCCGTCGCGATCGGTGCGCAGGACCTCGGGCACGGCATGCAGGGCGGCCAGCGTGGACGGGGCCGGATGTCCGTACGGGTTGTGCGCGCCGACCTCGATCACCGCGATCGACGGGCGCAGGCGCGCCAGGAGGCCGGGCAGCCCGGGGTCGGCGCTGCCGTGGTGGGCGACCTTCACGACATCGACGCTCGGGAGCGCCAGCGGCGCCGTGACGTCGGACTCGGCGTCGGCGGTCAGGAGCATCGAGAACGGCCCGTCGCGCGCGAGGGCAACGATGGCGCGGGCGTTGGGGTCCGCTCCCGCGTGGTCGATCGCGGGCTCGCGCCGGGGCCATATGACGTCGAGACGCAGTGGGCCCGCGTGGATCACCTGGCCTGCGTCGGGCGTGATCACCCGGACGCCGTGGGCCGCCTCGGCGCGGCCGATCGCCGCTCGCTCCACCGAGACGACGCCGTCGCCGCCGTCGAGCACCGCGCCGACCGGCACGTGGTCGAGGACGTCGGCGGCCTCGCCCTCGTGGTCGGTCTGGGCGTGCGTGAGCACCAGCACGTCGAGCCGGCGCGCACCGGCCGCGCGCAGGCGAGCGAGGAGCGGGGCGCCCGGCGGGCCGGTGTCCACGAGGATCGCGTGGGACCCGTGCTGGAGCAGCGTGGCGTCGCCCTGGCCGATGTCGAGGAACGACACCGTCAGGTCGCGCGGCGGCGCCGGAGGGGGCGCGGCGGCCCAGGCCGCCATGCCGAGCAGGAGCCCGGCCGCGCCGACCGCAAGCAGCCGCGCGCGGCGCGAGGCGACCAGCATGCCCAGCCCGGCGTAGGCGCCCGCCAGCGCGAGCGGCGTGCCCAGGGCGAGCGGCAGCGTCGCCGCGGGAGCGCCGGCGGCGGCGTGCGCCACGGCGGCGACGAAGCCCAGCAGCGGCGCGGCCAGCGCGTTGACCAGCGGCGCAATGACCGCGAACGGCTGCCCCGCCTCCTCGAGGAACGCGGCGATCGTGCCGAGCCACACGATCGGCGCGACGGCCGCCGCGGCCACCGCGTTGGCGGGTAGGGAGACGAGCGACACGCGACCGAAGTGGGCCGCCATCAGCGGCGCGGTCCCGAGCGTCGCCGCCGCGGTCACGGCGAGGACCTCGGCCGCGGCGCGCGGGGCGCGGCGCGCGACCAGCCCGTCGCGGAAGCGAGGCGTCAGCAGCGCCATCGCGAGCACGGCCGCGAACGACAGCTGCCAGCCGACGTCGGCGTCGGCCCTCGGGTTGAGGGCCAGGGTCACGGCCGCGGCCAGGAGCAGCGCGTAGGCGCGCGACGATGGGCGGCCCGCGAGGCCCGCCAGCAGCCCCGCCGCGCCCATGACGCCGGCCCGCACGATGGACGCGCCGGCTCCGGCGATCGGCACGTAGAGGCAGACGAGCGCCAGCGCCCCGGCAAGGCGCACACGCCGGCCCGCCCCGAGCGCGGCGAGCATCGCCATGGCGAGGATGGCCAGCAGCGCGACGTTCTGGCCGCTTGCCGCCAGGACGTGCGCCAGCCCGCTGCGGCGGAAGTCGTCGCGCGTATCCGGGTCGAGGGCGTCGTCCTGGCCGAGCACCATCCCCCGCGCCAGTGCCGCCTGCGCCGGCGGCAGGCCGGCTGCGACGCCTCGCTCGGCGGTCGCCCGCACGCCGTCAAGC
>DAINCW010000176.1:0-4996 GCA_036732205.1 Solirubrobacteraceae bacterium | reverse complement strand
CAGGCCAACCGGGGCTGGCTGTACCTCAACCCGTCGCTCGCCGCGACGAGCCGCCTCTTCCGCGAGCTGAACTACGACACGCCGCTGTTCGCGCGCTTCGTCGTCGCCTCCAGCAAGCTCGTCACCGACATCGCCGTCCGGCGCAACGACCTCGCCGGCCTCATCGACCACCTCGCGACGACCACCGGGGCGATCGGCCGCCAGCAGCAGTCCCTGGCGCGGGCGATCAACGAGCTGCCGCCCTTCATGCGGCGGGCGAACACGACCTTCGTGAACCTGCGCAGCACGCTCGACGACCTGACCCCGCTGGTCAACGAGTCCAAGCCGGTCGCGAAGAAGCTCCGGCCGTTCTTCGCGGAGCTTCGCCCGCTGGCCCGCGACGCGCGCCCGACGCTGCACGACCTCTCCCGTCTCATCAAGCTCGCCGGCCCCAACAACGACCTCATCGAGCTCACGCGCAGCGCCGTGCCGGTCCGCGATGTCGCCATCGGGCCGGTGCAGGCCAACGGCAAGTCGCGCGAGGGCGCGCTGCCGGCATCGGTCAAGGCGCTCGCCGGTGCGACCCCCGAGCTGGCGTACGGCCGCCCGTACGCCACCGACCTCACGGGCTGGTTCGACGACTTCAGCCACTCCGGCCTCTACGACGCGCTCGGCGGCGCGAGCCGCGCGGCCACGCACGTCAACGCCTTCGCCCTGGTCAACGGCCTGCTCCAGCCCGTGCCCGCCGACCTGCGCAACTCCGCCTTCAGCGCGGTCGCCACGCTCGGCCAGCGCAACCGCTGCCCGGGCGCCGCTGAGCGCAACGGCACGGGCAAGGCGCTCAAGCCCTCGCCCGACTACCCGTGTGACGCGTCCCAGGTGCCGCCGGGGACATGAAGCGCGCGCTGACCATCCTGCTCGCCGGCGCCGCCGCGGCCGGCTTCTGGCTCGTCGCCGGTGCGGCGTCGTCGCCGAAGGCCGGCACGAGGTACACCGTCGAGCTCGACAACGCGTTCGGCATGATCGAGGGCGGCGACCTGAAGATCGCCGGCGTCCGCGCCGGGAAGATCACCGGCCTGAAGATCGACCGCAAGACGCACCGCGCGCTCGTCTCCTTCGAGATCACGAAGAACGGGTTCGGCTCGCTGCGCAGCGACGTCCACTGCGAGACCCGTCCGCAGTCGCTCATCGGCGAGTACTTCATGGACTGCATGCCCGGCATCGCGCGCCAGAACTGGGACCCCAAGCAGGTCATCCCGGTCACGCACACCGCGTCGACCGTCCCGCCCGACCTCGTCGGCGACATCATGCGCATTCCGCAGCGCCAGCGCCTGCGGATCATCATCTCCGAGCTCGGCGCCGGCGTCGCTGGCAACGGCGCGAACCTCCAGGCCGCCCTGAAACGGGCCGTGCCGGCCCTTCGCGAGACGGACGTGGTGCTCAAGAAGCTGGCGGGCGAGAACAAGACGCTCGCGGACCTCGCGGTCAACGCCGACACCGTCCTGCGGGACCTGGCCGGCAACCGCAAGGACGTCGCGCGCTGGGTCGTCCAGGCCGGCAACGCCGCGACCGCCTCGGCCGAGCGCCGCACCGCGATCGCCGCCGGATTCCACAAGCTGCCGCGCTTCCTCCAGGAGCTGCGCCCGACGATGAAGGACCTCGGCGACGTCGCCGACACGCAGGGTCTCGCGTTCCACAACCTCGACCTCAGCGCCAAGCAGCTCACGCGCTTCTTCGGCGACCTCGGCCCGTTCGCCGAGGCGTCGCGGCCCGCGATCAGGGCGCTCGGCAAGGCCGCGGTGACCGGCAACAAGGCCGTCCGCGCCGCGACGCCGACCGTGGCCCAGCTCAACGCGTTCGCGCAGGGCGCGCCCGAGCTCGGCAAGAACCTCGCGATCATCCTCCAGCACCTCGACGACCCGTCGCACGCGATCGAGAACGACCCCCGCGCCGTGGCGCAGACCGGCCGTCCCGCGCCGACCGGCTACAGCGGGTTCGAGGCCCTTCTCCAGTACGTCTTCGACCAGACGATGACGACGAACATCTTCGACCAGAACGTCCACCTGCTCGCGATCGCCGCGTTCCCGAGCGCCGAGTGCTCGAGCTACGCGGACGCCGCGGCCGTCAAGGGCGACGCGAACAAGCAGAAGCGCGCCGACTGCTCGGCCGCGCTCGGCCCGATCCAGCCCGGCATCAACGCGCCCGACCCGACCGCGCCCGGCGGGGCCGCGGCGGCGCGGGCCAAGGGCCTGACCACGCAAGGCGCGGTCAACCGCCAGGCCGGCGGCCCGAACGCGCCCAAGGCCGGCGCGGGCGCGCCGGCGGCCGCAGCCACCCCGCCCAGCTCGGGCGGCCTGCTCTCGATCCCGGGCCTGCCGGCGATCCTGCCCGGCGGCGCGCGCAAGCCCGACCTGCCGGCGGTGGACCTGCCGGGCGGCGTGACCGCCGCGGTCCCCGCCCTGCGCGCCAGCGACAACGCGACCCACCAGTCCCTCCTCGACTACCTCCTGGGCTCATGAGGCGCCGCAGCTCCGCATCCATCGTCGCCAACCCCGTGCTCGTCGGGGCCGTCACCACGCTCGTGGTGATCGTGGCCGTCTTCCTCGCGTACAACGCGAACAACGGCCTGCCGTTCGTCCCGACGCGGCAGCTCAACGTCTACGTCGCCAACGGCGCGAACCTGGTCAAGGGCAACGAGGTCCGCGAGGGCGGCTACCGCATCGGCGTCGTCAGCGACATGATTCCCGTGAAGCTGCCCGACGGGCGAATCGGCGCCAGGCTCCAGCTCAAGCTCGACCAGAAGTCCGGGCCCGTGCCGATCGACACGCGCGTGATCATCCGGCCGCGATCGGCGCTCGGCCTGAAGTACGTCGAGATCGACAAGGGCACCTCTCGGAAGGACTTCCCCGACGGCGCCACGCTGCCGGCTGCGCAGGCCAGCTATCCGGTCGAGCTCGATCAGGTCTATTCGATGTTCGACGCCAAGACGCGCAGGGCGTCGTCGAACGACCTCATCGGCTTCGGCAACACGTTCGCCGGGCGCGGCGCGGACCTCAACCTGTTCATCGGCTACGCCCCACGGCTGTTCGGCCTCCTTGCGCCAGTGATGAGCAACCTCGGCGACAGCCGCACGAACCTGCCCGGGTTCTTCCGTGCGCTGGACCGCACGGTCAGCACCATCGCGCCGGTCGCGAAGATCCAGGCGCGGATCTTCACGACGATGGCCGACACGTTCCACGCGATCAGCGAGGATCCGCAGGCGCTCAAGGACACGATCTCCAAGTCGCCGCCCACCGAGCAGGTGTCGATCGACGCCTTCCAGATCCAGCGCCCCTTCCTGCGCGACACCGTCGCGTTCTCGCGCGACCTCGCCGCGGCCGCGGGCGACCTGCGCCCGGCGCTGCCGGTCATCAACAGCGCGCTCGAGGTCGGGACGCCGATCGTGCGCCGCTCCGCGCAGCTCAACACCAAGCTCCAGGGCGCGCTGAACGCCCTGTACGACCTGGCGAGCGCGCCCGAGACCAACGCCGCGCTGCGGGGCCTGACCGCGACGGTGACGACCCTCCAGCCGCAGCTGCGCTTCCTCGGGCCGTACGTGACGGTCTGCAACTCGTGGAACTTCTTCTGGACCCTCGCGGCCGAGCACCAGACCGCGCCGACCGCGGCCGGCCAGGCGCAGCGGGCGCTGCTCAACTCGCCCAACCATCAGACCAACAACGTCGGCGCGATGGGCGCGACGCAGCCGGCGGCCGGGCTCGGCCAGCACCCCAACGACGGCGCGCCGGAGTACCTGCACGGCAACTACTACGGCCACGCGATGATGCCCGACGGCACCGCCGACTGCGAGGCGGGCCAGCAGGGCTACGTCCACGGCGCGGCGCCGTTCCTGACCGACGCCCAGGCCGGTCAGCCCAACGCCAAGGACTACAGCCAGGTCGTCCTCGACCCGGGCCACATCGACTACAAGAGCGGGCCGAGCTACAAGCTGCTCGACCGCAACGGTCGCGGCGTCGGCCTGAACCCCGACACCCTGCCGAAGGGCGAGACGTTCACCGTCGAGCCCGGCGGCATCGGCGTGAAGGTGATCCGGCCATGAGGCGCAACCAGAAGCGGCGCATGTCGCACTTCCAGGCCGGCGCCCTCGTGGTCGTGCTGCTCTCGATCGGGACGTACTTCGGCTTCACGAAGTCCGTGCCGTTCCTGCACCACTACACGGTGCACGCGGTCTTCCGCTCGGCGAACAACATCCGCAAGAACGCGTTCGTGCGGATCGCCGGGGTCAACGTCGGCAAGGTCACCGGCGTCCACCACATCGGCGGCGGAGGGCAGGCGGCGGTCGTCGACATGCGGATCGACAAGAAGGGCCTGCCGCTCCACAAGGACGCGACCGTGGCGGTCCGCCCCCGCATCTTCCTCGAGGGCAACTTCTTCATCGACGTGCAGCCCGGCTCGCCGAGCGCGCCGCAGATCCACGACGGGGACACGATCCCGATCAACCAGACGCGCGCCCCGGTGCAGCTCGACCAGATCCTCACGACGCTCCAGAGCGCGACGCGCGCCGACCTCCAGATCCTGTTGAAGGAGCTCAACAAGGGCCTGTCCGGCGCGGGCGCCGCCGGCTACAACGCCTCGATCCCGTACTGGGAGCCGGCCTACAAGAACTCCGCGATCGTCAATCAGGCGACGCTCGGCACGGCCCAGCACGACCTCTCCGGCTACATCAAGAGCTCCGGCACGGTCGCCGCGGCGCTGGACCGCTACCCGGCGCAGCTCCAGTCGCTGATCACGGACTTCAACACGACGGCCAACGCGTTCGCCGTGCGCCAGAGCCAGCTGTCGGCGGCCATCCACGAGCTGCCGCGCACGCTGGCCGCCGGCATCCCCGCGTTCGACGCGCTGAACAGCGCGTTCCCGCCGCTGCGGTGGCGCCCCTCCAGCCGCGCCAGGCTGCGGCCCGAGGCGCCCTCGGGCATCGCGACCGCCATCGCCTCGACAACCCTTGTGTGCGAACGCTCGG
>DAINCW010000175.1:0-5097 GCA_036732205.1 Solirubrobacteraceae bacterium | reverse complement strand
GACCACGGCACCGGCGTCGTCATCGGCGAGACCGCGGAGATCGGCAACGACGTCACGCTCTACCAGGGCGTGACGCTCGGCGGCACCGGCTTTGCGACCGGCAAGCGCCACCCGACGGTGGAGGACAACGTCACGATTGGCTCGGGCGCCAACCTGCTCGGCCCCATCCGCATCGGCCACGGCGCGAAGATCGGCGCGAACTCGGTGGTCATCCACGACGTCCCGCCGAACGCGACGGTCGTGGGCAACCCCGGCCACCCCGTCCGCGTCGAGGGGCGCCGGCCGGAGGGCCCGGATGCCGACTGGGTCCACCTGCCCGACCCGATCGCCGACGCCATCGCCGGGCTGGCGAGTCGCATCGGCGCGCTGGAGCGGGCGATCTCCGAGCTGTCGGGCGGGCGGGCGCAGCCCGCCGGCGAGGTCCGCCCGCTGCGGCCGGTGTCGAAGGGCCCGAACCCCGCCGGCGGCTGATCAGGTCCCGGGCGCCACGCTCGGGCCTCAGTAATAGATCGTCCGGCAGCGGTGCCGCGGCAGCGCCTTGTAGCGCTCGCCCTGGCCACGGTGCCACAGCAGGTTGTCGAGCTCGGGCTCGCTCAGCCCCAGCCGCGGCGCGATCTGCGCACAGGCGTGGACGGCGCCCGCACGGATCTCGTGCTCCTGCGGCCCGGGACGCAGCAGGCGACCCGCGTCGATGTGCGCGGCCAGCCGGTCGTCGTAGCGCAGAACCCCGTCCACGCGCAGCACGTGGGGGACGAGGTTGTCGGCGAAGATCGTCAGGCGGTCCAGGTCGCCGAAGCGCGCCACTCCGGCGAGCGCGAGATCGTTGGCCGCGATCTGCGCGCGCTTGAAGAAGCCCGCGTCGGCGTACATCGTCATCCCGGCGGCGAGCGCCTGCGCGAAGCGCTCGGCGGACCCGCGTGCGGCGGCGACGAGGTCCAGCGCCGAGCGGTCGCCGAGGAACGTCCCGAGCTGGCGCAGCGCCTGGGCGAAGAGCGCCATGAGCTCGTGGTCGCGGGCCTGGCCCACGGTGTCGGCGATCTCCTCCGCGCGCATGCCGCGCAGCTGGGGGTTCGTCCACGGGCCGTGTGCGCGGAAGCGGTCCGTGAGGCCCCATGCCACCGTGAAGTAGCCGGACTCGTTGGGGCGCTTGCGCAGCGTCGGGAACCAGCCCGAGCCGAAGTTGATCGTGTCCATGACCAGCATGTACGTCGCGACGTCGGCCTCCGAGCCCTCGAGGAAGTGACGGACGGGGTCGAGCTCGGGCGGAGGGCCGCCCTCGACAGTCGCGAGCGCCGCCTCGTCGACCGTCACCGACCGGGCCCCGGCGACGACCGCGGCGGCGTGGCGGCGGACCTCGTCGCTGAGCGCCATGGCCCTGGAGCGTATGGATCAGCCCGCCTATGGATCGGTGCCGCTCACGACCGCCGCGTCCGGTCCTATCCTGGGCTGTCGTGCCCGATCAGACGACCACTGAGCGCGTCGACCAGCTCCTGAGCGGCCTGAACCCGCCGCAGCGCGAGGCGGTGACGCACGAGGAGGGGCCGCTGCTGATCCTGGCGGGGGCGGGCTCGGGCAAGACGCGGGTGCTCACCCACCGCATCGCCTGGCTGATCCACACGGGGCGCGCCCAGCCGAACGAGATCCTCGCGATCACGTTCACCAACAAGGCGGCGCAGGAGATGCGCGAGCGCGTGGAGCTGCTGCTCGGCCGCCGGACGCGTGCGATGTGGGTGATGACCTTCCACGCGGCGTGTGCGCGAATGCTGCGCGCCGAGGCGCCGCGGCTGGGCTACACGCGCCAGTTCACGATCTACGACCAGGCGGACTCGCGACGGCTGGTCAAGCGCTGCCTCGTGGACCTCGACGTCGACACCAAGCGCTTCACCCCGGCGGCGATCCAGTCGCAGATCTCCTCGGCGAAGAACCAGCTGCGCGACGCAGCGGCCTACCGCCAGCTCATCGGCTCCTACTTCGAGCAGACGGTGGCGGACGCGTTCGAGCTGTACGAGACCGAGCTCCTGCGCATGAACGCGATGGACTTCGACGACCTGCTCGTGCGCTCGGTCAACGTGTTCGAGCTCTTCCCGGAGGCGCGCGAGCAGTACGCCAACGCGTTTCGGCACGTGCTCGTCGACGAGTACCAGGACACCAACCCGGTGCAATACCGGTGGCTCCAACTCCTCACTGCAGAGCACCGGAACCTCGCGGTCGTAGGGGACGACGACCAATCGATTTTTTCGTTTAGACAGGCCGACATCCGCAACATTCTGGAATTTCAGGACTCATTCCCGGATGCCAACGTCATCAAGCTCGAGCAGAACTACCGCTCCACCCAGATGGTCCTCGACGCCGCGAACGCGGTCATCAAGAACAACCGCGGACGCATGGGCAAGAACCTCTGGACGGAGGTCGGCGAGGGCGATCCCATCCATGTCCGCGACCTCGACGACGAGCACGCCGAGGCGCGGTTCGTCGTGGGGGAGGTCGAGCGGCTGTCCGACGAGGGGGTGCCCAAGTCCGACGTCGCCGTCTTCTACCGGACCAACGCCCAGTCCCGGGTCCTCGAGGACGCGCTCGTGCGCCGCGAGATCGGCTACCAGGTCATCGGCGGGACGAAGTTCTACGAGCGCGCCGAGGTCAAGGACGCGATCGCCTACCTGATCCTGCTCGGCAACCCGATGGACGTCGTGTCCTTCGGCCGCGTGGCCAACAGCCCCCGGCGCGGCATCGGCCAGACGTCGCTGTCGCGCGTGTTCGCCCATGCGCAGACGATGGGCATCAGCGTGTGGGACGCGGCGGCGGAGCCGGGAAGCGTGCCCGGGCTGGGCACCGCCGCGATCAAGGCGTTCGGCCGGTTCATGGAGACGATGGCCGTCCTGCGCGCACGCGCCGAGCAGGGGGTGCCCGTCGGCGACCTGCTCGAGGCCGTCCTGCACGAGACCGGCTATCTCGAGGCGCTGGAGGCCGAGCGCACGATCGAGGCGCAGGGCCGCGTCGAGAACCTCCAGGAGCTCGTCGAGGTCGCCCGCGAGTTCGACGCCCGCGCCGAGGAGGAGAACGACACGCTGGACGCCTTCCTCCAGCAGATCGCGCTGGTCGCCGACGCCGATGGCCGGCGCGACGACGAGGGCCTCGTGACCCTGATGACACTGCACAACGCGAAGGGCTTGGAGTACGACGTCGTGTTCATCATCGGGATGGAGGACGGCGTGTTCCCGCACGCCCGCGCGCTGGACGAGGGCGGCGTCGAGGAGGAGCGCCGGCTCTGCTACGTCGGCATCACGCGGGCCAAGCGCGAGCTGTACCTCACGTACGCGCACCGCCGCGCGATCTTCGGCGCCCAGAGCTACGGCCTGCGCAGTCGCTTCCTCGACGAGGTCCCGGTCGAGCTCACCGACCGCGAGGGCCGCGACGACGTGCCATCCGCCTTCGCGCGCGTCACGTCGTGGGCGACGGGCCGCGCGGGGGGCGTGGAGACCCCGGATGCCACCGGGACCGACTTCCGCCTGGGCGAGGACGTCGTGCACGCGGCGTTCGGCGATGGCGTCGTCACCGGCATCGAGCCGGGCGGGATCGTCGTCATCCGCTTCGCGAAGGACGGCACGGAGCGCAAGCTGATGGCCGAGTACGCGCCGATCAGCCGCCGCTGACTCAGCCTCCCGGTGGGCAGATGAGCTGCAGGAAGCAGGTGGGCGGTGGCTTCGGTTGCGGCTGGGGCTGCGGCCCCGGCCCGGGTTGCGGCTGCGGTCCGGGCTCGGGCTGCGGGCTCTGGAACGCGGGGTCGGCCGGGGCCTGACTCGGGTCGCGGCCCTGGTGGCGTGCGACCACCTCGAACGCCGGGCGGTGCTGGCCGAACGGATCGATCAGTCCCGAGTCCCACGCCTGCGTCAGCGTGTCCGCGTTCCACTGGTAGATGTAGATCCGCTTCACGCGCGCGTGCGTGTCGCCGACGCGCAGGATCCAGGTCGTCGCCTTCGCCGCGTGCTCGGGGGACTCGGGGAACGCCGCCTGGCCCTTGTAGCGCGTGCGCCGCACGACGCCGCCCGTCTCGGTGAACCACACGTCGCCGCGCACGAGCGACAGCAGCTGCCGTGTGCCGGTCGTGCGAAGGCGGTTCGCGTCGAGGTAGTTGTGCAGCCCCCAGATCGCCGGGCGGTGGCGCACCGCGCGCTGGAACGCGCGCAGCCACGGCGCCATGTTGGACTGGTCGAGCACGTCGGCGGCGACGACCGTGCACGACGGGCACTCGTCGCGCACCACGTCGTAGTACGCCGCGGCCGCCTCGGGGTGATGGCACGTCGGCTGGGAGCAGTGGTTGGCCTCGTTCCACGCCGTGTACTCGCGCACCCACGGGTAGCGCGCGCGGAAGGCGCGGAACGCGTGACGGAAGGCCTCGGAGCTGGGCAGGAGCTTGCGCCGCGCGCCCGTCCAGTCGTGGCCGAAGACGACGAGCGGCACCACGCCGTCGCGCTTCGCGCCGCGCAGCCACTTGCCGATCCATGCGCGCTCCCAGTCGTGGCGCAGCTGGACGTCCCACGAGACCGCGAGCCGCGCGTGGCGAATTCCCAGCCACTCGAACCGCGAGTCGGAGAACATCCCGTACTTCTGCTCGCCGATGCCGAGGATCGCGCGTCCCTGGGCGGGCACGGCGAACGCCGCGCACGACAGCGCGGTGGCGAGGAGGAGAGCAGCGACATCCCTGCGCATGACCCGCAAACCAGTATCCGCCTTGTCAGCCCGAGGCTCTAGGGTCAAGCCTCCGATGGCGGCCAGCATCATCGACGGCAGGGCGGTTGCCGCGCGCGTGCGCGCGGAGGTCGCCGAAGGCGCCGCGGCGTTCGCCGAGCGCCACGGTCGCCCGCCCGGGCTGGCGACCGTGCTGATCGGGGACGATCCCGCCTCGGCCGTCTACGTCGGCGGCAAGCACCGCTCCAGCGAGGAGGCCGGCATCGCGAGCTTCGACAGGCGCCTCGCCGCCGACACGCCCTTCGGCATCGGTCTGCGGCTGTCGGGCGCCGAGAGCCGCGAGCTCCTCGAGGAGGACAACCTGGAGCAGTTCGCCAGGGCCGTGGCGAGCGAGGCGTAGATGGAAGAGAA
>DAINCW010000174.1:1489-5144 GCA_036732205.1 Solirubrobacteraceae bacterium | reverse complement strand
ATCCAAACCCCAACTCCCATATCCATCCGGATCGACTGGGAACATATGTTCGCATTCTGGGCGGACAGACCCGCCCTGAGGACGAGTGTTCGAACCCATGCACGCGGTCGGCGAACTGCGGGGCGCGGGTTCGAACCGCGGTTTCCGGGACCAAAACCCGGTGTCTTGGGCCAACTAGACCACCCCGCAAAGTGCGCGACATTGTCGCGCAGTCCTGGCCGCTACACCTGCAGGCGTTGCTTCACCGCGGCGACGAGCTCGTCGGGGGCGGCTCGCTTCGACAGGACCATGTCGATCCCGTCGACGCCCTCGAGGTACTCCGTCGACTGCTCGGGCGACAGCGACGACACGATCGCCAGCAACGCATCTGGCGCGGCGGCGCGCACCCTGGCGATGCCGTCCTTGTCGAACTCCGGCAGCCAGAGGTCGAGCAGGACCACGTCAGGCAGGTCGCGGGCCAGGGTCTCCGCCTCGTCCCACGTGGCCGCGCTTCCCGCGATCTCGAAGCCCGCGTCGCTGAACACGGTCGCCACGAGCAGCTGGAAGCCCGGTGCGTCCTCGCAGATCAGCAGCCTCGGCGTCGCCCCCACAACCGTCGGTGTAGCACGCCTAGCCGCGCAGCGCCTTTACGACGTCGGCCGGCGCACACGGGTCGGCGAGCAGGGCGGCGGCGTCCGCGGGCGTCTCCAGGTCGCGCTCCGATCGCAGCCAGCCGATGCTCAGCCCCGACTCCACCGCGATGCGCAGCGCCGCCGTGATCGCCTCTGGCCCCGGCTCGATCGCCAGGACGGCGTCGGGCGGCCGTGCCGCCGCGAGCAGGTACCAGCCGCCCGCCGTGGCCGGCCCGAAGCAGACATCGACGCCGTCGCGCAGGTCGTCCGCCGCGCCCCACGCATGCGGCGCTCCGAGCGCCGGCTGGTCGGTGCCGATGACGGCGATCGGACCACGGTGCTGCTCCCAGGCGTCGGCGAACGCGTTGGCGAAGCGATCGCGGCCGTCGCCGCGCTGTGCAAAGAGCCGAGCGCCCGCGGGCATCAGCGCCGCGACATCGCCCTCCGACTCGGCGTCGCCGCCGGCGAACGCGACGAACACGCGCCCGCCGCTCGCGGCATCCGCCCAGCGGCCGGCGCGCCGGACGAGGGCGGTGTGCAGGCGCACCGCCCCATCGGCGCCGAGCGTCGCCTCGAACGCGCGCTTGACCCGCCCCACGCGCGGCGCCTCGGCCATGACGAGGACGGCGAGCTCAGTGGAAGCGGAAATGGGTCCCGACCGGCTCGAGCGCCGCGTCCGCGAGCTTCGGCACCGCAGCCGCGAGCGTGGCCGCGAACGTCGCGGTCGACGCGCCGATGAGCTCGACGAGCCTCTCGACCGGCGTGGGCTGCACCGGCACGCCGTTGGCGTAGTCGGTGGCGTAGCCGATCAGTGCATACGGCAGCTCGGCCTCCCCACATAGGACCGTCTCCGGGCCGGCCGTCTGCGATACGGCCGTCACGCCGGCCTGGCGCAGCATCCGGATCTCCGTGCGCGTGTTGAACCGCGGGCCGTCGACGTGGCCGTAGCAGCCCCCGTCGCGCACCGCGTGGCCCGCCTCGCGCGCTCCCGCGATCAGCGCCTCGCGCAGCGGCTGGGAGAACGGCAGGTCGTAGATCCAGTGGCCCCGCTTCGGCTGCCCCGGCTCGGTCCACAGCGTGCACACCGAGCCGTCGGGCAGGCGGTTGGCCAGGAAGTGCAGGTCGTCGAACACGATCAGCGTCCCGAGGTCGAGGTTCGGGTCGAGGGCGCCGCACACGGTCACGGCGACGACGCCGTCCACACCGCTCTCTTGGAGCGCCGACACGTTGGCCTGGTGGCGCACCGCGCTCGACAGCCGCAGGTGTCCCGCCTCGTGGCGCGAGACGTGGACCACCTCGACGCCGGCCAAGCGCCCCTCGGTCACCGACACCGCGCCGAAGCGCGTCGCGATCTCGCGCTCGGCGGCGCCCTCGAAGCCCGGCAGCGCGTACGTGCCGGAGCCGGTGACGATCCCGAGGCGCATCAGCGGCCCGTCGCGCGCGGCACCCGGCCCGCCTCGCTGCCGGCCTCGCTGGCGGGGCCGCTCGGCGCCGCGATGCCCAGCACGCGCATGGCCTTCAGCCCGAGCGACAGCTTCTCTCGCCCGTCGGTGGAGCCGACGTCGAGGCCGGTGAGGTCGCGCACGCGCTCCAGGCGGTAGCGGATCGTGTGGCGGTGGGTGAACAGCCGCTGGGCCGTGCCTGCGACGTTGCCGTCGGCGTCGAGGAACGCCTCCAGCGTCTTGATCAGATCGGTCTCGTACTGCTCGTCGTAGGCGACGAGCGGCTCGACCGTCTCGGCGTAGAAGCGCTGGAGCTCGGCCGGGTCCTCGCTCATCGCCGAGAGCAGCAGCCGGTAGGCCCCCGTCTCGTCGAACGCGAGCACCGGCCGCTCGGCGTTGGACTCCGCGACATTGGCCGCGAGCAGGGCCTCGTTCGCCGCGCGCGGCAGGTCGAGCGGATCGCTCGCGACGCGGCTGCGCCCGACCGCGAAGCCGAATCCCGTGAGCGCCGCCTGGAGCTCGCGCAGCACCGACTCCGCCGCGCGACGGCCGACGGCCTCGTCGGCGCCGGGCAGCAGCAGGGCCGCCTCGGCCCCGGGGGCGTCCGGGGTATCGGCGAGCACCGCGACGCTCCCCGGCGACGCGGAGCGCGCGCCGCGCTCGGCGATCGTGCGGAACCGCTCGCGCCAGCCGTCCTCGGTGGGTGCCAGCGGGTGGGCGCGGGCGACGACCACGCAGCCGCCCGCCTCCACGTCGACCGCGAGCTCCTTCCCGCGCGCCACGAGGTCCTCGCGATCGGCGATCTCGCGCCCGAGGACCGCCTCGACGAACGCGGCGATGGCCTCCTCGGAGGCCCGCTCCGGGCCGCGCACGCGCTCGACCTCGGCGCCGATCAGCGTGAGGACGAGCTTCAGCAGCCCGGCTGACGGCTCGGAGCGCGCGCGCACGCGCATCTGGCCCACCGCCTCGTCGGCGAGCCGCAGCTCGTGACGCACGACGTCGGGCCCATCGCCGAGCAGCACGCGTTCGTCGGCCGGAGAGCGGGCGGCGACCGCGAGCACGGCGCTCGAGCGGTCGATCACGGCCAGGCTGGCGTCGAGCGCGCGCGACGCCGCGCGCACCACGGTGGGAAGGCCGGCGCCCGACTCGAGCGCCTCGGTGATGGCGTCGAGCGCGGAGAGATCGAGCTCGGCCGACGTGCGTTGCGCCGGCGTGGGCATGTGCCCAGGGTACCGTCGCCCTCAGGGCGAGATGCGGTCCCAGAACCAGACGACCGCGAGGCCGCCGGCCACGCCGAGGCCGATGAACGCCGCCAGCACGTAGAGCGTGAGGAAGGTCGCGGCCACGCGCTCCCAGGGGCGCGAGTACGACGTCCACGCGGGGACGACGATCCACCATGCGAACGCGCTGAGCGCGCTGAGGCCGCATCCGGCGGCGACGACGATCGTGGTCTGCGTGTTGGTCATTGCGCACCAGGATTGTGGCGGATGTGGTCGACGACCGCCGTGGGCTCGGCGGCCACGGCGCCGACCCCGGCCAGGCGCGCGGCGGCCACGCGGGCGCGCTCCGGCCCGTCGTCGCCGCGGAACAGGCCGACGACGG
>DAINCW010000174.1:0-1479 GCA_036732205.1 Solirubrobacteraceae bacterium | reverse complement strand
TCGCGACGTCGGCGCCGGCCTCGCGCGCGACCGTCAGGGCGTCGTCGATGGACGGCTCGAGATCGCGGGCCGCGGCTTCGAGGTCGTTGACGAGCAGGTCGTCGGGCAGGTCGCCCGAGTCGAGCGCCGACCGGACCGCGGCCGCGCGAGCGGCGAGGTCCTCGTCGCCGCGAGCAAGCCCGAGCTCGTCGAAGCGGCGATAGACGTCGGCGGTGGGCAGCGGGCCCGATGCCGGCAGGACGAGGACGCCCAGCGGCCCGCCCGGGCCGAGCGCATCGACGTGCTCGCCTGCGCCGGTGGCCAGGACGCGGCCGGGGTGCACCTGCGCCGGCACGTCGGCGCCCAGGGCGGTGGCGAGCAGCGACAGCAGCGCGTCGTCGCCGAGCTCGGACGCCCGCCGCAGCAGACGCAGCGCCGCGGCCGCGTCCCCGGAGCCACCGCCCATCCCCGCCGCCACGGGCACCCGCTTGACCACGGTGATCCGCACCGGCTGGGCCCACTGCGTCGCGCGGCGGAACGCCTCGACGGCCGCCTCCACGAGGTTGGGCCCGTCGACGCCCGCACAGACGACCTCGTCGCGGTCGGCGAGCTCGAGCGTCAGCTCGTCGGCCAGCGTCACCGACGCCATCACCGAGACCAGCTCGTGACGGCCATCGGACTCGCGCCGCCCGCCGACGAACAGGCAGAGGTTGACCTTCCCCGGCGCGCTCTCGCGGAGGGTCATGAGCCCAACCGCTCCGCCAGCGCCCGGAACTCCTCCGGCGCCAGGCGCTCGGCGCGCTCGTCGGCCGGGTGGCCCATCGCCTCGAGCGCCGCGCGCGCCGCGTCACGGACGCCCGGCGCCGCGCCGGGCGCGAGCGCGAGCGAGCGCGCCAGCGCCTTGCGGCGGTGCGCGAACGCCGCGTGGGCCAGGGTTCGCACCTCGGGCGCCGCGGCCGGGCCGATGCGGCGCAGCACGACGAGCACCGAGTCCACGTTGGGCACCGGGTGGAACACCATGCGCGAGATCGAGCGCAGCACGCGGACCTCGCAGGCGATCTGGGCGAGCACCGACGGCAGGCCGTACGCCCTGGTGCCGGGTTGTCCGGCGAGCCGCTCGCCGACCTCGCGCTGGACCATCGCGACCCACAGGCTCACGCTCGGCAGCTCTTCGACCGTCCGCAGGATCGCGGTCGCGGCGATCCCGTAGGGCAGGTTGGCCACGACCTTCGTCGGCACGGGGCGCAGCGCGCCGAGATCGAGCGCCAGCGCGTCGGCGAGATGGAGGGTCACGTTTGCAAACGGGTCGATCGCGTCGCGCAGCGCGGGCTCGAGCAACCGGTCGACCTCGACCACGTGGACGTGGCGCGCCCGCACCGCGAGGTGCTCCGACAGCACCCCCAGGCCGCCGCCGATCTCGAGACAGACGTCGTCGGCGCCGAGCTCCGCCGCTCGCTCGATCACGCCGAGCAGGTTGGAGTCGACGAGGAAGTTCTGACC
>DAINCW010000173.1:1954-5181 GCA_036732205.1 Solirubrobacteraceae bacterium | reverse complement strand
CCGCGCGGAGGTCGTCGTTGGTGATGGGCTCGCCCGCCTCGGCGACGGGCGCGGGCTGCGGGTTGGTGGCCTTGCGCGGTCCGCCCGCCTTGCGCGCGGTCTGGGCCCGCTCGCGGTCGGCCTCCTGGGTGACCTTCGGGTCAGGCTGCTGACGATGCTCGGGCTGGTCGCCAGGCGCGGCCGCGGCGGCCGGCTGGCCCTCGGGAGCGGCAGCGGCAGCAGCGGCAGCGGCCTCCTCGGCCTCGCGCTTGGCCTGCTCCTCCGCCTCGCGGCGCGCCTGCTCCTCGGCCTCCTTGCGCGCCTGCTCCTCGGCCTCCTTGCGCGCGCGCTCCTCCTCGGCGCGGAAGACCTGGAAGCCCTGGGCGACGACCGACCCGATGCCGCGCGTGATGAGCTCGCACGAGCGAATCGCGTCGTCGTTGCCCGGGATGATGAACTCGATGCCGTCGGGGTCGCAGTTGGTGTCGACGAGGCCGATGATCGGAATGCGCAGGCGCTGGGCCTCGCGCACGGCGATCTCCTCGGTGCGCAGGTCGGCGACGAACATCGCGTCGGGCGGACGCTGCATGTTCTTCACGCCGCCCAGGTTCGCGCGCAGCTTGGCGAGGTCGGCGAGGGCGCCCATGCGCTCGCGCGTGGGCAGCAGCGCGAGCTGGCCGTCGGCCTCGTAGCGCTCCAGATCGTGCAGGCGGCGGATGCGCTGGTTGATCGTCTGGAAGTTGGTGAGCAGGCCACCCAGCCAGCGGTGGTTGACGTAGGGCATGCCGGCTTCCTCGGCGACCGACTTGATCGCGTCACGGGCCTGCTTCTTCGTGCCCACGAACAGGACGGTGCCGCCGCGATGGGCGAGGTCGGACGCGAACTTCTGCGCCTGCTCGAGCAGCGCCTGCGTCTTGAGCAGGTCGATGATGTAGATCCCGTCGCGTTCGCCGTGGATGAAGCGGCGCATCTTCGGGTTCCAGCGGCGCGTCTGGTGGCCGAAGTGCACGCCGGCCTCCAGGAGCTCGCGCACGCCGATCTGGTCGGCCATCTGAGACTCCCTTGCTTGGTTGGACTGCTGCCCGCCGGCGGGACGCGGACCCGGCGCTCTTCGGCGCCAGGCAGGGCCGCGACCCGGTTCCCCAGCGGGGTCGGGTTGCTTGTCGGTCCGATTCTAGGCCTTAACGGGTCGCGGCCCGGGCCTCCCCCAAGGCCCGGGCCGCAACCGCGGATACTGCTATGCACCCCTGCCCCCGTCGTCGGGGTCCTGGCAATCACAACGTCGCGGGGCGCGCAAGCTTGCGGTCAGCCCTGAGCCGCCGCCTCGAGGGCCGCTCGCAGGTCGGGCGGCAGCGGCGACGTGACCTCGATCTGCCGCCCGGTGCGTGGCTGGTCGAACACGAGCCGTGCCGCGTGCAGGAACTGGCGCCGCAGCCCGAATCGCCCGCGCGTGCCGTACTCCGGGTCGCCGCAGACCGGATGGCCGATCGCCTCGAGGTGGACGCGGATCTGGTGGGTCCGCCCGGTCTCCAGGCGCACGCGCAGCAGGGTGGCCTCGGGCAGGGCGCGCTCGATCGCGAAGTGCGTCACCGCGGTCCTTGGCGTGTCGGTGCGCGTGGAGTGCCGGGTGCGCACCCGGCGGTCGCGGCCGATGGGCGCATCGATCGTGCCCGTGCGCGCCGACGGGCGGCCCTCGACCAGCGCGAGGTACTCCCGCTCGATCTCACGGGCCTGGAGCGCCGCCTTGAGCGCGCGGTGCGCCTGCTCGGTGCGCGCGACCAGCAGCAGGCCGCTCGTGTCGCGGTCCAGTCGGTGCACGAGCAGGCCGCCACCGATCGCCTGGGCGAGCGTCCCTGCGGCGTGGCCACGGGCCGGGTGCACGACGACGCCGGCCGGCTTGTCGACCACCAGCAGGTCCTCGTCGGAGTACGCGATCTCAAACGGCGCGTCACCGACCGGCGCGGGCTGGGCGACGGCCTCCTCCTCGTCGACCTCCACCCGCTCGCCACCGCGCAGCACGTGGCGCTTGGGCCGCGGCTCGCCGTCCACGAGCACCCGGCCGGCCTCGATCAGCCGCTGCGCGCGCGAGCGCGACCCCATCGCGTCGCCCAGGACCGCGTCAAGGCGCTCGCCGGCGCGCTCGTCAGGTATCTCGACCAGCATCGAGCACGTAGACGAGCGCCAGGATGCCCACGGTGATCGCCATGTCGGCGAGGTTGAAGGCCGGCCAGTGCGGCAGCTTGATGAAGTCGGTCACCGCGCCGTCGCGGACGCGATCGAAGATGTTGCCCAGCGCCCCGCCGAGCAGCAGGCCCGTGGGCAGCCAGACCAGGGGCCACGTCGCGTGCGTGACGAAGAACGCCACGAGGCCCACCAGTGCCGCGGCGACGAGGACCACGACGAAGGTCTGGCCCCCGCCCAGGGCGCCGAAGGCGATCCCGTCGTTGCGCACGTGGACGATCGAGACGGCCGGGAACACGCCGTCGCTGTCGCCCGGGGCCACGGAGTTGCCGACGGTGCGCTTCGTCAGCTGGTCGGCGACCAGGACGACGCCCAGCACGAGGCCCGCGCGCGCCCAGGAGTCGGTGCGGGTCACCCGCGGATGAGCCCGACGACGATCGACCCGACGATGCCCAGCGCGATCAGCGCCAGGATCGGGCTGAAGTCGAAGCCACCGAACGAGGGCAGCAGCCGGCGGAACGGCCGCAGCAGCGGGTCCGAGACGTCGCGCAGGAACGTGAAGACCACGTCGAACGGCCGCGAGTAGCCCCCCGGCGGCCGGCCGCCGAACGCGAGCACGAGCGACACGACGATGTAGGCGATGATCAGCAGCGAGTAGACGCGGAAGAACGCCCCGACGTAGTCGGCGACGTCGCCGCGCGTCGTGGCCTCGATCAGCAGGCCGCTCATCGCCCGAGCACCGCCGCCATCGCCTCGGCGAACGCGCTGCGCAGGCGGTTGCGCTCCAGGGCGGCCACGCCTCGCGCGGTCGAGCCTCCGGGCGACGTGACCTCACGGCGCACGGCGAGCGTGTCGTGGTCGCGGGCCGCGATCAGCTGCGCGGAGCCGATGAGCGTGGCGACGAACATCTCGGCCGCCAGGGGCGCGGGCAGGCCCTGCTTCACGGCCGCGTCGATCTGCGCCTCCGCGATCAGCGCGACGTACGCGGGCGCCACCCCGGTCGTCGCCGTCGCCACGTCGAGCAGCGCCTCGGGGAGCACGAACACCCGCCCGACGCGCTCGAAGAG
>DAINCW010000173.1:0-1944 GCA_036732205.1 Solirubrobacteraceae bacterium | reverse complement strand
CTCGAAGAGCGCGCGAGCCTCGTCGGCCCCGTCGCCCTCGGC
Organism: Solirubrobacteraceae bacterium; assembly: GCA_036732205.1. Classification (GTDB taxonomy): domain Bacteria; phylum Actinomycetota; class Thermoleophilia; order Solirubrobacterales; family Solirubrobacteraceae; genus VAWY01. The sequence goes on along the minus strand of DAINCW010000173.1, from coordinate 1,902 downwards.
GATGATCGTCACACCGGCCTGGACCTCCACCGGCGTGTTGGGCATCGCGCGCACGACGTTCGCGCCCGGCCACGCGGCCGCGAGCCGCTCCAGCGGCGTTCCGGCCAGCACCGACACGACGAGCTTGCCCGGGGCGCCTCCCGCGGCGTCCTGGGCGACGGCGTCGAGCTGGTGGGGCTTGTGGGCGAGCACGACGACGTCGGCGCGCTCCACGAGGTCCGCGTTGGACGCGACGACCTCGCCTCCGAGCTCGTCGACGAGGGCCTGCGCGCGCCCCGAGCCCGAGTCCGTGGCGAGCACCGGCTCACCCCAGCCACGGGCGAGCGCGCGCGCCATGTTGCCTGCGCCGATGAGTCCCAACATGACTGGCGAGTCTAGGGACGGGTCGCGCCGCCCCTAGCTCTGGTTGAAGAAGCCCTTCTCGATGAGCCGCGCGCGCTCCTCGGCGGAGATCTCCACGTTGCGCGGCGTGAGCATGAAGACCTTGTCGGCGATGCGCTGCATGCCACCGTCGAGCGCGTACGTCAGGCCGCTGGCGAAGTCGATGAGGCGCTTGCTCAGGTCGGTCTCGACGCCCTGGAGGTTCAGGATCACCGGGATCTGGTCCTTGAACTTGTCGGCGACCTGCTGGGCGTCGTTGAAGGACTTGGGCACGACCAGGTGAACGCGGTCCGTGCCACCACGGCCGTTGCCGCCGCGCTCGACCGGCCGCAGCACCGCGGTGCGTCGCCCGGCGGGCTCGTCGTCGGGGAAGATGTCGTCGAAATCGCTGCCCCGGCCGCGCCGCGTGAGGCGCCGCACGTTCGGGCGCTCGCGGTAGCGATCCTCGAGGTCAGCCTCGGGCTGACGGGGGTCGACATCGACCTCCTCGTCCTCGTATGCGCGCGCTTCGCGATCCTCGGCGAGGCCGAAGTAGACGAGCGCGCTGTGCCAGGAGTCCCTGAAGGCCATGGTCGTCGGTTCGCCGGACGGGCGAAATCCCCTGCTAAGTGTAGAGCCGAGTGCCGATCCGCACGATGGTGGCTCCCTCCTGGGCCGCCACGGCGTAGTCCTGTGTCGTGCCCATGGACAGCTCGCGCAGGCCGTGACGCCCCGCCAGCTCGCGCAGGGCGGCGAACCAGCGGCGACTGTCCTCGGGATCCGCGGCGTGCGGCGGCATGGTCATCAGGCCGACGACCTCGACCGGGCAGCGCTCCAGGAACGCCGGCAGCTCGGCGGGCGCGATGCCCTCCTTGCCCTCCTCGCCGGCGATGTTGACCTCGACGAGCACCCGCGTGGACGGGCCGCCGTGCTTGCCCAGCTCGCGCAGCGCGGACAGGGTGGCCACGGAGTGGACGTAGCGCACGTGCGGCAGCACCTGCCGGACCTTGCGCGACTGGAGGCGCCCGATGAAGTCCCACGTCAGGCCGGGGTGCGCCGTGGCCTTGGCCTCGAGGTCCTGCGCGCGGTTCTCACCGCAGAGCTCGATCCCGGCCTCGACGAGCGCCGGCAGGTCGGCCAGCGGGACGTACTTCGTCGCCGCGAGCACCTCGACGCCCTCGCCGACCTCCTCGCGCACCTCGGCCAGGTTCACCCGGATGCGGTCGGGGTCTAGCTCCGCCATGCCACACCCGCCTGGCGCCCGGTCCGCGCGCCGTCGCGACGGTGGCTGAAGAAGAGCTCGGCCTCGCAGCTCGTGCACAGGCCGACGTCGTGCACCCGCGTCACGCCCGCGTGCTCCAGCTCGCGGCGGGCGACGAGCTTGAGGTCGAGGTTGCTGCCGTGGCGCGGTTCGTCGCCGTGGTGCGCGAAGGCCTCGCGGACCTCGTCGCCCACCTCGAAGCAGCACGGCCCGATGCCGGGGCCGATGGCTGCCTCGAGATCACCCTCCTCCCCGAGCTCTCGCATGGCCGCGACCCCCTC
>DAINCW010000172.1:0-5277 GCA_036732205.1 Solirubrobacteraceae bacterium | reverse complement strand
AGCGGTCGCGCGGCCAAGGACCAGGTCGGCCGCATGGTCCAGTCGCTGCTGTGCCTGCCCGAGATGCCCACGCCGGATCACGCCGCCGACGCCCTGGCGGTCGCGATCTGCCACGTCAACCGCGCGCCGCTCGCGGCTGCGATCGCGGGCACCGGCTCCCGGAGGGAGGCGGTGCAATGATCGGCCTGGTGCGCGGAGAGGTCGTCGTGCGCCGGCCCGACCACGTGGTCGTCATCGCCGGCGGCGTCGGCTACCGCCTCGCGGTCTCGGCCGAGACGCTGCGCCATGTCCCCGCGGCCGGCTCGCCGACCACGCTGCACAGCCACCTCATCGTCCGCGACGACGCGCTCGCGCTGTTCGGCTTCGCGACCGAGGAGGAGCGCGACCTCTTCTTGCTGCTGCTCGGCGTCCAGGCCGTGGGCCCGAAGGTCGCCCTCGCCGTGCTGTCGGGGGGCACGCCGCGCGATCTGATCGGCGCGATCGCCACCGGCGACATCGCGCGGTTCCAGGCCGTGCCCGGCATCGGCAAGCGGACGGCCGAGCGGATCATCGTCGAGCTGCGCGAGAAGGTCGGGCCGGAGGCCGAGCCCGCGATCACCGTGACCCGGGGCGACAGCCCGCGCCACCTGGCGCGCGACGGCCTGGTCGAGCTGGGCTACACGCCGGTGGAGGCCGAGGAGCTGCTGCGAGACGTCGACGGCGAGACCGCGGAGGAGCTGCTGGCCGGCGCGCTGAGGGCGGCACGCACCGGCCGGAGGACGGTCGGATGAGCACGGCCCGCATCCAGTCGCCCGAGGCGATCGAGCCCGACGAGGAGCTCGATCGCAGCCTTCGCCCCAAGCGCCTGGCTGACTTCGTCGGCCAGGAGACGCTGAAGGAGCAGCTCGCCGTTGCCATCGAGGCGGCCGACCGCCGCGAGGACTCGCTCGACCACGTGCTGCTCGCCGGCCCGCCTGGCCTGGGCAAGACCTCCCTCGCCCAGATCGTCGCCTGCGAGCTCGACGTGCCCTTCGTCCAGACCGCCGGCCCGGCGCTGGAGCGCAAGGGCGACGTCGCGGCGTTCCTGACCGCCCTGGAGCCTCGGTCGGTGTTCTTCGTGGATGAGATCCACCGCCTGCCGCGCGCGCTGGAGGAGACCTTCTACCCGGCCATGGAGGACCTCCGGCTGCCCATCACCGTCGGCCAGGGCGCCGGCGCCCGCGTGGTCACGCTCGACCTGCCGCCCTTCACCCTCGTGGGCGCGACGACGCGCGCCGGGCTGCTGACCACGCCGCTGCGCGACCGCTTCGGCATCCAGGCCCGCCTCGAGCCGTACACGACCGAGCAGCTCACGGCGATCGTCCGGCGCTCCGCGGGGATCCTCGGCATCGAGGTCGACGACGGCGGGGCACAGGCCATCGCGTCGCGCAGCCGCGCGACGCCGCGCGTGGCCAACCGCCTGCTGCGCCGCGTGCGCGACTTCGCGGAGGTACGCGCCCGCGGCGCGGTGACGGCCGAGGCGGCCGGCCAGGCGCTCGCGATGCTCGAGGTCGACCCCCAGGGACTCGACCGCCTGGACCGCGAGATCCTCAGCGCGGTGTGCGAGAAGTTCGGCGGCGGCCCGGTCGGCCTCTCGACGCTCGCGGTGGCCGTCGGCGAGGAGCAGGACACCGTCGAGGACGTCTACGAGCCCTACCTGCTTCAGCAGGGCCTGCTGAAGCGCACGCCGCGCGGCCGCGTCGCCACGCCCGCGGCCTTCCGCCACCTCGGCCTCGAAGTGCCGGCGGACGCAACGCTCTTCTGACAACACGCGGACCCAGCACCGCACCAGGGCCATCGGGCGCACGGCTACCCTTCTGCGTTCCCGATGGCCGTGCTGTTCATCTGCCCCAACTGCGGCCACCGCTCGACGGCGGCCGATCGCCAGGCCGGCTTCCGCCGCGAGGCCCGCGGATGCCCGAAGTGCGCGTTCGCGTTCCTGTTCGAGCTGCTCGACGACTACTACCCCGCGCCGGACGCGGCCTTCTTCGTCGCCGACCAGGAGGGCCGGCTCATCCACTGCGGCAGGGGCTCGTTCGAGCTCACCGGCCTCGACGACGAGCGCGTCATCGGCCGCTCGGCGGCCGATGTGCTCGGGCTGCGCTTCGAGGATGGGACCGACCACGTCCGCCAAGCGATCGAGTGGGGCGTGCGCGTGCGCGACAAGGGCGTATCGGTCAACGCCGAGGGCGACCTGCCCGCGGAGGCGACCGCGGATCTCTTCCCCGCCTACGATGACGACGGCGGGCTGATGATCGTCCTGACTCCGGTCAAGGCCGCCCGGACATGACCGACCGTCGCCGCAACCTCCTCATCCTGCTGACCGTCCTCGGCCTGCTCATCGGCTCGGGGGTCGTCATCGCGGCCAAGCTGACGCGCCTGGGGCTCGACCTCAAGGGCGGCGTCGAGCTCATCTACCAGGGCAAGCCGACCAAGCAGTCCAAGGTCACGCACGACGCCCTGAATCGCGCCATCGACATCATGCGCCAGCGCGTCGACCAGCTCGGCGTCGCCGAGCCCGAGATCCAGACGCTGGGCGACGGCCAGATCGAGGTCTCGCTCCCGGGCACGAAGGACCTCCAGCGCGCGATCCGCCTCGTCGGCACGACGGCGCAGATGTACTTCTACGACTGGGAGCCGAGCGTCATCGGCCCCGACGGCAAGCCGGCGATCCCCAACGCGTCGGCGCCCGTGGGCGCGGACGCGCAGAACGTCACCGGCGGCCAGGCCGCGGGCAGCGTCGGCGCGGGCTCGCTGACCCACTACGACGCCGTCATCCGTGGATCCAAGCGCGCGCCGGTCCAGAACCACGACGACAAGGGCAAGCCGACTGACACCACCAACGGCACCTGGTACCTGATCGGAGACCAGGCCAAGAAGGTGCTGCGCGGTCCCGAGGACACCCGCGCGTCGCTGTTCTCCGAGCACCCGAACAAGCCCCCGGGCTCCCGCGTCGTCGAGGTCCCACCCGGCACGATCGTCGTCCAGGCCGAGCAGCCAAGCAAGGGGCCGAAGCCCGACGCGTACTTCGTCCTCAACGACAACCCGGCGCTGAAGGGCACCGACGTCAAGAACCCGCAACAGAACTTCGACAACGGCACCGGCGGGAGCGGCCAGCCGATCGTCACGTTCGACTTCACGAGCCACGGCAAGGACGTCTGGCAGAAGGTCACGCGCCAGATCGCCCAGCGCGGCCAGGCCTCGCAGCTGCCCGGCAGCTCGGCGCAGCAGGTCTTCCAGCACTTCGCGGTCGTGCTGGACAACCAGCTCGTGACCGTCCCGTACATCGACTTCCAGGCGAACCCGGACGGGATCGACGCCACGAACGGCTCGCAGATCCAGGGCAGCTTCACGATCACCTCGGCGCAGAACCTCGCCAACCAGCTGAAGTCCGGTGCGCTGCCGATCAAGCTCGACCTGATCAGCCAGTCGCAGGTGTCGGCGACGCTCGGCAAGCAGGCGCTGCACCAGGGCCTGATCGCCGGCCTCATCGGCTTCGCGGTCGTCTGCCTGTTCCTCCTCGTCTTCTACCGCGTGCTCGGGGTGATCGCGGTCGGTGGCCTGCTCGTGTACTCGGCCTACTTCTTCGCGCTGATCAAGCTGATCCCGATCACCCTGACCCTGCCCGGCATCGCCGGCCTGATCCTCACGATCGGCGTCGCGGCCGATGCGAACATCGTCATCTTCGAGCGCGTCAAGGAGGAGATCCGCGGGGGCAGATCGATCCCGGCCGGCATCGCCGCGGGCTACAAGCGCGGGCTCGCGGCGATCGTGGACGCGAACGTCGTCACGTTCATGGCGGCGTTCATCCTGTTCATCCTCGCCATCGCGGGCATCAAGGGCTTTGCCTTCGTGCTGGGCATCGGCACCCTGGTCTCGTTGTTCACCGCCGTGCTCGCCACGCAGGCGATCCTCGGAACGATGGGGCGCTCGCGGGTCATCGCGCACCCCACCGCCCTGGGCGTGACCGAGACCAAGCAGCACTGGCGCTACGACTTCATGGGCGCCTCGAGGTGGTTCTTCTCGCTCTCGGGCCTGATCCTGCTCGTCGGCGCGCTGTCCCTGGGCGCCAGCGGCCTGAAGTTCGGCATCGACTTCGAGTCCGGCACGCGCATCACGACCGCGCTTGCCAGGCCGACCAACGAGGCCGGGGTGCGCACCGTGCTCTCCGGCCTTGGCTACGGCAACGCGCAGATCCAGAAGGTCTCCAACAAGACCCTCGGCTCCAACGGGTTCCAGATCTCGGCCAAGATCCCGCCGAACAAGGTCATCGAGGTCCAGACGGCCCTCACCAACCGCTTCGGCGCCACGCCGAAGTTCTCCAGCCAGTCCGTCGGGCCGACGTTCGGCCGCACGGTCGCCAACAAGGGGATCATCGCGATCATCGCCTCGCTGCTGGTGATCAGCGTCTACATCGCGCTGCGCTTCGAGTGGAAGTACGCCGTCCCCGTGCTCATCGCCCTGATGCACGACCTGCTCATCACGAGCGGCGTGTACTCGCTCACCGGCCGGGAGGTGACGACGTCGACGGTCGCGGCGCTGCTCACCATCCTGGGCTACTCCCTCTACGACACGATCATCGTGTTCGACCGCGTCCGCGAGAACGTGCCGCGGATGCCGCGCGCCGCCTTCTCGCAGATCGTCAACCGGTCCATGAGCGAGGTGCTGACGCGATCGCTGGCCACGAGCTTCTGCACCCTGCTGCCCGTCGGCGCGCTGCTGCTGCTCGGCGGCCAGACGCTGAAGGACTTCGCGTTCGCGCTGTTCGTCGGCGTCGCGTCCGGCGCGTACTCGTCGATCTTCATCGCCTCTCCGGTGCTCACGCACTGGAAGGAGCGCGAGCCGGTCTACGAGCAGCGCGCGTCGAGGATCATCAACGAGCTGGGCGGGATCCCGCCGTACGCGACGACCGCCGACGGCAAGCCGATGGACGTCGAGCCCGAGGTCAAGCGCCGCCGGGCCGAGGCGCGCGTGACGACGCCCGACGACCCCAACGCGGTGTCACGCGCGGAGTTCGAGGAGATGGTCGCCGAGATCCAGGACGATGTGACCACCGGCTTCGCCGGCGGTGCCCAGCCCGCGCCGGCCGCGGTGCGCGACCCGACGCAGGACGCTTTGCCGGAGGATGTCGTCATGCCCAAGGAGGGCAACGGCACGCCCAAGCGCCAGAAGCCCAAGCGCCCGCGCAACAAGCGTCACGGGAGGAGCCGCTAGTGGCCCCGTCCGCAAGTTTCGTCACGAACCTGGCGGCTGCAAACC
>DAINCW010000171.1:0-5286 GCA_036732205.1 Solirubrobacteraceae bacterium | reverse complement strand
GGGGGTCGTATATCAACCCTTAGATACCAATCGCGCGGACTTCACCCTGCGCGGGCGCCTTTTCGGTGTCATGACCCCCAACACGCGCCCCACCAAGCAGCTCTCTCCCTCGAAGCTGCCGTTCGTCGCGCCCGCAGGGGCGCTCACCCACCTCCCACAGCAGCCGGCCCGTCCATGGCGCGTCGGTGTGGTTCTCAGCTGACGCGGATCGTTCCCGGCTCGCCGTCGACCAGCCGGCCGATGATCGGGCCCATCCCCGGCCCCGGCGCGGCGCACAGCAGGCCGCCCGACGTCATCGCGTCGCAGCACAGCCAGCGCCGGTCTTCGGGCACGGCGTCGGCGAAGGTGGTGAAGGTCTCCGCGTACTCGCGGTTGCGCCGCGTGCCGCCGGCGATCGTGTCGTCGGCGAACCTCGCCCCTTCGATGACCGGCACGGCGGCCGCCTCGACCTCGGCGGCGGTGCCGCTGGCGAGCGCCAGCTCGTGCAGATGGCCGAGCAGCCCGAACCCGGTGACGTCGGTGAGCGCGTGGGCGCACGCGGCGCGGGCCGACGCCACGGCGTCGCGGTTGAGCGTCGTCATGACCTCGACCGCCGCGGCCAGCGTCGCGGCGTCCGCCGTGCCGCGCTTGACCGAGGTCGCCACGGCGCCGGCGCCCAGCGGCTTGGAGAGCGTGAGAACGTCGCCCGCCAGCCCGCCCGCATTGGTCAGGACCTCGTCGGGGTGAACGGTCCCGGTGACCGCCAGGCCGTACTTCGGCTCGGGGTCGTCGATCGAGTGGCCGCCGATGATTGCCGCGCCCGCCGCCTCGACGGCGTCGTGGCCCCCCCGCAGTATCTCGGCGAGCACCTCTGGCCCGAGCGACTCCAGCGGGTAGGCGACGAGGTTCAGCGCGCAGAGCGGCTCGCCGCCCATCGCCCACACGTCAGACAGGGCGTTGGTCGCCGCGATGCGGCCGAAGTCGTACGGGTCGTCGACGATCGGCGTGAAGAAGTCGACCGTCTGCACGATCGCCAGGTCGTCGCGCAGGCGCACGACGCCCGCGTCGTCGGCCGTCGAGAACCCGACGAGCACGTCGTCGCGCGTGGACACCGGCAGCCCCGCGACGAGCGAATGCAGCGCGCCCGGGGGCAGCTTGCAGCCGCAGCCGGCCCCATGCGAGAGCGAGGTGAGCGCCACGGCCACGCCTGTATGGTGACGCGTCGCTCGTGTCCGACCCCGCGTACACCGCCGAGGAGGTTGATGTCGCCGTGGCGGCCCTGGCCGACGCGGAGCGCTTCGCCCACGCGCAGGAGGTCGTCACTCACGCGGCGCCCGGCCTGCAGCGCGTCCTCAACGAGGCGCTGGACGCGGGCGGGTTCTTCGCCGCGGCGCACGAGACGGCGGTCGGCGAGGCCGCGCTCACCGCGGACCCGGCCGACCGCGTGGACGCGGTGCGGACGCTGGTCGCGGAGGAGACGCGCCTCGGGATGCTGGTCGGCGTCGCGGTCGGGTTCGAGCTGGCCCACGAGCTTCAACGACGACGGGAGGACTGATCCGATGGACATCCGCTACCTCGGCCACTCTGCCTTCGAGCTGCGCGACGGCGACGCGAGCATCCTCATCGACCCGTTCTTGACCGGGAACCCGAAGGCCGCCGCCACAGCCGACGAGCTCGCGCCCGACGCGATCCTGCTCACGCACGGCCACGCCGACCACATCGGCGACGCGGTCGGCATCGCGAAGCGCACCGGCTGCCCGGTCCTCGCGATCGTGGAGGTCGCGAACGAGATCGGCGAGGAGGGCGTCGAGGTCCGCGACCCCAACCTCGGCGGCACGGTCGTGTTCGACTGGGGCTGGGCGAAGCTCGTCCCGGCGTGGCACACGTCGACGACGCCGAAGGGCACGGTCAACACGCCCGCGGGCCTGCTCGTCGAGTTCGGCGGCAAGGTCGTCTACCACCTCGGCGACACCGCGCTGTTCTCCGACCTCGCGCTCGTGCAGCGCCGCGCGCCGATCGACGTGGCGCTGATGTGCATCGGCGGCCACTACACGATGGATCGCCACGACGCGGTCGAGGCCGCCCGCCTCGTGGGCGCGGACACGGTGATCCCGTGCCACTACGACACGTCCCCGCCGATCGAGACCGACGCGATGGCCTTCAAGGCCGACGTCGAGCGCGAGGGCACGTCGAAGGTCGCGGTCCTCGCGCCGGGGGAGACGCATTCGACGTGACCCACGCCATCGTCCTCATCGAGGCCGAGCGCGACGTCATGCAGACGCTCGGCGGCCAGCTGGCCGACATCCAGGGAGTCGGGCAGGTCTACTCGGTGACCGGGGAGTGGGACTTCGTCGCACTCGTCCACATCGCGCGCCACGAGCTGCTGGCCGAGGTCGTCACCGGCGGCATCGGCCAGCTGTCCGGTGTCGCGCGGACCCAGACGATGGTCGCCTTCGAGGCGTTCTCACGCCACGACCTCGAGGCGCTGTTCTCTGTCGGGGATTGACGGGCGCGGTTTCGCGCCGGCCCGTCAGGGCTGACGCTGCGGACCGCGCTGGAACCACATGGTGCGGTCGTTCCAGTCGTGGGCCATCAGGACGAGGCCGACGCTGGCGAGCAGTGCGCCGGTGGCGCCGTGATGACAGCGCTGGCCCGCGATCCAGAGCCGGCGCCGCATGTGGTCGTAGTGCATGACGCGTGACATGGCATGTTCTCCGACCCCTTAATCGGCTGAAAGCGGCATTTGTACCGGTCGACTTCTTGCAGGGTCGAACAGACGTCCAGGGCGCCCTTGACAACGCTAGGCTCGCGCGCATGTCCACCGAAGCCCAGCCGACCGCCCCGCGCACCGAGCGCGCCGACTTTCAGGCCACCGGCGATCCCGGCCTCATGGAGTCGGCGGACCGTGGACAATCCGAGCTGCTCAGCTATCAGCAGCTGTACCGGCTGTGGGAGCGCCAGCACTGGGCTGTGCAGGATCTCGATTTCACGCAGGACCGCATCGACTGGCACGAACGCATCCCGCCGGAGGAGCGCACCGCCCGCATGTACGGGCTGAGCTCGTTCTTCATCGGCGAGCAGCGCGTCGCCGCCGAGCTTGGGCCCATGATGCGCGCCGTGCCGCGGGAGGACATGCGGATCTTCCTCTGCACGCAGATCGCCGACGAGGCGCGCCACGTCGCGTTCTTCGACGCCTTCTACGAGCAGGTGGGCGTGCTCGAGTCCGAGGACCTCCAGGAGCGGCTCGCCGAGACGAGCGCGCACCTGAACCCCGAGTTCAACGACCTGTTCGACGACCAGCTGAAGCGGCGCGTCGACCGGCTGGCCGTGGCGCCCGACGACACCGAGGCGCTCGTCGAGGCCGTGACGATCTACCACATGGTCATCGAGGGGATGCTGGCCCTCACCGGGCAGCACTTCATCATCGACTACAACGAGCGCGTCGGGACGCTGCCGGGCTTCGTCGACGGCTTCACGAAGGTCGCGCGCGACGAACACCGCCACGTCGCCTTCGGCGCGCGCTTCCTGCGCGACATGGCGCAGTCCGACGAGCGCTACCGGCAGGCGATCCAGCGGGCCCTGGCCGAGGTCGGCCCGACGGCGGAGGGGGTCCTTCGCCCGAAATGGATCCCGGCCGGCGAGGAGGACACGCCGTTCTTCGGCTCGTCGATCAACGAGAGCCGCGCCTTCGCCACGCAGGCGCTCAACCGGCGCCTGAAGGTCATCGGGCTGGCTTAGAGGTCGTGTAGCCCTAACCTGCGGGCCTCGATGGAGGCCGCCTCACCCGTCAAGGAGGAGTACGGCCCGGCGCTGCCCGACCTGCTCGGGCGCCGGGTGCGCCGGCCGCGGGCGCTCATCGTCGGCGTGACGGCGGCGATCCTGGCAATCACGGGTGCCGTGTACGTCGCGGGGCTCGGCAACAACGACGTCCGCGTCGTCCATCGCAGTCCCCCGCCGGTCTTCAACCTGCGCTACGCGAACGTGCTGAAGGCGGTGGCGCCCGACCCGGGCGGGGTGCTCAAGCTCGAGGGCCGCCGGGGCGGCCTGTTCCTCCAGTCGTTCGCCGTGCGGCCGATCCGGCTGCCGCCGTATCGCGGCTCGATCACCGGGCTGCTGCCCGAGTACGCCACGCGCTACGTCGGAGTGCTCGCGCATCGCTACCGGGGCTTCGTCGCCCTGGACGAGGGCAAGGCGCGAGTCAACGCGATCCCGGGCTACTACGTCGCCTTCCGCGCGCGGCTGGGAACGCGCACCCTGTGGGGCCGCGACGTGCTGCTGTTCCCCGACCAGCCGGGATCGCGCGAGGGCGCGATCCTCACCCTGCTCCAGACGCCCGCCGCGGGGGCGACCAAGCCCGCCGACGTCGGCACGATCGGCGCGCTGAAGAAGCCGTTCCGCTCGTTCCGGTTCGGGACGTCGACGACGGGTGGGCAGTGACCGCCGAGATCTCCTTCGACGACTTCCGCAAGGTCGACATGCGCGTCGGCCGCGTGGTCGAGGTCGAGGACTTCCCCGAGGCGCGCAAGCCAGCCTGGAAGCTGCGCATCGACTTCGGGCCGGAGATCGGCGTCAGGCGCTCGTCGGCGCAGATCACGAACTACACGCGCGAGGAGCTCGAGGGCTCACTTGTGGTCGGAGTCGTGAACTTCCCGCCGCGGCAGGTCGGGCCCGTGCGCTCCGAGGTGCTCGTCGTCGGGGCGGTCGAGGAGGACGGAACGGTGCTGATCCTGCGGCCCGACGGCGCTGTGGCCCCCGGGTCGCGGATCGCGTAGCCGAGGCCTACGGCTGGGGCGGGACCGGCGTCGGCGAGCTGTCGCCGGGGGCCGGCTGGTCGGCCGGGGGCGGCTGCTGGGGCGGCACCGACTCGACGGGCGCGCCGGACTGGACGGTCTCCGACCCGTTTGGCAGCACGGTCGTGTCCGCGCCCTCCTGCGTGGTGGTCGGCGTGGTCGTGGTCGCCGGCGTCGTCGTGGTGGTCGGCGGGGCCGGGGTGGTCACCACGGGCGTCGTGGCCGCCGGCGGGACGGGCGCGGTCTGCGTCTTGGTCGTGTCGGGCTTGGACTTGGCCGTGGCCGTGGTGGTCGTGTCGGGCAGCGCCGGCGGCGCGGGGTGCGCCACCGGCGCGGGCGGGGCGACGGCGATCACGGGCTGCGGGCGTCGCACGGACGCGACGACGGCGACCGCGGGCTTCGGCCTGACATGGTGGCGCGTCGCATGGTCGACCTCGACGGCGCCGGCGGTGACGATCGCGGCGGCGACGAGCCCGGCGGCGGCCTTGGTGGCGACGGTTGCGACGGTGGTGGAGAG
>DAINCW010000170.1:1673-5317 GCA_036732205.1 Solirubrobacteraceae bacterium | reverse complement strand
GACGACGAAGAGCTGGGCGACGGCTCGCCCTAGCGGCAGCGGCAGACGCGGCCCCGCCGGCGCGTGGTGTCCGTTCGCGCCGGTCGCGCCGGCGCCGGCTGACTGGGGCGCGAGCAGCGGCGCGAGGGCGTCGAGCAGGGTCTCGTGCGGGCGCTGCTCGGGCGGGATCGCGCCGAACTGCGAGCCCCCGGGCGGCAGCGGTCGCGCGCCGCCGCGGTCGCGCCCGGCGAGGCCGCCGGCCACCGCGAGAGCGAGCACGAGCAGCGAGCCCATCAGGGCGCCGAACCGGGCGTTCGGCCGCGGGACGGGCAGGCGTCTCATCTACCCTGCACCGTTCCCATGCCCGGCACCATCGTCATGAAGTTCGGAGGCACCTCCGTGGCCGACGCCGAGCGCATCAAGCGCGCGGCGCAGCGCATCGTGGCCAAGCGCGAGGCCGGCCTTCGTGTCGTCGCCGTGCTCAGCGCGCGCGGCCGCACCACCGACGAGCTGATCGCCTGGGCCCAGGAGATCTCGCCCCATCCCGACCCGCGCGAGATGGACATGCTGCTGTCAACGGGCGAACGCCAGTCGTGCGCGCTGTGCGCGATGGCCATCAACGACCTCGGCCACCACGCGATCTCGTTGACCGGCTCACAGGCCGGGATCGTCACCGACACCTCCCACACAAAGGCTCGCATCCTCGAAGTCCGCGCGGACCGTATCCGCGAAGCGCTCGACGAGGATCGCATCGTGTTGGTCGCCGGGTTCCAGGGCGTCTCGACGACGCGCGACGTGACGACCCTCGGGCGCGGCGGATCGGACACGACGGCCGTCGCGGTCGCCGCGGCCGTGGGCGCCGACGAGTGCGAGATCTACACCGACGTCGCCGGCGTCTTCTCCGCCGATCCGCGCATCGTGCCCGACGCGCGCAAGCTGCCGGTCGTCTCGTTCGAGGAGATGCTCGAGATGTCGTCGTCGGGGGCCGGCGTGCTCCAGGTGCGCTCGCTCGAGTACGCGCGCAACCACGGCGTGCGCATCCACTGCCGATCGAGCTTCGAGGACGGCCCCGGTACCGTTGTGGTCGGAGAGGAAGAGACCATCGAACAGCCGCTCATCACCGCCGTCACCCATTCCACGGGCGAGGCCCGGATCACGCTCCTCGGCGTGCCGGACACCCCTGGCGTGGCCGGCCGGCTGACGACGGCGCTCGCCGAGGCCAACGTGAACGTCGACATGATCGTCCAGAACGAGCCCGAGACCGAGGGCCAGCGGGCCGACATGTCCTTCACGGTGCCCAAGGACGAGCTGCCCGATGCGCAGCGGGCGCTCGAGCCGCTGGCCGCGGAGCTCGGCATGACCGTGCGCAGCGACGGGTCCATGGGGAAGGTGTCGATCGTCGGCGCGGGAATGAAGACGCATCCCGGCGTCGCCGCGAAGGTCTTCACCGTCCTCGGCGACCAGTCGATCAACATCGAGATGATCTCGACGTCGCCCATCCGCATCTCCTGCGTGATCCCCGGCGAGCACGTCCCCACCGCGGTCCGCGCGCTGCACAGCGCGTTCGGGCTGTCGGGCACGGACACGATCCACCCCGAGCAGCCGTTCGGGCAGTTTTCGCAATGAGACCCTGCGGGTCCTCACCAGCCAACCGTGGCGCCCTCGGCGCGGTGACGTCGTGAGGGTTGCCGTCGTTGGAGCCACGGGCGCGGTCGGCTCGATCATGCGCCGCCTGCTGGCCGAGCGGTCGTTCCCGGCCGACGAGGTCGTGCTGTTCGCGTCCGAGCGCTCGACGGGCAGGGAGCTGGACGGCAAGGTCGTCCAACCGCTGCGTGACGACACGATCGCGGGCTTCGACGTGGCGCTGTTCAGCGCCGGCGGAGCCATCGCTCGAGAGTGGGCGCCGCGGTTCGTCGCGGCGGGCGCGCTGGTGGTCGACAACTCCAGCGCGTGGCGCATGGACCCAGACGTGCCGCTCGTCGTGAGCGAGGTCAATCCCGGCGCGCTCGACGGCGTGCGCAAGGGGATCGTCGCCAACCCCAACTGCACGACGATGGTCGTGATGCTGCCGGCCAAGGCGCTGCATGACGCCTATGGGCTCCAGGCCATGGTCACGACGAGCTTCCAGGCCGCCGGCGGCGCGGGCCAGAAGGGCATCGACGAGCTGATGGCGCAGGTCGAGCCGGTGGGGTCTGACCCCCAGCAGCTGATCGACAACGGCGCCGAGGCGGCGCGCAAGTTCGAGCACTCGGTGCACGAGAACACGCTGGCCTACAACGTCGTGCCGCTGCTCGGCACCCTGAACGACGAGGGCTACACCGACGAGGAGATGAAGCTCCAGAACGAGTCGCGCAAGATCCTCGAACTCCCCGAGCTGGAGGTGGCGCCGACGTGCGTTCGCGTGCCGGTCGTCGTGGGGCACTCGATCGCGGTGCGCGCGACGTTCGCCCGCGAGCCCGATCTGGACGAGGCCCTCGAGGTCCTGCGCGCGTTCCCGCACGTCGTGGTCGAGGTCGCGCCGACGCCGCTGGAGGCCGCCGGCCGCTGGGAGACCTTCGTCGGCCGCGTGCGCCGCGACCTGGCGGATCCGATGGCGCTGAACTTCTTCGTCGTCGGCGACAACCTGCTCAAGGGCGCCGCGCTGAACACGGTCGAGATCGCCGAGCTCGCGGTCGAGCGCGGGCTGGTCGGCGCCGGCGCGCGGGCCTAGCGACCCAGGCCCTGAAGCTCGCGGCGCGTGCGCACGCCGAGCTTGCGGTAGATCGAGCGCGCGTGGAGAGGGGCCCGGCGTTAACGGTGGCTCAGTCGCCGGCACGCTGGGTGACGGTCCGCTGGCGAAGCCACCAGCCGACGTCTCGCCCGCGCGCCGACGCCAGCGGCTCCAGCGGGTCGAGCCCGCGCGGTGCGCCCAGACGCCACGTGTCGCCGACCGGCGCGACCTCGCAGAGCAGCTCCGCGTAGTCGACCTCCGCAGCACCGGCCTCCGCGTCTCCCTCGAAGCCCGTCCCGAAGACCCGCTCCGGGCCCGTGGCCGCCGCGAGCTCAGCGCGCGCATGGACGATGCGCGGGAGGTCGAGCCGCGCGACCTCGCTCGCGTGCGCCGCCAGGGCGTGCTGCACCTCCCGCAGCCGTGCCTCGTCGAACCCCGACACGAGCGTCGGGAACGCGAGCTCGCCCCACAGGCCCCACATCCACCACCGCGGCGTCCGCGTCGTCGCCGACTCCAGCGCGCCGCGGACGGCCCGCGCCACCGTCTCGTGCCCATGATGGCGGTCGTGCGGCGAGGGGGAGACGACCAGGCGCGGCCGCAGCCGCTCGATGCGCGCGGCGATCTCGCGGCGCAGCCGGCGTTGGGTCGCCGCCAGGTCGTCGTCGTGCGAAAGCGCGGCCGGCGGCTCCACGACGTCCAGCGCGAAGCCCGCGCGCGAGCACGCCTCGACCAGCTCGGCCCGGCGCACCGCGTGCTGGGCCGGGCGCCCCAGGCCGCAGGCGAGGTTCACGACGCGCCAGCCCGCGTCGGCCAGGGCCATCAGGGTGGCGGGCGCGCCCACGCACTCGTCGTCGGGATGGGGCGAGACGTGCAGGACGACCGGGGCGCTAGGCATCGGGCTCGATCATCGCGCGCTCGAGCTCTGCGAAGGCCTCCCGGCGCTCGCGACGCATGA
>DAINCW010000170.1:0-1663 GCA_036732205.1 Solirubrobacteraceae bacterium | reverse complement strand
AGGTGTGAAGGGAGTCCAGGCGCCGGAGCTCTTCGCGCTCGAACTCGGCAAACGCCTCTCGGCGCTCGCGGCGCATGAACCTCGCCGACCGCCACTCGTTGTGCAGCATCCGCAGCCACCCGCCGCGGGTGAACACCGGCCGGATCCGCACGCCCATGCCGTGGCGGCGGTACGGCGCGAAGAAGTACCACGCGCGCCAGTGCCACCAGGAGGTCACGACGGTCACGCGGCGCACGCGGCCGGTGGCCACGAGCAGCGGCAGCGAGCGCGACGCGTTCTCCGAGGTGTTGCGCCCGGCGACCTCGAGCAGCGCCGGCGCGCTGAACAGCGCGCGGGCCGCCGCCATCTGCTCGGCCTCCGACAGCCCGCCGGTCGACGTGTAGCCCGTGAGCACGAGGCACAGCGTCCGCTCGCGCGCCGCGCATGCCTCGCCGACCCGCAGCCGCATGAGCGACTCCCTGGAGATCCTGTGCTCGCGGCTGATCCCCTGCTCGCGGTGGCCCAGGACGATGACGGCGTGGTCGCGCTGGTTGTTGTTCACGTCACGCGGGCCCCGGCGGCGCGGTCGACTAGCACCAGCAGCGACCGGTGGTCGCGCAGCAGCGAGGCCGGGCAGGCCGGCGTCATGGGACCGCGCAGCATCTTCGCGACGACGTCCGCCTTGGCCTCACCGGTGGCCATGATCACGAGCTCCCGCGCGTAGGCCAGCTCGCGCAGCCCGGTCGTGATGGCGCGGTCCGGCACCGCGTCTGGCGAGTCGAACGCGTCAGCGTTGTCCTGGCGCGTGGTCTCGGTGAGCGTCACGACGCGCGTGGCGTCGGCGAGCGTCGAGCCCGGCTCGTTGAACGCCAAATGGCCGTCGCGGCCCACGCCCAGCACCGCGAGGTCGATCGGGGCCCGGGCGATCTCCGCGGCGTGGCGCGCGGCCTCGGCCTCCGGGTCGTCCGCGGCCGCGTCGATCCAGTGCGTCGCGGCGAAGTCCACGCCGTCGAGCTGGCGGCGAAGCTCGGTCGAGAAGCGCTGCTCGGGCGCGGCCCCGACGTACTCGTCGAGCTGGACGAGCTCGGTCCCGCCTGCGGGCAACGTCCCGGCCGCCGCCCGGCGGCGCAACAGGGCGTGCATCCCGCGCGGCGTGTGGCCGGTCGGCAGCATCATCCGCAGCCGCGGCCGGCCGATCATCCGGTTGGCGACCACCTCGGCGGCCACCCACGTGACGTGGCGCTCGTCGTCGAGGACCAGCGGCGCCGCGTGCAACCGCCGGCTGGAGAGGACCGCCACGTGACGATCCTAGGGCCGCTCTCAGTCGTCGTCGTCGGGCGGCGGGATCGTCCGCCCGAGGTTCACCCGGCGACGCCGGCGACGACCGACGTGGTCCAGTCGATGACCGACTGGGGCTTCACGATGTGACGCCCCATCCCGAGCTCCTTCGGCGAAAGCCCGAGGGCCAGGCCGACGAGCTGGGGCAGGTGCAGCACCGGCATGCCGAGCTCGCGCCCGGCGATCCGCGCGGCGAGCGGCTGCTGGAGGTCCAGGTTGAGATGGCACAGCGGGCACGGCGTGACGACGCAGTCGGCCTCGGCGTCCAGCGCGTCGCCGAGGTGGCGGCCCGCCTGCTTCAGCGAGGCCTCCTTGTTCATCGTGATGATCGGGAAGCCGCAGCACT
>DAINCW010000169.1:0-5539 GCA_036732205.1 Solirubrobacteraceae bacterium | reverse complement strand
GCGGCGTCGCGCGTGGCGGCGCGCGTGGCCGGCGAGGCGTTCGAGCTCGTCGGCCCGCTGATGGCCGGGCTGGACTGCGACCTGCTGCCGCGGGCCGATGCGAACGCCGCCGACGTGATGCCCGTCCGCCTGCACCGCCTCGACGCGGCGGTCGAGCGCGCCCTGCGCGAGTGGGAGCGCGACGAGCCGCTCGCGGCGCGCTGAAGGCCGCTACGGTCCCGCCCCGCGTGAGCAACCGGGTCGTCGCCACCATCGACATCGACGCACCGCCCCAGGAGATCTGGGACATCGTGATGGACCCGGCGCGCGCCGGCGACTGGGTGACGATTCACCGCAGGCTCGGCAAGCACGACACCGGCCCTCTGAAGCGTGGCTTTCGCATGGAGCAGACGCTGTGCCTGCGCGGGATGAACTTCAAGGTCAAGTGGGAGCTGACCGAGGTCGACGCGCCCAGCTACGCCAGGTGGGAGGGCAAGGGGCCGGCCCGATCCAAGGCGCTGATCATCGAGAAGCTCGTCGAGACCGAAGCGGGCACGTGCTTCCGCTACGAGAACGAGTTCAAGGCGCCGCTCGGGCCGCTGGGCTCCGCGGCGAGCCGGGCGCTGGTGGGCGGCCTGCCCAAGCGCGAGGCCAGCACCTCGCTGGAGAAGCTCAAGGCCCTCGTCGAGAGCGGGGGTTAAGCGCCGGACCACAGGTCGGTGCTGACCGTCGCGGGGTCCTGGTCGTCGAGCAGCACGCGGCACCAGACCTCCGCGCTCCACAGCGCCAGCGGCCAGTGCCCGCCCACCCCGGGCACGTTCGCGCGCCAGTCGGCCGCGCTCACGCCGAGCTCCTCGCGCAGGCGCCCGTCGAGCAGGAACTCGGGGTCCGCCGCGTCGTCGATGTAGCCCGCGACGTCGAAGCCGAAGCCGACCTTCGCGCGGTCGACGAGATCGGCGGGCACGCCGAGGCGCCGGGCGACGTCGCGCAGCGCGCGCTTGCGCGGCGGGCCGGACCGCTGCTCCAGCGGGAGGTTGACGGCGAGGGCGGCGAGGTCGGGATCGAGGAACGGCACCCGCGTCTCGATGGAGTGCGCCATCGTGGTGCGGTCCTGGCGGTTGAGCAGGTGGGGCAGGTAGCTGCCCAGGTCACCGAGCAGGGCCGCCTCGAGCCGCCGGCGGGCGCCCCGGTGATGGGCGTAGGCCGCCGACGCGCGACGTCGCGTCGCGCGGTCGAACTCGGTGACCTCCTCGCACGGGCCCTCCGGAGGGCCCTCCACGTCGCCGACGCCCAGCCGGTTCAGCCGGCGCCAGAGCGTCCGCAGCGGCGCGTTGAATCGGCGGTCCGCCGGGAGCCAGTCGCGCTGCTGGGGCGCGTGCACCCACGGGTAGCCGCCGAACAGCTCGTCCGCGCCCTCGCCGCTGAGCAGGACCTTGACGCCGTCTTCGCGCGCCAGGCGCGCGATCTGGGCCATCGGCACGGAGCTCGGGTGCAGCAGCGGGTACTCGGTGTGCGCGACGACGTCCACGAAGTCGGCGCGCCAGCTGGTGGCGTCCGTGCGCACGGTCCGCAGCTCGGCCCCGGCGAGCTCCGCGACCCGCGCCGCGAACGGCGACTCGTCGGCCTCGGGCTGGTCGGCGATCGACGCGTGGTACGCGCGCATCCCGGGCTGGAGGCCCGCCGCCAGCATCGTGGTGATCGACGAGTCGATGCCACCCGAGCACATCACGCCCACCGGCACGTCGGCCATCAGCCGGCGGTCCACCGCCGTGCGCAGCGCGTCCTCCAGCAGCGCCAGCCGCTCGTCGTCACCGACGCGCTCCAGCTCGCGAGCGCGCTCGGCGTCCACCACCCACGTCGGGTCGTAGAAGGTGTGCTCCTCGACGGCGAGCGTTGACAGATCGACCTCGAGCATCGTCCCGGGCAGCACGCGCCGAACGCGCTCCACCGGGGTCACGGGGCCGTTGACCCAGCCGAGCTGGATCGCGTGCGTCAGCGCCGTGACGTCCGCTCGCCGCGGGACTCCGCCCGCCAGCAGCGCCCGGATCTCGCTCGCGAACCACAGCGCACCGTCGTGCCATGCGACGTACAGGGGCTTGACGCCCCACCGGTCGCGGGCGAGCAGCAGGCGGTTGCGCCGGCGGTCCAGCGCCGCCAGCCCGAAGAGGCCGTTGAACTGCGGCAGCGCGGCGGCGCCCCACGTGTCGAGGGCGCGCAGGACGGTCTCCGTGTCGCACCCACCGGCCCATGGCCCGCCGAGCTGCTCGCGAAGCTCGAGGTGGTTGAAGACCTCGCCGTTGTAGGTGAGCCGCCACTCGCCCGACGCGGTGGACATGGGCTGGTGCCCCGCGGGGCTGGGATCGACGATCGCGAGGCGACGATGAACCAGGCCGACGTTCCCGTCGACCACGATTCCCTCGTCGTCGGGGCCGCGGTGCACCAGCGCCCGCGCCATGCGCCCGAGCGCGTCGCGGTCGGGTTGGAGCCCAGGCGCGACGACGCAGCCGGCGATGCCACACATGCGGCTGACGCTAGCGGTGCCCACGGCCCGCCCGCGTGACGGATGAAAGAAGTCGCAAGAACGCCCGCCGTCCGCAAGGCCCTGCGCGCCGGCGCGTCCGGGTTCGCCCTGGAGAACGAGACGCCCACTCTCTGAAGAGTTTTCCCGCTGTTACTGACATGTGTTTACAGTTAACGCATGGCTGATTTCCTGGACCAGAAAAAGCGTGAGATCTCAGAGCGGCTCAAGGAGCTCAAGCCGCTCGTCGAGGAGTACCAGCGCCTGGAGGCCGCGCAGCGAGCGCTCGAGGGCGTGCGCGACACCGGGAGGGCGACGACGCGTCGCGCTCCGGGGCGCCCGCGCGGCTCGGCGACCAAGCGTCGCCGCAGCGCCGACGCCGCCGCCGGCAAGCGCGGCCGCCCGAAGGGCAGCGGCACGCGCGGCAAGCAGGCGCTCAAATTCGTGACGAGCAACCCGGGGATCACGATCCCCGAGCTCGCCGAGAAGATGGGCATCAAGCAGAACTACCTGTACCGCGTGATGCCGAGCCTCGAGCAGGAGGGCCTGGTCCGCAAGCAGGGCCGGGGCTGGCATCCCAAGACGGCGGCCTGAGGGCCGCCGTCCCGCCGGGGCCCTAGACGAGCCCCAGCCCCTTCACCGCGTCGCGCTCCTCGCGCAGCTCGGCGACCGTCCGGTCGATCCGCTCGCGCGAGAAGTCCGGCACGTCGAGGCCCTGGACGATCTCGTAGCTGCCGTCACCCGCGACGCGGACCGGGAAGCTCGAGACCAGGCCCTCGTCGACGTCGTAGGAGCCGTCGCTCGGCACGGCCATCGAGCGCAGCCCGTCGGCGCCCAGCGTCCAGTCGCGGACGTGGTCGATCGCCGCGTTCGCCGCGGAGGCGGCCGACGACGCCCCGCGCGCCTCGAGCACCTCCGCTCCGCGCTTGCCGACGCGGGGGATGAACTCGTCGGCCACCCAGGACTCGTCGCCCACGACGTCCCAGGCGCGCTCGCCCCCGACCTTCGCGTTGAACAGGTCGGGGTACATCGTCGGCGAGTGGTTGCCCCACACGACGAGGTCGGAGACGTCCTCGACCCCGACGCCTGCCTTGAGCGCCAGCTGGGCGACCGCGCGGTTCGCGTCGAGGCGCGTCATCGCCGTGAAGCGCTCGTTCGGGATGTCGGGCGCGTTGGACAGCGCGATCAGCGCGTTGGTGTTCGCCGGGTTGCCGACGACCAGGATGCGCACGTCGTCCGCGGCGTGGTCGTTGAGCGCCTGGCCCTGCGGCTTGAAGATCTGGCCGTTGGCCTCGAGCAGATCGGAGCGCTCCATGCCCTTCTGGCGCGGCCGGGCGCCCACGAGCAGCGCGACGTTGACGCCGTCGAAGGCCTTCGCCGGGTCGTCGAAGATCTCGGTCGAGCTCAGCAGCGGGAACGCGCAGTCGGTCAGCTCGAGCGCGGTGCCCTCGGCGGCCTTGACGGCCTGCGGGATCTCCAGCAGCCGCAGCTCGATCTTCTCGTCGGGGCCGAGCATCTGCCCGGAGGCGATACGGAAGAGCAGCGCGTACCCGATCTGGCCGGCGGCGCCGGTTACGACGACACGGGTGGGCATCTAGGTGTTCATCTCCTTCTGAAGGTTCTCGTCGACCGCGGCGAGGAACTCCTCGGTCGTCAGGAAGTCCTGGTCCGGGCCGATCAGCAGCGCCAGGTCCTTGGTCATCTTGCCGCTCTCCACCGTCTCGACGCAGACGCGCTCCAGCGTCTGTGCGAATCGCGTCACGTCGGGCGTGTCGTCCATGCGCCCCCGGGCGGCGAGCGCGCGCGTCCACGCGAAGATGGAGGCGATCGGGTTCGTCGACGTCGGCTTGCCCTGCTGGTGCTGGCGGTAGTGGCGCGTCACGGTGCCGTGCGCCGCCTCGGCCTCGACCGTCTTGCCGTCGGGCGTCATGAGCACGCTGGTCATGAGGCCCAGCGATCCGAACCCCTGGGCCACGGTGTCGGACTGCACGTCGCCGTCGTAGTTCTTGCACGCCCACACGTAGCCGCCCTCCCACTTCATCGCGGCGGCGACCATGTCGTCGATCAGACGGTGCTCGTAGGTCAGTCCGGCCTGCTCGAACTCCTCGGAGAACTCGTTCTCGAAGATCTCGGCGAAGAGGTCCTTGAAGCGTCCGTCGTACGCCTTGAGGATCGTGTTCTTCGTCGACATGTAGACCGGGTAGTTGTGGTCCAGGCCATAGCGCAGCGAAGCGCGCGCGAAGTCGCGGATGGAGTCGTCGAGGTTGTACATCGCCATGGCCACGCCGGCGCCGGGGAAGTCGTAGACCTCGATCTCCATCGGCTCCGAGCCGTCCTTCGGCGTGAACGTCATCGTCAGCTTCCCCGCTCCCGGGATGACGCGGTCCTCCGCGCGGTACTGGTCGCCGAAGGCGTGGCGGCCGATGATGATCGGCTTCGTCCAGCCCGGCACCAGGCGCGGGACGTTGGAGATGACGATCGGCTCGCGGAAGATGACCCCGCCGAGGATGTTTCTGATGGTCCCGTTGGGCGAGCGGTACATGCGCCTCAGCCCGAACTCCTCGACGCGCGCCTCGTCGGGCGTGATCGTCGCGCACTTCACACCGACGCCGTGCTCCTTGATCGCGTTGGCCGCGTCGACGGTGATCTGGTCGTCGGTCGCGTCGCGGCTGGAGATGCCGAGGTCGAAGTACTTCAGGTCGACGTCGAGGTAGGGCAGGATCAGCTGCTCCTTGATGAACGACCAGATGATGCGGGTCATCTCGTCGCCGTCGAGCTCGACGACGGGGTTCTTCACGGGAATCTTGGCCATGGGGCGCGCGATGCTAGACAATCCCCCCATGTCCGCCACGCTGCCGCCCACCGCCGTGACCCACGAGGTCTCCAACCAGTCGGTCCCGCTCACCGACTACGACCTATTCGGGGCCGACCGCCCGCTCGTCGAGGCCGTCGAGCGCGAGGGCGCCGGCTGGGCGCTCGACCGCGCGCACGCGCTGGGCCGGCTCGCCGGCTCGGCCGAGCTCCAGGCCGAGGGCGCGCAGG
>DAINCW010000168.1:1444-5623 GCA_036732205.1 Solirubrobacteraceae bacterium | reverse complement strand
GCACTGCTTCCAGGTCGCGTCGTCCTGCATCTTGCCGTCGATCATGTGGACGCCGCGGCCGTCGGGGATCGCCTCGATGACCTTCTTGGCGAACAGCACCTCGTCCGGCGGCGGCGAGAAGATCTTCTTGGCGATGTCGATCTGTGCGGGGTGCAGCGACCACGCGCCGACGCAGCCCAGAAGGAACGCCGCGCGGAACTGGGTCTCGCAGCCGAGGACGTCCTTGATGTCGCCGAACGGCCCGTAGAACGGCAGCGCACCGACACTCGTGCACGCGTCGACCATCCTGGCGATCGAGTAGTGCCACGGGTCCTGCTGCGCGCTGTCGCGCGGCGCCTCGGGATCGTCGCCGTGCGGGTCGTCGATCACCCGGTAGGCCGGGTGGCCGCCGCCGACGCGCGTCGTCTTCATGCGCCGCGACGCGGCGAGGTCCGCCGGGCCGAAGCTCATGCCCTGGATGCGCGGGCTGGCGCAGGCGATCTCCTCGAGGTTCGCCACGCCCTGCGCGGTCTCGAGGATCGCGTGGACGAGGATCGGACGGTCCAGGCCGGCCTTCGCCTCAAGCTGGGCGAGCAGGCGGTCGACGTAGTGGATGTCCCACGGGCCCTCGACCTTCGGGACCATGACCACGTCGAGCTTGTGGCCGATCTCGGTGACGAGCGTCGTGATGTCGTCGAGCACCCACGGCGAGGCGAGCTCGTTCACGCGTGTCCACAGCTGCGTGTCGCCGAGCTCCATGTCGCGCCCGACCTTCACCAGGCCGTCGCGGGCGGCGATCTTGCGGTCGACCGGCACGGCGTCCTCGAGGTTGCCGAGCAGGATGTCGACGGTGGGCGCGATGTCGGGGACCTTCGCGACCATCTTCTCGTTGGAGAAATCCAGGAAATGGATCATCCGCGAGGGCTTGAACGGGATCTCGCGGACGGGCTCCGGCGCGTCGATCGCCAGGGGCTTGAGGAAGTCACGGGGATTGCGCATTGGACGACGTAGATTAGTTCTCGATGCGCCGCGTGTCCTGGTTCGCCGTCTTGGCCACCCTAGCCCTGCCGGGCGCGGCCCAGGCCGCGCGGACCGCTCGCTCGTGGCCGCTGAAGGTCGCCGGCGCGGGCCAGTTCGACCTCACCGAGGCGCAGGTGCGCTTCTCGCTCCACGGCGCGAGGCGGCCGTCGCTCGGCCTCGCGCTCGACGGGACCGCTGGCCTGAACTACGTCGCGGCCGCGCTGCCGCGCCATCAGCCCGCGGGCGGGTTGCGGGCACTTGTCGTCGTCGTCAATCGCCGGCCGCGCGGCTCACTCGCGCCCGACCTCGCGTTCCTGCGCCTCACAGCGAAGCTCGGTGCGCCGCTGCGGGCCCCGTCGCTGGCCGAGCGCAGCAACCCCTTCTCGGGGCTCAACCCCCAGCCGCCCACCCGCCTGTGCGACCTCGCGCCCGCCGGCCAGGCGCTGAGCGGCTCGGACCTGCGCGCCGTGCTCGAGTCCGGCTCGCTGCCGGGCTTCGCCGCCGCGAGCGCCGTGGCTCAGGGCTGGAACGCGGCCTGCGACCGGCCGGTCGATCCCGCCTTCCGCAGCACGGTCCACCCGGGCTAGACGAGCCGCACGACCACCACGCGTAGGAAGTCGATCGCGTACTGCGTTCCCGCCGTGCAGGCGTTGTTCGCGAAGACCGTCACGTTGCGCGTTTGCGCGCTCACCGAGAACGGCGGTCCCACGAAGCCTCCGAGGACGCCGAACGCGACGTTGGTGAAAACGCCCGCCGCGAGCGAGTTCTGCGGGAACGGCGTTGCGCCGTACGTCGCCCCGAGCGCCACCCCGCTCACCTGAACCTGGAGCTGAAGCCCGCCGCCTCCTCCCGTGCACGAGCTCAGGCTCGAGTCGAACTGCCCGTCGATGAGGATCTCGTCGATCTCGCCGACGTTCTGCGTCCACGTGGAGCTGTTCAGGGGGACGGGGGCCGACGTGCTGGGGGCGCGGCTGCCGCACGCGCTCGAGCACTGCGCACTGAGCACGACCGGGAGGGTCGCCGCCCCGCCGCCGCTCGTCCCGTTCGTCCCATTCGTCCCATTCTGTCCCGCGGGCCCGGCCGGGCCCGGGTCGCCCTTGTCGCCCTTGGGGCCGGCGGGACCGGGATCGCCCTTGGAGCCCTTGGAGCCCTTCGCGCCCTTGTGGCCCTTGGCGGGATGGTGGGCCTTGGCCAGCGCGACGGGAGCCGGGGCCGCCAGGACGGCCGCGCAGAGGGCGAGTACGAGGGGGGATCGCATGGTCCCGGCCGTACGCCGGAGCCCCCGCTCCGCCAGTGTCAGTCTCGTCTCAACACCGCGGTCGCTAGCGTTCCTTGGACATGAGCATCGAAACCGACCAGGCGGCGCGCGAGGCCAGCGGCGCCCATCCCTACGGCCGCTACCTCGAGGAGTTCGATGTCGGCGACGTCTACAAGCACTGGCCCGCGAAGACGGTGACCGAGTCCGACGACCACCTCTTCTGCCTCATCACCATGAACCACCACCCCCTGCACCTCAACGACGTCTACGCGAAGGGGTCGCAGCAGGGCCGCAACGTCGTCGTTGGCCCGCTCGTCTACTCGCTCGCGCTCGGCATGTCGGTCTCCGATGTCTCCGGGAAGGCGATCGCGAACCTGGCGACCGAGGAGCTGAGCCATCCCGCCCCGGTCTTCCACGGCGACACATTGTTCGTCGAGTCAGAAGTTCTGGAAAAGCGCGAGTCGAAGTCCAAGCCCGACCGCGGGACGGTCAAGGTCCACACTCGCGTCTTCAACCAGGACGGGACGCTGTGCGCCGAGTTCAAGCGCCTCGTCCTGGTGCCCCGCAAGTCGCCGGGCGAGCCCGCGCACTCCGAGGGCAACGTGGAGTAGCGGGTTGCCTCCGCGCGACGACGGGTAGCGTGGGGGTGTGGGTCGAGCGATTCTCCTTGCGGTTGTCGTTGCGCTGGTGCCGGCGGCGGCGGCGTCCGCGCAGGAGACCTTCTACGCGGACCCGAGCGCGTCGACCGACTGGCCGGCGAACGACTGTCGCAACTCGGCGACGCCGTGCAAGACGTTCGCCGGCGTCCTGGCGGCCTCCCGCAGCAACGGCTCGGTCCTGGACACGATCGTGCTCGCGGCCGGGACGTACGCCGGCGACACGCTGAACAACAACCCCGAGGACGCGGCGCTTACGATCAACGGGCCGGCGACGGGCTCACCGGCCACGATCACCGGCGCGGCAGTGGGCACGTGCCCGAGCGGCGCGACGACCTGCGTACTGACGCTCGAGCAACCGAGCATTACGCTCAACCGCCTCACCGTGCAGGCTTCCGGGCCGACCCAGGCGGGGATCGACATCTCCGGCGCCGGTGCCGTCCTCAACAACGTGACGGTGACCGGCGGAGCGCCCGGGATCGTCCTGGGCGGTGGGACCGCGAGCCTGAGCGGTGTCACGGTCAGCTCGCCGACCGCGGGCGGCATCGTCGTCACGAACGGGGCGACGATCGCCGACTCGACGATCAACGGGGCCCCCACGGGCACCGCCCCTGCGATAGCGGCGACGGGGACCACCCTCAAGCTACAGCGCGACCGCATCTTCGCCGGATCGAGCGCCGGCGCGGTCGGCCTCAGTGCCTCCCAGCTGACGATGGATGCCACGCTGCTCTGGGGCGGCGCCTACGGCCTGCTGATCGACGCCACCACCGGCGACGCGCGGGCCGTCATGCGGGGCGACACGGTCGATGCGGGCAACCTGTTCAGCGCAGACGCGACGTCGCCGGCCATCGAGGCGGTCGCGGACAACGCCCACGCCGCCAGCGGCGCCATCTCCAGCTCGATCCTGGTGGACGACCTCTCGGCCATCACCGCGAACGGCGGCACGGTGTCGGTCCAGTGCGGCTATACGAACGTCAGCGGCGCGATCGGTACGGGCTTCGATTGCGCGCCCGGGGCGACGAACGGCAACACCACCAACTCGCCGACCGCGATCTTCGACTCCGGGGCGGGGGAGTACCACCTCCCCGTCAACTCGCCGGCCCGTGACGCCGGCGACCCGTCGCCCCTCGCGGGCGACGAGTCGACCACCGACATCGACGGCGAGCCCCGCGTCCTGGCCGGAAGCTGCTCGGGGGGTTCGCGGCGGGATCAGGGCGCGGACGAGGCGCGGGCGAGCCAGTGCGTCGGGGGCGGCTCGCTCTCCCC
>DAINCW010000168.1:0-1434 GCA_036732205.1 Solirubrobacteraceae bacterium | reverse complement strand
GTCTCCGGCGACGCCATGGGCAAAAGTCTGAAGTTGCTGCCCGGATTCCTCAAACCCATTGCGACGATCATCCTGATCGTTGTCGCGGCGATTTCTGATTTCATCAAGGTCCTGGTCGGGGGCGGCTCGCTCTCCCCCGACGACAGCAATCCCCCGCCGCCGATCAACGTGGGGAACGTCAACTTCGACCTCGGTGGGGGCGGAGGTGACGGCATCACCATCGGCGGCGGGACCGGTCCTCCGGCATCCATCGCCCGCGGCGGGACGGTCAAGACGTTCTTCGGCAAGGGCGGCGCCGTCTTCGTCCAGCTCGGCCTGCGCGGGAGCTGCCCGGCCGGCGTCATCGCGTGCCCCGCGACCGGTCAGGTGATCGCGCTCGTCAAGCCCGCCGCCAAGGCTCACGGCCGCGCGGCGGCGGTCAAGCGCGTTGTCCTCGGGACGACCTCCCAGACCGTCGCGGCGGGCCACAGCCGCGAGATCGTCGTCCAGCTGTCCAAGTCCGGCGTGACGTTCCTGCGGCGCCACAGCAAGGTTCCGGCGACGCTGTCGGCCACGATCGCCCGGCCGGGCGGCCAAGCCGTGAAGTTCGCGCGCAGCGGGACCATCGCCTTGCCGCGCCGCGCCGCCGCCCCGTAGGCGCCCGCCGTGCCGGGCAATCGCCCGTTTCCCCGGTACCCTTCAGCCCCTGCCGGGCGGGGGGTCACCCGCCCGCTTTTCCGTTTCATCGACCAGGAGACGAATCCGACGTGAGCAGCGAAGCCACCCTTCCCACGACGAACCAGAAGCTTCTGGACTGGGTGGATCAGGTCGCCGCGCTCACGCAGCCGGATGCCGTGCACTGGTGCGACGGCTCCGCCGAGGAGTACGACCGCCTCTGCCAGGAGCTGGTCGACGCCGGGACGTTTCGCAAGCTGTCGGAGGCCAAGCGCCCGAACTCCTATCTCGCCTGGTCGGATCCCTCCGACGTCGCGCGCGTCGAGGACCGGACGTTCATCTGCTCGGCGAGCGAGGACGACGCCGGCCCGACGAACAACTGGCGGGACCCGGCCGAGATGCGCGAGACGATGGACGACCTGTTCAGCGGCGCCATGGCGGGCCGCACGATGTACGTCGTGCCCTTCTCGATGGGGCCGCTGGGCTCGGACAAGTCGCACATCGGCGTCCAACTCACCGACTCGCCCTACGTCGTCGTCTCGATGCGGATCATGACCCGCATGGGCCAGGGCGCCCTCGACGTCCTCGGCGCCGGCGGGGAGTTCGTCCCGTGTGTGCACTCCATCGGCGCGCCGCTCGCGGCGGGGGCGACGGACGTGCCGTGGCCGACGAACGCCGAGGTCAAGTACATCGTCCACTACCCCGAGACGCGCGAGATCTGGAGCTTCGGCTCGGGCTACGGCGGCAACGCGCTGCTGGGCAAGAAGTGCTTCGCGCTGC
>DAINCW010000167.1:0-5628 GCA_036732205.1 Solirubrobacteraceae bacterium | reverse complement strand
CCAGCAACCGTAATCAGCCAACCGGTCATATCCATCCGAATCGACTGGGAACACAGGTTCGCATCGTGACCGGACGGGGACGCGGCCTATACTGCGCCGAATCAGCCACGCTTTGTGGCAAAAGCGTTGCGGGATGGTGTAATGGCAGCACGGCTCGCTCTGGACGAGTTAGTCAAGGTTCGAATCCTTGTCCCGCAGTTTCCCAGGCGCTCGCAGGCGCCCGTCGTGGTCACGCCGCCGCCTGCGCCGCCCAGTCGCGATAGAGCTCCCAGTACGCGCCCTGGGCCTCGATCAGCTCGTCGTGCGTGCCCTGTTCGATGATCTTGCCGTGCTCCAGCACGACGATCCGGCCGGCCTGGCGGATCGTGGAGAGTCGGTGCGCGATCACGATCGCCGTGCGCCCCGCGAGCAGGCGCCGCAGGCCCTCCTCGATGCGCCCCTCCGTGTGCAGGTCGACGTTCGACGTCGCCTCGTCGAGCACCAGGATCCGCGGGTCCGCCACGAGCGCCCGGGCGAAGGCGACGAGCTGGCGCTGACCCGCCGACAGCTGCACGCCGCGCTCACCGACCTCCGTGTCCAGCTGCGCCGGCAGCGCCCGGATGAAGTCGTCCGCGCCCACCGCCGTCACGGCGTCCCACAGCTCCTCCTCGCTCGCCGACGGCCGGCCGAACGCGATGTTGTCGCGCACCGAGCCCGAGAACAGGAAGCCCTCCTGCGGAACGATTCCCATCTGCGCTCGCAGCGATGACGCGCGCACGTCTCGCAGGTCGTGCCCGTCGACCGCCACGCGGCCCTCGGTCGGGTCGTAGAACCGCGCCACGAGCTTGGCCAGCGTGGACTTCCCGGCCCCGGTCGCGCCCACCAGCGCGACCGTCTGGCCGGGCGGGACCACCAGGTCGATCCCGTCCAGCGCCTTCACGGCCCGCTCCGAGGACCCGTACGCGAACGACACGCCCTCGAACGCGATCTCCCCGTCGATGCGCGGCAGGTCGATGGCGCCGTCGGAGTCCACGAGTTCCGGCTCGGTGTCGAGCAGCTCGAAGATCTTGTCCAGCGCGGCCATCCCCGACTGGTAGGTCGTGTAGACCTGGGAGAGCTGGTTGATCGGGTCGAAGAACCCGTTGAGCGCCGCCACGAAGCCCACCAGCACCCCGATCGCCACGTGCCCGTTGAGGACCTGGTGGCCGCCGATCAGCAGGATCCCCACGACCGCCAGCGCGTTGACCATCTCGACCGCCGGGAAGTACGTGGCGTTGAGGTTGACCGTGACCATGTTCGCCTCGCGGTTGGCCTCGTTGAGCGCCGCGAAGCGCTGGAGGTGTCGCGGCTCCTGGCCGAACGCGCGCACCACCCGGATCCCCGAAAGCGACTCCTGGAGGTAGGCCGTGATCGAGCCGATGGTCTCGCGCGTGCGCTTGTAGGCGTCCGCCGAAGCGATTCGGAACAGCAGCGACGCGAGCCCCATCACCGGGAAGATCGCGAACGTGATGAGGGCGAGCTCGACGTCGAACGTCAGCAGGATCACGATCGTCCCGATCAGCGTCAGCGACGCCGAGAACAGCGTCACGATCGTGTCCGTCACCAGCGAGTCGAGCGCCTCGACGTCGTTGGTCATGCGCGACAGCAGCACGCCCGCCCGGTTGCGCTCGTAGAAGCCGATCGGCATCTGCTGGAGGTGCTCGAAGATCTGCAGTCGCAGGTCCTGGAGCGTGCGCTGGCCGACCCAGTTGACGAGGTAGGTCTGGAAGAAGCTCGCCGCCCAGTAGACGAGCGCGCTGATCATGAACAGCACGACGATGACGTTCAGCGAGCTGAGGTGCCCGGGGACGATCGCGTCGTCGATCGCGTGCTTGGCCAGCGGCGGCGGCGCCAGCGTCGCCGCCGTGCTGGCCATGAGCGCGACGAACATCGCCACCACGCGCCACCGGTAGGGGCGCAGCAGCACGAGCAGGCCGCGCAGCTTGCGCCCGCGTCCGCCGGTCCCGCGCAGCCGCCGGCGGATGTCCGCGAGCGACGTGCCCTGCCTGCCGGCGTCGGGTACCCCCGATGAGGTCACCTGCTGGGCGCTCGCGTCGGCTGGGGGGGACCCGCGGGGTCTCACAGTCCGGCCACCTCCCGCTCGCGCGGCTTGCGCGTGAGGAACACCTGGTCGGGCAGCCCCTTCTCGACGATCTCGTGGTACAGCTCGGACAGCTCGAGCAGCTCCTCGTGCGACCCGTGCGCGACCAGCTCGCCGTGCTCGAGCACCGCGATCTCGTCGGCCAGGGCGATCGTCGACAGCCGGTGCGCGATCACGAAGGTCGTCCGCCCCGCCATCACCTCGCGCAGCGCCTTCTTGATCTGGCTCTCCGTCGAGGCGTCGACCGACGACGTCGCGTCGTCGAGCACCAGGATCCGCGGGTCGGCGAGCAGCGCTCGCGCGATCGCGATCCGCTGGCGCTGGCCGCCGCTGAGCGTCAGCCCGCGCTCGCCCACCCGCGTCGCGTAGCCGTCGGGCAGGCGGGCGATGAACTCGTGCGCCTGCGCCCGCCGCGCCGCCGCCTCGATCTCCTCGGCGGTCGCATCCTCGCGGGCGTACGCGATGTTCTCCGCCACGGTCGCCGAGAACAGGAACGGGTCGTCGTTGACGATCGCGATCGACCGCCGCAGCGAGCCGAGATCGACCTCCCGCACGTTCACTCCGTCGACCAGCACGGCCCCCTCGTCGGGGTCGTAGAGGCGCGCGATGAGCTGCACGAGCGTCGTCTTGCCCGAGCCAGTGGCGCCCACGAGCGCGATGGTCGTCCCCGCCGCCACGTCGAGGTCGATGTCGTGCAGCGCGGGCTCGCCACCGCCCTCGTAGCGCAGCGTGACGCCGCGCAGCTCGACCCGCCCCGAGCCGTCCGGCAGCGCCGGCGCGTCCGGCGGCGCCACGATCGCGGGCGCGCGGTCGAGCACCTGGAACAGCCGTGTGCCCGACGCCGTCGCGCGCTGCGCCATGCCGAGCGAGATGCCGAGCATCCGCATGGGCCCGAGCAGGTAGAGCAGGAAGGTGTAGAAGGCGGTGAAGTCGCCGAGCGACATGCGCCCGTTGATCACGTCGCGCCCGCCGAAGAAGAGGATCGCCGCCAGCCCGAGCTGCGGGAGGAACCCGATGAACGGGTTGTAGAAGGCCTGGATCCGCGTGGACACCATGGCCTGGTCGAAGATCCGGCCCACCTTCATCTGGAAGCGCTCGAGCTGGCGCTCCTCGCGCGCGAATGCCTTGACGACGCGCACGCCCGACACGTTCTCCTCGGCCTCCGCGGTCAGCTCGGCGATCCGCTGCTGGACCTCCTGCGCCGCCGGCCGCGCCCGGCGCCCGTAGCGCTGCGCGATCCACACCACGAAGGGGACCGGCGCGAGCGCGATCGCCGCCAGCCGCGGCTGGAGCGAGAACATCGCGGCCGCCGACAGCAGCACGGTGAGCGCGGACTGCGAGATGAAGATCAGGCCGTAGCCGAGGAAGAACCGCACCGCCTGTAGGTCCACCGTCGAGCGCGACATGAGCTGCCCGGTCTGCTGGCGGTCGAAGAACGCGAGCTCGAGCGACTGGAGGTGCCCGTAGATGCGGTTGCGCAGGTCGTACTCGATGCCGAGCGAGACGCGTCCCGCGATGAGCCGCCGGAACACCGTGAGCAGCAGGCGGGCGAGGCCAGCGACCCCGATGAGCACCGCGTACGTGCCCAGGTGCCCGCGCTCGTTGTGGCGGATCGCGTCGACGGCGCGTCCCGTGAGGAGCGGGATCGCGATGGTCGGCACCATCGCCGTGAGGGCCAGGACCCCCGACGCGACGACCCCACGCCGGTAGGGACGCAGGAAGCCGAGCAACCGGACGAAGGTCCGCATTCCTCAGGATCATAAAGGTTGAGGTTCTCAAGCAGACGGGCGCCCGCCTGGCGGACGCCCGTGGACGATCTGGGAGCTTCTGCCTGTTAGCTCAGGTGCGAGGCGAGACGCCGGGTCGCGATGCCGATGCCCGCGAGCAGCAGGCCGCCCAGCAGCACGATCCGCACGTCGAGGCCCGTGAACGGCAGGCCCCCGCCCGCCGAGCGGGGGCTCGCGGCGGCCGTGGGCGCCGTGCTCGAGGCCGAGCTCGGAGCGTTGTTGCCGTGCGCCGTGGCGCCGAGGACCCCGTGCCCGCCGCCGGCGACGAGCGAGCGCTTGCTCGTCGCGCCGCCCTGCGTCGAGCCGACGATCGCGCCCGCGACCCGGCTCTGCGGGGTCGACGAGCCCTGCGACGTCGACGAGCCGGTGATCGGCGTGCCGGGTGAGGTCGTCGTGGACGTGTCGGTCCCCGTGATCTGCGTCTGCTCCTGGCCGCCGGGCCCGGCGTACCCGTCCGTCAGCGGATCCTGCGCCAGGGCAGGACTTGCCCACGCGAGGAACGCGACGGCCGTGAAAGTGGTGAAAATGCGAGGAACAGCCACGAGAATTCCCTTTCCGAGGCCTGGGGGTTACCAGCGGAAACGCGATCCCCGGCCAAACCTTGCGCCAAACAGAGAAAGATCGAACGAAGGACCATCTGGTGTCAGAGCAACCACGGCCTGTTTCGGCCGGTCTGTGCGACACGTGTCGTCACCAGCGCCGGGTGCCGAACACCCGGGGCTCCGTGTTCTCGCTGTGCGAGCGTTCGAAGGCCGAGCCGGAGCGCTATCCGCGCTACCCGCGGCTGCCGGTGCTCGCCTGTGACGGGCACGAGCCCGCCGGCTGACCAGAGGTCAGGGCGTGGTGATCGTCGGAGCCGTCCGCGATGGCGACGGCGACGGCGACGGCGACGGGGTGGTCGTCGTCGACCGGGATGCGGCGGTGGGCGGAGCCAGAACGAGGAAGACGCTGGCGTCCTGGTTGGCCGCCGTCAGGCTGAACGAGTAGAGCGTCGGCGTGGTGAGCCGGTTGACGAGCTGGGCGTCCGGCGACGCCGCGACGCCGGTCACCGTCGGCGTGTGGGTCGTGAGCGTCGCGCGCAGCGGCTGGTCGAGCTCGGGGCTCAGCTGGCCGTGGCGGAAGAACAGCGCCTGGCTGGGGTCCTTGCCAGGCGGTGGCGGCATGAAGATGACGACCTGGTCGATCCCATCCACGTAGCGGAACGTGTAGAGCGCCAGCTCGAGCGCCTCGCGGCGCAGCAGCAGGTGGCGCTGGACTGACGGCTTGCCCTGGTCGATCGAGCACTTCGGGCCCAGCCCGCACAGGCGGTAGAGCACGCCCTTGCCGCTGAGCAGCGAGATGTTCCCGCCGTTGGCCGGGTCGGTGCGCAGCGCGATCTGCATCGGCAGGCCGGCGATCTTGAGCCCCCCGCCGGTCACCGCGACGAGCTGCTCGCCGGTCGACAGCCGGTACTCGGGCCCGACGTGGTTGGCGATCGTCTTGACCTTGTCGCCGCCGGGCTTCCACGGTGACCAGCTCGGCCCGGAGCCCGGGCCCGAGCCGTTGAGCCCGAGGGCCAGCGCGCCGGCCACCGCGACCGCGGCGAGGGCGATGAAGGCGCCGAGCAGGAACTGGAAGCGCGGCGTGTGCTCCGTTTCGAGCGGCAGCGCGGCACCGAGCGCCGCGCCGCGCGCGGCGGCCACGGGCTCGAGCTCCGCGCCGGGCGCGACGACGGCGCCGCCC
>DAINCW010000166.1:0-5638 GCA_036732205.1 Solirubrobacteraceae bacterium | reverse complement strand
CCCGCGTCGCGCCTTCGGGACGCTGCCGGCCGGCACAGACGGGGCGGCGATCGTCGCCCGCGCGCTGGAGGCGTAGGCCGACTCGCGCTCTGAGGTCGTGAGGCCGGTCAGCGCGGGTCGACCTGGGCGACCGCGAGCGCCGCGATCCCCTCCTCGCGCCCCACGAAGCCCATCCCCTCGCCCGTGGTCGCCTTGACGTTGACGCGGGCTGGATCGAGTCCCAGCGCGCCCGCGAGGCGATCGCGCATCGCGCCGGCGTGCTCGGCGAGCTGCGGGCGCTCGGCGAGGACGGTCGCATCGACGTTGACGATCCGCAGGCCCTCATCGGCCACCAGCCGCGCCGTGTGCAGGAGGAGGCCGAACGAGTCGGCGTCGCGCCAGCGCTCGTCGGTGTCGGGGAAGTGCCGGCCGATGTCGCCCAGGCCCGCGGCGCCCAGCAGCGCGTCGATGATCGCGTGCGTCAGCGCGTCCGCGTCGGAGTGGCCCTCGAGGCCGCGCTCGTGCGGCACCTCGACCCCGCCGAGCACCAGGCGCCGGCCCTCGGCGAAGCGGTGGACGTCCCAGCCGATCCCCATCATCGAGTGGCCGCCTTGATGACCGCGACGCACGCGGATGATGACCCTCGGGGTCCCATCAGCCGATCGCCTCCATGCGCCGCTCGCGCCGGTCGAACACGCACAGCTCGGTGACCCCTAGGCCTTCGAGCAGCTCGAGCGCCCGGTCGTAGCCGAAGCCGAGCTCGTCGGGGACGTGCGCGTCGCTCGACAGGGTCAGCGGCCGGCCGGCCTCGACGCACATCTCGAGGAACGGCACGGACGGGTAGATCTCGCCGACGGGCTTGCGCAGCCCCGCGGTGGAGACCTCGATGGCGACGTCGGACTCGGCGATCCCGTCCATGGCAAGGTCGTAGAACCGGCGCAGATCGCCCTCGGGCCACGGGCGCTCGCGGCCCCAGACCTTCACCAGGTCGGGGTGCGCGAGGATGTCGAACAGCCCGCTGCGCGCTGCCTCGCCGAGCGTCTCGAAGTACCGGGTCCAGACGCTGTCGGGCGACGCGCGGCCGTGGTCCCAGACGTCCCAGTCGGACTGATCGACCGCCTCGTCACGCAGGAAGTGGACCGAGCCGATGACGTAGTCCCACTCGCGCGCCGCGAGCAGCTCGGCCATCCGCTCATCGCGCCCCGCCACGAAGTCGGCCTCGATGCCCAGCCGCAGGTCGGTCTCCTCGCGCACGAACGCACAGTAGGCGTCGAGGTCATCGGTCGCGTTGGCCTGCCAGAACGGATGGGTCCAGACGTCGAGCGCCTGGCGGAAGCGGTGCACGTGCTCGGACACGCCCAACTCGGAGATGCCGCGCTCCGCCGCGACCTCCCGGTAGCGCTCGGCGTTGGCCGCGGTGAAGAACCGCTCGGCGGGCGTGCCGGGCGCGTCGGGGCGCAGATGCACGTGCAGGTCGGTCAGCACGCGATCGGACGGTAGCTGACGGATCGCTGCTCAGCGCACTGCGCGTCGAACCCGCAACAGCAGCTCGGCCAGCTCCAGGTCGACCGGCGTCGTGATCTTGAGGTTCGTCGCGGGCGCGGGGACGATCAGCACCGTGCCGCCCTGGGCCTCGACGAGGCCGGCGTCGTCGGTCGCCGCGTCGAGGACCTCGTCGGGCTGGCTCAGCGCCTGCTCCAGCGCGGCGCGCCGGAAGACCTGCGGCGTCTGGACCGCCCACAGCCGCGATCGGTCGAGCGTGCGCTCGACCACCCGATCGACCCCCGTCTCCTTGATCGTGTCGGTGACCGGGGCCGCGGCCACGACCGCGTCGGCGTCGCCGAGCTCGGCCAGGCAGCGCTCGAACAGCGACGCCTCCGCGAGCGGACGGGCCGCGTCGTGGACGATGACCACGTCGTCCGGCTCACCCGGCCCCGCGGCGGCCAGCGCCGCGCGGACGGACTGCGAGCGCGTCGCGCCTCCGCGCACGGCGACCGTGCCGCGCGGGCGATCCGCACCCTCGGGCAGGGCGACGACGACGCGCTCGACCGCCGGGATCGAGCGCAGGGCCTCGAGACTCCATTCGAGCATCGGCCGGCCGGCAAGCATGGCGAACGCCTTGGGGCCCGAGGACCCAAGGCGTTCGCCGCGAC
Organism: Solirubrobacteraceae bacterium; assembly: GCA_036732205.1. GTDB lineage: Bacteria > Actinomycetota > Thermoleophilia > Solirubrobacterales > Solirubrobacteraceae > VAWY01. The sequence goes on along the minus strand of DAINCW010000166.1, from coordinate 3,506 downwards.
CTGCGGCCACGACGAGGGCGACCGCCACAGCTGCTGCTTCCTGCTTCCTGCTTCCCAGGGCCTACTTGGAGGCCCCGACCAGGCCCTTCTCCTCGGCCGACCTCGCGAGCAGGTCGTCGAGGTATGCCTCGGCGGCCTCCTCGTCCTTGTCCAGCGCGTACATCAGCTCGGAGGCCAGGATCTTCTTCGCACGCGTGAACATCTGCTTCTCGCCGGTCGAGAGGCCCTTCTCGGACTCCCGCAGCGCGAGGTTCCGCACGACCTCGGCGAGCTCGAGGATGTCGCCCGTCTTGATCTTGTCGCGGTTGTGCTTGAACCGGCGGTTCCAGTTCTTCGGCATCTCCGACACGTCGTCGCGCAGGACGGCGAGGACCTTCTTGATGGTGCCCTCGTCGATGACCCGGCGCAGGCCGGCGACGCCGGCGTTCTCACACGGGACCATGACGGTCATGTCGTTGTGAAGGATCTTGATGGTGAGGTACCGGCGCTCCTCACCGAAGATCTTCTTGTTCTCCTTCTTGAGCACCCTGCCGGCCCCGTGGTGGGGGTAGACGACGCTGTCGCCGATCTCGAAGTCGATGCACTCGACCTCCGGCTCGAGGTCCTCCAGCAGCTGCTCTTCGATGACTTCGGTGATGGTGTCCTCCTTGGTTTCTCTCTACGTGTGGCTTGGTCAGGTCTGCAGGTAACGATCGACCAGGTTGATCTCCTGCAGGCGGCGAAGGCCCTCGCGGATGTCCTTCGCTCGGATCTCACCCACGCCCTCGACGGCCTCCAGCTCGGCGTCGGTGGCGGCGAGCATCTCGTCGAGCCCGCCGAACTCGCGCACGATGCTCGAGACGACGATCTTCGGCAGCCGCGGGATCCGTCCGAGGATCCTGTAGCCGCGCGGGGTCACGGGGTAGTCCAAGGTGTTGAGCTTGCGGTCGTAGCCCAGGACCTCGGCCAGCCGGCCGAAGTCGAGCAGGTCCTGGTGCGCCAGGCGCCCGATCTGGTCCAGGGCGACGGCGTAGGCCTCGTCGGTCGGGTCGACGAGGTAGTCGCGCACCAGCGCGGCCTTGTCGGCGGCGGTCCCGACCATGACCTCCTCGAGCTGCATCTCGATGAGGCGCCCTTCCGTGCCCAGCTCGACGATGTAGCGCTCGATCTCGACCGCCATGCGGGTCACCAGCTCCGCGCGCTGGAGCACGGTGAGGACGTCGTGCAGCGTCGCGCCGCCCTCGAACTCCAGCGCGGTGAGGCGGGTGGAGACCTGGTCCAGGCGGGTGCGGTACTTGTCGAGCGTGGCCAGGGCCTGGTTGGCCTTGGCGAGGACGATGGGGATGTCCTCCAGGATGTACTTCGCACCATCCACGTAGAGCGAGACGACGTCGCGGCGCTGGGAGATGGCGATGACCAGCGCCTCGGTCTGCTTGGAGACGCGCTCGGCGGTGCGGTGGCGGGTGCCGGTCTCCAGGGACAGGATCGTCGGGTCCGGGATCAGCTGGACGTTGGCCATCGCGATCTTCGTCGCGTTGGCGCCCAGGACGATGCCGCCGTCCATCTTCGCGACCTGGTAGAGCAGCGCCGGCGTGTAGTCGATGTCCAGCTTGATGCCACCGCTGAAGAGGTGGCTCAGGTCGTCGGTCTCGCCGATGACGATGAGGCCGCCCGTCCGCGCATCGATGATGTTGTCGATGCCCTCGCGAAGGGCCGTTCCTGGCGCCACCATCTCGAGCGCCTTGACGAGCCGGGGCTCTTGACGTGCGTCGAGCTCGGTGAGCTCTTCCCCGGATCGTGACGACATGCGAAACCCATTTTAGCGGGTGTGGCGGGGATCAGCGGGTCCGCAATTCGGCCACCGTTCTCACGAAATCCCCGCAAATGAAGACCCCGTCGAGGCCGCGGCCGTGCGACTGCCATCCTGAGGCCCATGACCCTCACCCGCGGCCTCGCCCCCCTCTCGGCGCATCCCGCGCCCGGCAACTACCGGATCGACGGCCCCAAGCACCGGCTGTTCTTCGAGGCCCACCCACGCCGCATCCGCGTCGTGCTCGCCGGGCAGACGGTCCTCGACACCATTCGCGGCAGCCTTCTCCACGAGAGCAACCTGCTGCCCGTCCTCTATGCCCCGCTCGAGGACTTCGACCGCGCTCTCTTCGTGGACTCCGACCACCGGACGCACTGCCCGTTCAAGGGCGACGCGACCCATTGGTCCCTCCGCGTGGGCGAGCGCGTCGCCGAGAACGCCGTCTGGAGCTACGAGACGCCGCTGGACGCCGCGTCATGGCTGGCGGGCCACGCCGCGCTCTACTGGGGCCGCGCGGACGAGTGGTGGGAGGAGGACGACCGGGTCCTCGGCCACCTGCGCGACCCGTACGCGCGGGTGGACGTGCACGCCTCGGCGCGGCGGGTGGAGGTACGGCTCGGCGACGAGGTCGTGGCGGCCAGCGACGCACCGCGGCTGCTGTTCGAGACCAACCTGCCGATCCGGCCGTACATCCGCCGTGAAGAGGTCACGGGCGGCGAGCTGGTCCCGAGCGAGACGCGCACGATCTGCCCGTACAAGGGACAGGCCACCTACTGGTCGCTACGCGTCGGCGACCGCCTCGTCGAGGACGCCGCGTGGAGCTACGAGGCCGCGGACCTGCTGTCCGACGGCCCGGACATCGCGGGTCGCGTCTGCTTCGACCACTCCGAGCTCGAGGTCGCGCTGGACGCTTAGGCCGGTTGTTTCCGCGGCTGGCGCGGAGGCGCCGGCGGGGCGGCGTGCCGTGGGAGGTGGGTGAGCGCCCCTTCGGGCGCGACGCAACGGCAGCTTCGAGGGAGAGAGATGCTTGGTGGGGTGCCTCTTGGGGGTCATGGCCCCGAAAGGCGCCCCGTGCGCGGTGAAGTCCGCGCGATTGGTATCTAAGGGTTGGTATACGACCCCCAGGCACCAATTGCGCCCAGCACTCGTCATCGCGGCAGCCGCACCCCGCTGCTCGCCCCCTCGAAGCCCGTCGTTCGTCGCGCCCGAAGGGGCGCTCACCGGCGCAGCGCTGCTGGCCCTAGGCCGCGGCCGCGGCGCGGGGCCGCCCGGGCGCGGCGTCGCCGAGCCCGGCGCGCAGGGCGGCCCGCAGGGTGCCGGCCTCGGGAGGAGCGATGACTCCCGCCAGGCCGAACTTCGCCGCCTCCTCCATCCGCCGCTCGGGATGGGCGACCGAGCGCAGCTCTCCGGTCAGCCCCAGCTCGCCGAAGCACGCGACCGGAGCCGCATCCTCGCCGCCCAGGGAGACGCCGCGGGTCGCACTGGCCACGGCGAGCGCGATGGCCAGGTCGGCGCCGGGCTCGTCGACGCGCACCCCGCCGACGACGTTGACGAAGACGTCGGCACTGCCGACCGCCACGCCGCCGTGGCGGCCCAGGACCGCGAGGACGAGCGCGAGGCGGTTGCGGTCCAGCCCGTTCACGAGGCGCCGCGGGGGCACGAGCTCGCTCGGCGACACCAAGGCCTGCACCTCCACGAGCAGCGGCCTCGTGCCCTC
>DAINCW010000165.1:0-5782 GCA_036732205.1 Solirubrobacteraceae bacterium | reverse complement strand
CTCATAGAGCCGGTATTTGCTGACCACGTGCCCGCCCATGCCCTCCATGGCGCGGTTCATCGGCTTGTTGACCTCGAGGATCCAGCCGGTCTCGCCCCAGTGCTGCGGCGTGCGGTCCGCGGCGTCGAAGTGCATCTCATAGAACTTCGCCGCCACGCCCGTGTGCTGGTACTCGGGCTTGACCCCGAGGGCGAACACGCGGACGCGGTCGATGTTCTTGCGCTCGCGCAGCGCCCGCAGCCACCCGAACGGCAGCAGACGGCCGCGCAGCTTGACGAGCACCTGGTTGTAGTCGGGCAGGGTCAGCGCCGCGCCCACGACCTCGCCGGTGTCCCGGCGCTCCGCGATCATCGCCCAGTTCTCGTCGAGCACGGGGCGCAGCTCCTTGGCGTAGTGGCGGACCTCGGCGTCGGTCAGCGGGACGAAGCCCCAGTTGCGCTCCCACGCGGCGTTGTAGACCTCGAGGAACTTCCCGACCTCGGCCTCCAGGTCGCGCTTGCGCATCCCGCGGCAGACGATGCCGTGCTTGGCCTCCACGTCGGCCGCGACGTCCCAGATGGCCTGGTGGACCTTGTCGCGGCCCGTGACGCGCAGCTCCCACATGTTGATGTCCATGGCCTTGGTCAGCCCGGTGCCCTCCAGGAGCGGGCCCTCGCCCGGCGGGTTCCACTGGTTGAGGATCGTCGGCAGCCGCTCAAAGCCCTCGACCATCGTCCCGAGGCCCTCGTCGTTGGTTGTGAAGCTCATCGGGCCGACCATGCGGTCGCGACCGCGCGCCGCCAGCCACTGCGCCGCCGCGTCCACCAGGCCCTTCGCGGCCTCCGGGTCGTCCTCGCAGCAAAACCAGCCGAACAGGCCCCAGTCGTTGCCCTGGAACTCGTTGAAGTTGCGGTCGACCTGCGCCGAGATGCGCCCGACGACGCGCCCGTCGCGCCGCGCGAGGTGCAGCTCGGCCTCCGCATGCTCGAAGAACGGGTTCTTGGAGCGGTCCAGCCGGTGCTTGACGTCGAAGCGCAGCGGAGGCACCCAGAGGGGCGCCTCCGAGTACAGTCGATAGGGCAGGTCGATGAATGCGCGCAGGTCGGCACGGCCCGCGACCGGTGAGATCTCGAGGCCCATGCCCACGACAGTAGACGTCTTCGCCAAAGTCCGCGGCCACGACCGCGAAGCGATCCTCACCGCCGCGCGAGAGGCCGGCGTGCTGCCATATTTCCGCGTTCTCGAGGGCCCCACGCTGCCCGTCGTGGTCATGGAGGGCGCCGAGCGCGTCATGCTCGGCTCGAACAACTACCTGGGGCTCACGGGCGACGAGCGCGTCAAGCAGGCGGCCCTGGACGCGGTGCACCGCTACGGCACGGGGCTCACGGGCTCGCGCCTGCTCAACGGCACGACCGCGATGCACCTCGAGCTCGAGCGCGAGCTCGCCGAGTGGATGGGCACCGAGGACGCGATCGTCTTCACGACGGGCCACCAGGCGAACCTCAGCGCGCTGGGCACGCTGCTCGACCCCGGCGACACCGTCGTGGCGGACTCCGGCGACCACGCCTCCATCCTGGACGGGATCATGCTCTCGCGGGCCAAGCTGCGGCTGTTCCGCCACAACCGCCTCGACAAGCTCGAGAAGATGCTCGAGCGCTCCGCGGACGATGGCGGCGGCGTGCTGGTCGTCGTGGACGGCGTCTACTCGATGGAGGGTGACGTCGCCCCGCTGGTGGAGATCTGCGACGCTTGCGAGCGCCACGGCGCGCGCCTGATGGTCGACGAGGCGCACGGCGTGGGCGTGTTGGGCGCCCGCGGCGCCGGCGCCTGCGAGCTGCTGGGGGTCGAGGACCGGGTGGACCTGCGGATGGGAACGTTCTCGAAGTCCCTGGCGTCGTGCGGCGGCTTCCTCGCCGGCGACCACGAGGTCATCGACTACCTGCGGGTCTCGGCCCGCCCCTACATCTTCACGGCCTCCGGCGTCCCGGCCTCGGTCGGCGCCGCGCTGGCCGCCCTGCGGATCATCCGCTCCGAGGAGGGCCGCGAGCTGTTCGCCCGGGTCCTCGAGAACGCCCGCTACCTGGGCGACGGCCTGCGCGAGCGCGGCTTTCGCGTCCTCGAGCACGAGATCGTCACGCCGGTCGTGCCGGTCGCCGTCGGCGACGACTGGCAGGCCGCGCTGCTGTGGAAGGCGCTCTATGACGGCGGCGTCTTCGTCAACACCGCCATCCATCCCGCCGTCCCCCAGGGCGGCGCGCTGCTGCGCACGAGCGTCATGGCGACGCACGACGTCGCGACGCTGAACCGTGCCCTCGACGTCTTCGCGACGGTCAAGCGGGACTTCGAGGCCGAGCACGGCCCGCTGCCCGGCCCGGACTGACCCGGCGCATCCCCGCTTTTGGGGAGGCCGTCGCTTGTCCAAATCGCCACAAGCGAATCCGCGCACGAAAAGTGCGCTCTGAGCGAACGTCTTGACGGTTGCGCAGTTGACCGGCGAAACCGCGCACCCATAGGTTCGCACTCGCGTCGGACGGAGACGCACGGGAGTTGGCCGGAGGGCCTGACCGGACAGTGGAGAGGCCGGTCGGAGAGGGTCTGATGGGGTCGTGGAAGGGGACTTCCGAGCGCGTCGGGCGGACGACGTATGCACGCACATATCTAGGCCGGTGGGCCAGCGAGTGTCCCCCTGGCAGGGAGAGGAAGCATGAACGCGTCAGCGACGATCGCCCCTGGTCAGCAGCACCTGAGGGCGCTGCAGCGCGCCAATGAGGTTCGGCTGGCCCGAGCGAATCTCAAGCGCCGTATCGCGACGGGAGAGATGACGGCCGCCGAGGTCATCCTCGACTCCCGGTGGGAGGCAGAGAGCATGGCTGTCGCCGACCTGTTGATGAGCCAGCAACGGTGGGGACGGACCCGCTGCCGGAAGTTCCTGGCCCAGGTGCCGATGTCCGAGAACAAGACGATCGGCTCCATGACGGAGCGCCAGCGCCGCGCGACCGCCACGCTGCTGGCGGCCGCTGTCCAGCGGCGTCGCACGGTTTCGCCGTTCGACGAGGCCCGCATCCCCGCGGGCATCGCCGTCGCCGCCGCGGCCTAGCAGCAACGCCCAGCCTCGGGCTCGTCACGCCGTCAGACGCGGCTGGCGAGCTCGAGGATGTGGCCGTCGGGATCGCGCAGGTAGAGCGATCGAAACCGGCCGCGGTCCATCACCTCGGTCGTCTGCACGCCGCGGCTGCGCAACCAGTCGCGCCAGGCCTCGAGCTCCGCTGCCGAGTCGACGGCCAGCGCCAGGTGGTGCGTCGAGCCCAGGCCCACCGTGCCGGCCGCCATGTCGGGGTACTCGAGGAACGAGAGCAGCGTCCCGGCGCGCCCGTCGGCGTCGCCGAACCAGAAGTGGCGCGCATCGGGGTCGTCGTCGTTGCGCGCCTCGTCGACGAGCGCCAGGCCGAGGATGTCGCGGTAGAAGGCCGTCGTGCGGTCGAGGTCGCGGGCGATGAGCGTCGCGTGGTGCAGCCCGGTGATCTGCAGGCGCCGCGGCTGCGGCTCGGCGACGTCGCTCACGCGCGGAAGGCTACGCCGCCGGTCCGACGGCGGAACGCCGTCCGGACGCCCCAGAAGGTGAGGCCGAACACGGCGACCGCCACGCCCAGCAGTACCTCCTGCGGGAGCTTGGTGAAGAAGAAGAGCGGGACGTCCGCGATGACGGCGGCCGCGCCAGCCAGGAGGCTCGAGTGGCTGCGAAAGCCGGAGAAGTGCTCGCGTATGGCGAGCTCGAGGCTCGACAGCGAGACGAGGGCGAAGCCGCAGCCGAGCAGGGCTCCCCGCTTGTCCCCGCCGCCGATGAACCCCCAGACGATCAGGATGATCCCGCCGAGGATGCAGAGCTCCACGAGGGGAAACGGGCTCCACGGAGCCTTCGGCGCCTCGTCGCGACGTGACCTGCTCGTCGTGTTGTAGGGCCGCGGGCGCGCGGGCACCGGGCGCGGTGCCGGTGCGGCGGGCTCGGCCGTCTCCGGTGCGCTCGAGGAGCGCTTGCGGCTGCGCTTACCCATCGCTGTCTGGGTTGGGGGCCACCGCCCCTTGGCTAAGGGGCAACCGGAGGAGAGCTTGACCTGCCACCAGCCGGCCAGCATGCCGACCAGGCCGAGGCGCGGGCGCACGTGCCAGACGCCGCAGCCGCCCTCGCCGAGATCGGCGTTGGCGATCCGGACGAACTTGTGCTTCCCGGGCTCGAGCAGCATGCGCTCGAGCAGGCGGCGGGCCTCCTCCTCGCAGTCGGCGCGCTCCGCGAGCTGAGCGCGCGCCTCGGCGAGCTTGTCGGTCAGGCGGTCGCGCAGGCGCTCGAGCTCGCCGAGCGACAACACCCGGGGCGCGGCCGGGCGAGCCGGAGGCTCCAGGGTCGTGTCGATCCCGATGCGCGGAAACGCGGTCACGAGGGCCTGCTGGAGGTCGCGCTCGACCCGGGCAACCTGCGCGCGCAGGCTGCGCCGCGCGGCGCGCTCGTCGACATCGATCCCGACTTCGACGGGCCGGGTCGGGAGCACCTCGTCGAGAACCCTGACCATCCACCCGATGGTAGCGCGACGGGGCCTTTCGGACCAGCCGATGCGGCGCTCCGCCGCTGCCTACCCGCCGCCTTCGAGCACGCTCACGGCCGTCCACATCGCCTCCTCGACGAAGATCGGCGGCACGTCGGGGACCGCCACGGCGAACAGCGTCATCGCGGTCGTGTGCTTCGTGACCGCGTGGGCGGCGGCGACGGGCTCGAAGAGCACGCCGACCGGCGACTGGGCATCGGCCACCACCAGCGCGTCCTCACGCACCCAGGGGGCGTCCTCCGCGCGCCCCACGTGCTCTCCGGCGCGTGCCGGTCGGATGCCCAGCGGGCCGTCGACCGCTTCGGCATCGAGCGCCCACAGCGGCACGCCGGTCTCGACGAGCGCGATCAGCAGCGCGTCGTCGAGCAGGTTCTGCGACTCGAAGCCGGCCTTCACGAGACGACGGACGGCCGCCTCCTCCGCCGGGACGCGCTGGGCGTCGGGGTCGAGGCCCACCTGGCGGAAGAACACGCGGTACGCGGACGGGATCGGGGCGCGTCGCAGCGAGATCGCCGTGGCGCCGCGAAAGCGGTCGCTCATCGAGCGCAACCGCTCGCGAATCTCCGTCGGCGACCGGCCCGAGCCGCGGGCCACGTCGAGCGTGTGCAGCCGCAGCTCCGGGAACTCGGCGCGCAGCTCCGCGTCGATCCACCCGTCGCCGAGATCGAGGTCGTCGGCGCTCATGCCCCGGGCGGCGGATGCCAGTTGCGGGCTTTCGATATGGCGACCACGCGCTGGACGCGGCGGCGCATCGTCGGCAGGTCCTCGGCGGCGATGCCCGTCTGCTCGACGATCCCGCCGGCGGACGCGTACGTGACCTGCGGGCACAGGGCGATGCCGTACAGGTTGGCCAGCGTCCCGTCGGCGTCGAATCCCACCGGGAACGTCCAGCGGTGGCTGCGCACCAGGTTGCGCACGGCGCCCCGGTCCCCGCGGATCGCGATCGCCGCGAACTGCACGCCCGGGAAGGACGGCACCAGCGCCTGGAGGCGATCGAGCGCGTGGACGCACTTGCCGCTGCGCGTGGCGAAGAACGCCAGGACGACCGGCCCGCGCTCGGCCAGCTCGCAGATGTTCAGGATGTCGGGACCGCGCAGGTCGCAGGCCGGGACCCTCCCCGCTGCGCCCGAGTTCCGCCGGACCGCCACGTCGACGTCGCCCTTCAGGTCGCTGACCGCCAGCGGAGCGGCGAACGCCGGCAGCGG
>DAINCW010000164.1:3866-5840 GCA_036732205.1 Solirubrobacteraceae bacterium | reverse complement strand
GACCGAGGACGTGCTCGGCGCGGCCGAGGTGGCCGCACGCGAGGCCGTCACGGTGGCGCGCGCCGCCTACGAGGAGGCCACGGCGAGCGAGGCCGCGCTGCTGAACATGCTTACGGCGTTCAGCCTCACTTTCGCGGCGGTCCGTGCGTCCACCCACGCGATCCGTGCGCGCGGGGCGTTCGGGCCGTTTCGCAACCTGAAGGTCGGGGCGAACCACGTCCACCACTTCGTGCCCGGCATCCTGCTCGCGTTCCTCTCCGGCGGCGCATCCGTGGTCGTGCGCAACGAGAACGCCGACCCGTGGCTGGCGATCCCGTTCGGCATCGGCGTCGCGCTGACGCTCGACGAGTCCGCGCTGCTGCTCAAGCTGGACGACGTCTACTGGACCGAGGAGGGCATCGTCTCGGTGCAGGCGGCCCTCGCGGTGATCGCGATGCTCTCGGTGTCGACGCTGTCGCTGCGCGTCCTGCGGCGCGGCGAGCAGGCGGTGCTCGAGGCGGGCGACTAAAGGGATCTAGGCGGCGGCGGCCAGCGAGCTCGCGCCGGTGCCGGTCCAGATGACCTGCTCGCGGCCGGGGCCGACGCCGATCAGCACGACCGGCACGCCGACGAAGTCCGCGACGTAGGCGAGGTAGTCCCGCGCGGCGCCGGGCAGGTCGGACTCGCTGCGGCACTCGCCGAGGTCCTCGGTCCAGCCGGGCAGCTGCTCGTACTCCGGTGTCGCGTGGTGCAGGACCGACTGGTGGTAGGGGAACTGGTAGAAGATCGCCCCCTCCTCGCCGCGGTAGCGCGTGCACACGTGCAGGCGCGGGAACCCGGACAGCACGTCGAGCTTGGTGATGGCCAGCGCCGTGAGCGAGTTGATGCGCGCGGCGTAGCGCAGGGCGACCAGGTCGAGCCAGCCGGTGCGCCGGGGCCGGCCGGTGGTGGTGCCGAACTCGCTGCCGCGGGTGCGCATCTCCTCGCCGACCTCGTCGTCGAGCTCGGTTGGGAAGGGGCCCGCGCCGACGCGCGTCGCGTAGGCCTTCGTCACGCCCCAGACCTCGTCGATGTCCTTGGGGCCGACGCCCGCGCCGACGCAGGCCGCGCCGGCGACCGGGTTCGAGCTCGTGACGAACGGATAGGTCCCGTGGTCGATGTCCAGCAGGGCGCCCTGAGCCCCCTCGAAGATCACCGACCCCTTGGCGTCGAGCACCTCCCAGATGAGGCTGGCGGTGTCCGCGATGTGCTGCTCGAGGCGGTGGCCGTAGGTGAGGTACTCGTCGGTCATCGTCCGCAGGTCCAGCGAGGGGTCCTTCGCGAACGGGCGCAGGAGCAGCCGCTTGGGCTCCAGCGCAGCGACGATCTTCTGCTTGAGGATCTTCTCGTCGAGCAGGTCCTGGACGCGAATGCCCAGACGCGACGCCTTGTCGGAGTAGCAGGGCCCGATCCCGCGGCGCGTGGTGCCGATCTGCTGGTCGCCGAGCTTCGCCTCGCCCGCCGAGTCCAGCAGCAGGTGGTAGGGCATGATCAGGTGCGCGTTGGCCGAGATGCGCAGCCCGCTCGTGTCGATGCCGCGGGCGCGCAGGCCGTCGATCTCGTCGGTCAGCACGCGCGGGTCGATGACCACGCCGTTGCCGATGATGCAGCGCTTGCCCGGGTAGAGGATCCCGCTGGGGATCAGGTGGAACTTCCACTTCTCGCCCTCGCGCACGATCGTGTGCCCGGCGTTGTTGCCGCCCTGGAAGCGCACGACCGCATCGGCCCGCTCGGCGAGCAGGTCGACGATCTTGCCCTTGCCCTCATCGCCCCACTGGGCGCCGACGATCACGAGTCCCGGCATGTGCCCGGATTGTAGGGCCGCTCGCGCCTAGGCCAGGTTCGCGACGCGCTGGTCGCTGCCGAAGAGCGGCAACGGGTCGCCGCACATCTCGAGCAGCCGCGAGACCGTCGCGAGGTAGCCGACGAGTTTGTTCGTCTCCTCGCCGACGACGC
>DAINCW010000164.1:0-3856 GCA_036732205.1 Solirubrobacteraceae bacterium | reverse complement strand
CCCGCCGATCTGCTCGCGCAGCTCGTCGGGCATGAAGTTCGTCGTGAGGACCATCGAGCGACGGTCTTCGTAGCGCGTGTTGACGATGGAGTAGAGCTGTTCGAGCACCCAGTCCGTGCGGTGCTCCGCCCCGAGGTCGTCGACGTGCAGCAGGTCGACGGTCGCGAGGCGGTCCAGCAGGCCGATCAGCCCGCTGTCGGAGTCGATCGCGTCGCGCAGCAGGTTGAGCAGCCGCGGCAGGGAGTAGATCGCGACGGTGCGATGGGCCTCGATCGCCGCCTTGGAGACGATCATCGCGAGCGTCGTCTTGCCGGTGCCCGTGTCGCCGACGAGCCAGAGGCCCTTCCCCTCCTCCAGGTTGCGCTCGATGTCGGTCACGTAGCGGCGCACCTCGGCGACGACCGACGCCTCGATCTGGGTCACCGGCCAGCGCTCGAACGCCGCGTCGGCGTACTTGCGCGGGATGCGCGCCTCCAGCGACCGCGCGCGCGCGTGCGCCATCCGCAGCGGACGGCAGCGGCAGTCGGTCGCGGTGTTCGTCGCCTCGTCGATGACGAAGCCCGAGCCGTCGCACACCCCGTACGGGCAGGGCTCGCTCACGAACGTGGTCTCACGATGCGACGCCGTGCAGGGCGCCGGCGTGGACTGATGAGGACCCTCGGGGTCTCACGCGGCGTAGCGGTCGCCCGCGTAGTTCATGAACTTCGGGTACTGGCTCTGGAAGGTCATGGGCACGTCGCCGAGCGAGCCGTTGCGGTGCTTGGCGATGAGCAGGTCCGCCATGCCCGCCTTCTCGGAGTCCTTCTCGTAGTACTCGTCGCGGTAGATGAAGATCACGAGGTCGGCGTCCTGCTCGATCTGGCCGGACTCGCGCAGGTCGGAGAGGATCGGCCGCTTGTCGTGGCGCTGCTCGACCGCGCGCGAGAGCTGGGACAGGGCGATGACGGGGACCTTCAGCTCGCTCGCGAGGATCTTCAGGTCGCGGCTCATGCGGCCGACCTGCTCGACGCGGCTCTCCACGCCCGCCTCCGCGCGCATGAGCTGGAGGTAGTCGACGATGATCATCCCGAGGCCGCCATGGGGCTGCATCTGCTGGTGGAGCCGGCGCGCCTTCGCGCGGACGTCGAGCGAGCTGAGGTCCGAGGAGTCGTCGACGTAGAGCGGCGCGCGCACGAGCCGCTGCGTGGCGTCGAGGATCTTCGGCCACTGCGCGTCGGTGACCTTGCCCTTGCGCAGGCTGTCGCCGGGGATCCGCGCCTGCGAGGCGACGAAGCGCTGGGCGAGCTCCGCCTCGGACATCTCGAGCGAGAACAGCGCGACCGGGCGGTTGTGGTCGATCGCCGCGTTCTCGGCGATGTTGGACACCAGGGCGCTTTTTCCCATGGATGGTCTCGCCGCGATCACCACGAGGTTGCCCGGCTGGAAGCCGCCCGTGATCTCGTCGAGGTCCTTGAAGCCCGACGGCGTGCCGGTCAGCGCGGTGCCCGACGCCGACAGGCGCTGCATCTTGTCGAGCTCCTCGTTGAGGATCTCCTCGACCGAGCGGAAGTCCTGCTTCGTGTCGTCGCGCCCGACCTCGAGCATCGCCTTCTCCGCGCGCTCGACGAGGTCGCGCGGCGAGGCCTCGTGCCCGATGACCGAGGCCTGGATCTCGCGCGTGGTGCGCAGGAGCCGGCGCAGCATCGCGTGCTCGCGGACGATGCGCGCGTAGCGGGGCGCCGCTCCCGCCATTGGCACGCCGCCCGTCAGGCGATCGATCGCCTCCTCGCCGCCGACGTCGTCGAGCTTGCCGCGCTGGCGCAGGTGGTCGGCGACCGTGAGGGTGTCGACCGGCTCGCCCTCCGCGTACAGCGCGAGCATCGCGCCGTACACCGCGCCGTGGCGGTCGCGGTAGAAGTCGTCGGGCTTCAGCCCCGCCTCGATGACGAGCGAGTGGAGCGTGCGGTCCGACAGCAGGACGGCACCGAGGACGGCCTCCTCGGCCTCCAGGTTGTGCGGCGGGACGTCTGGGAGGGCCTGTCCGGAGGGGGCGAATTCGGTCGCGGCCATCGTCAGGCGAAGCTAGCAGCGACTCCGAACGGCTCGAACGGGTTCTTGCCGCAATCAGCGGGGACTTGTGACGAAGGCGTTACTTCTGCTCGACGACCATGGTCTTGACCGTCGCGGTGACTCCCTCGGAGACCTCGACGTCGACCATGTACGTGCCCACCGACTTGATGGGCTCGTCGAGACCGACCTTGCGCTTGTCGACGCGCAGGCCACGGGCTTCGCGGATGGCATCCGCGATGTCCTGGTTGGTGATCGATCCGAACAGCCGGCCGTCGTCGCCGGCCTGCGCCTGGATCGTCAACACGGTGCGCGAGAGGGTGGCGGCGCTCTCCTGCGCGCGCTCGGCGGCCTCGGCGCGAGCCTTCTCCTGGGTCTCCATGCGCTTGCGCGCCTCGTCGACCGCGCCGCGCGTCGCCGGCTGGGCGAGCTCGCGGGGGATCAGGAAGTTGCGCAGGTACCCCTTGGAGACGTTCACGACGGTGCCGCGCTCGCCGACCCCTTCGACGTCCTGGAGGAGGATGGCCTCCGGCACGGGTCTAGCGGTCCTCGCGGTCGCGGTCACGACCGCCGCGCCCACCCCGGCCGCCACGCTCCTCGCTGGCGGCGGTGGCGTCCACGTACGGCAGCAGGGCGAGCTCACGGGCGCGCTTGACGGCACGCGCGATCTGCACCTGGTGACGGCGGCAGGCACCAGTGATCCGCCGGGAGCGGATCTTCCCCTTCTCGGAGATGAACCGGCGCAGGGTGCCGATGTCCTTGTAGTCGACCTGCTCGATCTTGTCCCGGCAGAACGGGCACGGCTTGCGGCGCCCGGTGCCGGGGCCGCCCTTCTTGTCCCGCCGCCGGGGCTTCCCGGTGCCGCGTCGCTTCGCCACTGTCTGGGTGTCCTCGTGTTCGTCCTACAACGTCCACGCGCGCCGACAGACGGCGCGCGCACCGAACACCCATCCTAGCGGGACAGGGCCGATCGCCCCGTCCCGCCGGGGTTGACTAGAACGGGATGTCGTCGTCCGCCCCGCCGCCGCCCGCAGGGGCCGCGACGAAGTCGCCGGTGTCGACCGGGATGTCGGACTGGGGGGTGAAGCCGTTGCCGCCTCCGCCTCCGCCTCCGCCGGCTCCCTCGGGGCTGGAGAGGAACTGCACGTTGTCGGCGACGATCTCGATCGCCTCTCGCTTGACGCCGTCCTTCTCCCACTCGCGCCACTCGAGGCGGCCGTCGATGGCCACGGGCCGGCCCTTGGTCATGTACTGGGCGACGTTCTCGCCCTGCTTGCCCCAGACCGTCACGTTGAAGAAGTTCGCCTTGTCGACCCAATCGCCGCTCTGACCGTCCTTGCGGCGTGTGTTGCTGGCGATCCGCAGCGAGCAGACGCTCATGCCCGAGGGCAGGGAGCGGAGCTCGGGGTCACGCGTGAGGTTGCCGGTGATGATCACCCGGTTGATGTTCGTGGCCGCCATTTGCAGCCTCCTTTCGGCACTGAACGATTCTGCGCCCGAGCGTAGCGGCGGCGGTGGGCGGAATGGCCGCGCGCCGACGAAGATGCCGGTGTTTCGGGGGAAAGTCGCGCGAAAGGGGGCGCAGCTGACGCGGGCAGCGCCGGCGCGGGGCCTGCGTCAGGCCGCGGGGGCCGGCTCGGCCGGCTCGGCGGCCTCGGGCTCGGCGGCCTCGGGCTCGGCCTCGGGCGCCGCGGGGGCGACCTCGGCTTCGGCGGCCTCGGGCTCGGCCTCGGGCGCCGCGGGGGCGACCTCGGCTTCGGCCGGAGCTACGTCGTCGTGAACCTCGACCGGGGCGGCCACGTCGTGACCG
>DAINCW010000163.1:0-5906 GCA_036732205.1 Solirubrobacteraceae bacterium | reverse complement strand
CCTCTGGACCTGGGCGTGCAGCTCGGCGTAGGTGACGTCGACCTCCTCGCCCTCCTCGCCGCGCCAGTGGAAGGCGATGCGGTCCCCGTTGCCGGCGTCGACGTGACGGTCCAGGCAGTTGTACGACGCGTTGATCGTGCCGTCGGCGAACCACTTGTAGAACGGCTTGTCGGAGTCGTCCAGGGTCTGCGTCGGCTCGGTGAACCAGTGCAGGTCGCGCGCCTGTTTGGCCCACCACGCGAGAGGATCGCGCTCGGCCTCCTGGTAGATGGCGGGGTCGTTCCAGTTGGCCTGCTGCTTGAATTCCTCGGGGGGCTCGAAGGTCTCGACTTCGAGCAGTTCCTCGAGCTCCCGCTCCAGATCGCTCATGGCCCGGCACAATACGACGCATGGACCTTCCCGACGGCGCCTTCACGGCCTACATCGAGATCCCCAAGGGGAGCCGAAACAAGTACGAGTACGACCACGAGACGCACTCGCTCAAGCTCGATCGCTTCCTGTTCAGCTCGGTGGTCTATCCGACGGACTACGGGTTCATCGACGAGACGCTGAGCCTCGACGGCGACCCGCTCGACGTCATGGTCTGCGTCTCGGAGCCGACGTTTCCCGGGTGCAACATCGACGTGAAGCCGATCGCCCTGTTTCGCATGGAGGACGACAAGGGCATCGACGACAAGGTGCTCGCGGTGCCGCTGTCGGACCCCAGCTGGAACAAGCTCGAGACGCTGGAGGACATCTCGCAGCAGCTCCGCGACGAGATCGCCCACTTCTTCTCGATCTACAAGGACCTCGAGCAGAAGAAGGTCAGGGTCGACGGCTGGTACTCCCGCGAGGACGCGTTCACCGAGATCGAGGCCAGCCGGGCGCGGTACCGCGACTCGTAGGATGGGCGGGGTGCTGACCCCGCGACAGGAGCTGATCCTCGCCAAGGTGGTCGACGGCTACCGCGAGTCCGGCCAGCCGGTCGGCTCCAAGGCCATCGCCGCCGATCCCGACGTCTCCAGCGGCCCCTCCACGATTCGCAACGAGCTCGCGATCCTCGAGGAGCGCGACCTGCTCGCCCATCCGCACACGTCCGCGGGCCGCGTGCCGACCGAGGCCGGCCTGCGCTACTTCGTGGACCGGCTGCTGCCGGAGCGCACCGCGCTGCTGGAGCTCGACCTGATCCGCCGCGAGGTCGACGAGGCGATGCGCACGACGACCGAGACGCTCTCGCAGGTCACCAACCTGCTCGCGATCGTCAGCGCGCCGCCGATCGAGACCTCCCAGGTCAAGCACGTCGAGGTCCTCCTGCTCCAGCCGCAGGTCGCGATGGTCGTGGTCATCACGTCCACCGGTGGCGTGACCAAGCGCGTGTTCACGTTCGACGCGCCCGTGGACGCCGGCCTCGTCGCGTGGGCCGGGGAGTACCTCAACGAGCGCCTCGCCGGCCTGGCGCTCGGGGCGCGGATGCTCGGCCAGCGGCTGTCGGATCCGTCGCTGGGGGCCAGCGAGCGGCGCTTCCTGGAGCAGCTCGGGCCGGCGTTCGTCGTGCTCGAGGACACGGCCGAGCACACGCTCTACGTCGAGGGCGCAGCGCGCCTGTTCACCGAGGAGCGCTTCCAGGACCTCTCGCAGATCAACACGCTGATGGGCGTGCTCGAGCGCCGCGTCGAGCTGCTGGGGGCGCTCGCCCATGCCCTGGCGGCGCCGGGCGTAGTCGTGCGCATCGGCGCGGAGAACGAGCAGCCGCAGCTGCGCTCGCTCGCTCTCGTCGCCGCGAGCTACGGCACGACGGCGCGGCGCCTCGGCGCGGTGTCGGTGCTGGGCCCGGTGCGCATGGACTACGGCACGGCGATCTCGACCGTGCGCGAGGCCGCCCGCCAGCTGTCGCGCTTCGTCGATGACGTCTACGAGAGCTGACGCTGTGCCCCGCGACCCCTACGAGGTGCTCGGCGTCCCGAGCGGCGCCGACGAGACCGAGGTCAAGAAGGCCTTCCGGCGCCTCGCGCGCGAGAAGCACCCTGACGTCAACCCGTCCGAGACGGCGGAGGAGGACTTCAAGGAGATCGGCGAGGCCTACGAGATCCTCTCCGACCCCGAGCGGCGTGCCGCGTACGACCGCTACGGCTTCGAGGGCCTGCGCGCCGGCGGGTACGCGCCGACCGACTTCTCCGCGTTCGGGTCGCTCGCCGACATCTTCGACGCGTTCTTCGGTGGCAGCGGCGGGCGCACGGCCTCGTCGCACGGCGGCGACGTCGGCGCGACCGTCGAGATCGACCTGGTCACCGCGTCGAAGGGCTCCACGGTCGAGGTCACGTTCGACGCGATCGCGCGCTGCGAGCACTGCAACGGCAACGGCGCGGAGCCCGGGACGCCCATCGTCAGCTGCGAGCGCTGCAACGGCACGGGCCATCTCCAGGCGGTGACGCGGACCCCGTTCGGCCAGGTCGTGCGCACGATGGCGTGCGACACCTGCGGCGGCGACGGGCGCATCGCCGAGCGGCCGTGCCGCGAGTGCCACGGCCGCGGCCGGCGCGCGAGGCGCACGACGCTGAAGGTCGACATCCCGGCCGGCATCGACGACGGCCAGCGGATCCGCCTCGGCGGGCGAGGCCACGAGGGCGAGCGCGGCGGCCAGGCGGGGGACCTCTACGTCCAGGTGCGCGTTCGCCAGCACGAGCGCTTCGTGCGCGACGGCGACGACCTCGTGACGGTGCTCGACCTGCCGGCCCCCGTGGCGGCGCTGGGCACGCGCGTGCGGGTCCCGCTGCTGGAGGGCCAGGAGGAGGTCGAGGTGCCCGCGGGCACGCAGCCCGGCACGATCCTCGTGGTGCGCGGCCAGGGCATGCCGCCGCTGCGGCGGGGGCGGCGCGGCGACCTGCGCATCGTGGTCAACGTCGTGATCCCGCGGCGGTTGAACAAGCGCCAGCGCGAGCTGCTCGAGGAGCTGTCGGCGTCGATCGGGCCGGAGAATCTGGCCAGCGACGAGTCGGTGTTCTCCAAGCTGAAGCGCTCGCTGTTCGCCGAGTGACCGCGTGATCCGCCTCGCGCTGCGCGTGCGCGGCGACGACGAGGGCGTCGTGCTCGCGGAGCTCCTGGCGCTCGCGCCGGGCGGCGTGGAGGAGGCGGACCTCGGCGACGGGGTCGTCGAGTACGCGATCTACGGGGCGGCCGGCGAGCTGCCTGACCTCGGGGCGTGGCGGGCCGCCGCGGGCGGCGCGCTCGTGGAGGTCGACTCGCGTGAGGTCGCCGACGATTGGGCCGAGCGGTGGCGCGAGTTCCACCGGCCGGTCCAGGCGGGCGCGATGCGCGTCCGGGCGCCGTGGCACGAGGGGGAGGGGATCGTGATCGATCCCGGGCAGGCGTTCGGCACCGGTGGCCACGCGACGACGCGGCTGTGCCTGGAGGCGCTTCAGGATCTCGAGCCGGGCGGGGACTTCGCCGACCTGGGCTGTGGGTCCGGCGTGCTGGCGATCGCCGCGGCGCAGCTCGGCTGGGCGCCTGTGCTCGCGCTGGACTTCGACCCGCTCGCGGTCGAGGCGACCAGCGCGAACGCCGCCGCGAACGGGGTCGAGCTCGATGTCCGTCGCTGGGATCTCCGGGTCGAGGCGGCGCCGGCGGCGCCGACGGTCGCCGCCAACCTCCTGCGCCCGCTCCTGCTCGAGCTGCGCTTCAGCGAGCCGCCGCGTGCGCTCGTGGCGAGCGGATTGCTGGCCGAGGAGGCCGACGAGGTCTGCGCGGCCCTGGCCGCGCGGACGCGTCTGCGCGTCGCGCGGTGCCGCGTCGAGGGCGACTGGGCTGCCCTGACCCTGGTCGCCTAGGGTCCTGCGCGGTGCACGACGCCGTGATCATCGGGGCCGGGCACAACGGCCTCGTCGCCGCCGCCTACCTGGCCCGGGCCGGGCTCGACGTGCTCGTGCTCGAGTGCCGCGACGTCGTCGGCGGGGCGTGCGTGACCGAGGAGCTGTGGCCGGGCGTCCGCGCGAGCCCGGGCGCGTACACGCTGAGCCTGCTGCGCGCGGAGATCGTGCACGATCTGGACCTCGCGGGCCACGGGCTGGCCGTGGACGTGCACGAGCCCTACCTCTTCGCCCCGCTGCCCGAGGGCCGCAAGGTCGTGACCTGGTCCGATCGGACCCGCACGCGCGCGCAGCTCGCCACCGATTGGTCGCAGGCCGACGCCGACGCCTACGCGGCGTTTGCGCAGCGCTGGGAGGCGGCGGCCGAGCGGGCGCGCCCGCTCATGCTCGAGCCGGCCGACCGCGCGCGCTGGCTGGCCGCCATCGGGCCCGAGATCCTCGACGGCTCGATCGCCGACGAGCTGGCCGCGATCCCGTCGGAGGAGGTGCGCGTCCCATTCGCGATCCAGGGGCTGATCGGCACGCTGGCCGCCCCGGGCGACCCGGGGACCGCGTTCGTCGCCTTCTACCACGACCTCGGCGAGGCGGCCGGCCGTCCCGGCGCGTGGGGTTTCGCGCGCGGCGGCATGGGGGCGGTCACCCGTGCTCTGCGCTCCGCGGCCGAGGCCGCCGGCGCCGTGGTGCGCACCGAGGCGCGGGTCGAGCGCGTGCTGCCGGGCGCCGCGGGCGTGGTGCTCGCCTCCAGCGGGGAGGAGATCGCCGCGCGCGCCGTACTCTCGAACGCGGACCCGCTGACGACGAGCCACCTCGCAGCCCTGCCGCGGCCCGCCGGCTGGCGACAGGAAGGGCCGGTCGTGAAGGTGATGGTGCTGCTCGACGGCCTGCCCGACTTCCCGAGCTGGCCGGGCCCGGAGCCGTGGGCGGGGACCATCGACATCGGCTACTCGCTCGACGACCTCGACGCGGCCGCGGCGGACGCCCGCGCGGGGCGGCCCGCGGCGCGGCCGTGGATCGAGGCGGCGTGCCAGACAGCGGTCGACCCGACGCTCGCACCGCCCGGCCGCCACGTGCTCAGCCTGTTCTGCCAGTGCTTCCCGCCGGACGCCGACGCGGACGCGGCGGCCGACGCGGCCATCGCTCGGTTCGCCGAGGCCTGTCCCGGGTTCCCGGACCGCATCGTCGACCGCCTGGCGCTCGGCCCACGCGAGCTGGAGGCGCGCTTCGGCATCGCCGGCGGGCACATCTTCCACGGCGAGATGCTGGGCGACCAGCTGCTCGAGCGCCGCTTCCCGCCGCGCGCGTTCGGCGGCATCGACGGCCTGTACCTGTGCGGCTCCGGCGCCCACCCAGGCGGCGCCGTGACGGGCGCGCCCGGCTACCTCGCCGCGCGCGCCGTCCTCGAGGACCGTAGCGCGAGCTGGAGCTCCAGGCGCGCTTCGGGGTCGTCGAGCTGCGGCCCGAGCAGCTCGCGCAGGCGGCCCAGTCGGTAGCGGACGGTCTGCGCGTGGACGTGCAGCTCGGTGGCGGCGGCCGGCACCGCTCCGTCGTGGCGCAGCCAGGCCAGCAACGTTGCCTCCAGGCGCTCGCGCGACGCCGGCGTCTCGCCGCCGAGCGGGGCGAGCCGCCGCGCCGCGAACTCGTCCACGAGCGAGGGCTCGGCGGCGCAGAGCAGGTCCACGCCGTGGTCGTCGGCGGCAAGCAGCCCAGATGCACCGCTGCGCTGGGCGAGCGCGAGCGCCGTCGTCGCGCGGCGCAGCGAGCGGCCCGCTTCGGAGACCGGCACCGTCGAGCCCATACCGGCCACGGTGCCCTTCAGCGCGCGCTCGACCTCCGCGCGGCGCCCCGGCCCCCGGGGGTCGCCCACGACCGCGCACAGCAGGCCGTCGAACGGGGCGATCAGCGCGCCGGCGGGCAGGCGCGCCGCGGGGCGCCGCCCCCGATCGGCCGGCCAGACGACGATGGCGAGCTCGTGCGGGAGCGCCCAGTGCGCCGCGCCGGCGGCCGCGGCGACCGCGCCCGGCTCGGCCGGCGGGACGCGCACCAGCAGCTCCAGCAGCTCGGTGC
>DAINCW010000162.1:0-5917 GCA_036732205.1 Solirubrobacteraceae bacterium | reverse complement strand
TGCTGAGTTACCGGACCATATGTCGGGTTTCTCAGCAATTGCTGAGTTGGGGTGGCATACCAACCCAAAGTCAGCAACTCCTCCCCCTTCGAAGCGTTGTTCGTCGCGCCCGAAGGGGCGCTCTCCGACGCCACGCGGAAGACCACCCGCGCAGCCACGCTGGCGGTTTGGGCCGACGGGTGGATCGGTGAGCGCAGCTACCCCGCGATGCGCAGCGGCGGGGCCTGGACCTCGCCGTCGGCGGCGTCCGCTGGGATGGTGATCGTTCGCGTGGCCGCCTGGCGGCCGTCGAGGTAGGCGACGAGCTTGACGTGCTCGGCACCGGCCCTCGGGCCCTGGCGTGGCACGCCGAGGCCGGGGCTCGAGCGTGGCGGCGTCGCCTGGCAGCGTGGTCGGCTCGGAGTCGACGACCTGCCCGTCGACCAGCGCCTGGACGGTCGCCGGCCGGCTGCGGCCCGGCATCGGCATGGGTTCGTCGGGCCCGCCTGTCTCACGAAGGCTGCTCGGACGCCAATCTCTCCAGCTCGCCCACCACGAGCTCCGCGGCGTGGCCGTCGCCGTAGGGCGCCGGGTGCTCGGTGGGCAGCTCGCGGTCGAGCGCCGCGAGCGCCGCGCCCGCGTCGAGGTCGACCAGCGTGTTCCACCCCGACTCGACCGTCTCCACCCACTCGGTGCGGTCGCGCAGCGTGACGCAGCGCTTGCGCGCGAGGAAGGCCTCCTTCTGGACGCCGCCGGAGTCCGTCAGGACCGCGTGGCTGTGCACGAGCAGCGCGGTCCACTCCTCATAGCCCAGCGGCGGCGACAGCGTCGCACCCGCTGCGAGCTCGTCGAGCCACCCCGCCGTCTCGAGCCGCGCCCGCGTCCGCGGGTGCAGCGCCAGGACGAGGGGATAGGAGACGGCGAGCAGCAGGTCGACCAGCCGGCGCAGGCGCAGCGGATCGTCGACGTTCGCCGCGCGGTGCACCGTGCAGGCGACGAAGCCGCCCGGCTCCACCGAGAACCGCTCGAGCACGTCGGTCCGCTCCGCCGCGCGCGGGCGGAACAGGTTGGCCACGTCGACCATCACGTCGCCGACGTAGGCGATCCGCCCGCGCGGGTGCTCGCGCTCGAGGTTGTCCACGGCGGTCTGCGACGGGCACAGCAGCAGGTCCGACAGCGCGTCGGTGAGGACGCGGTTCTGCTCCTCGGGCATGGTCCAGTCGAAGCTGCGCATCCCCGCCTCGACGTGCGCGACCGGGATGCCGAGCTGCGCCGCGACCAGGCCGCCGGCGAGCGTGGAGTTCGTGTCCCCGTAGACCAGCACGAGGTCGGCCTGCTCCTGCGCCAGCAGCGGCTCGAGCGCCGCGATCTGCCGCGCGGTCTGGTCGGTGTTCGATCCGCCGCCGATGCCGAGCTGGCGCTCCGGGGCCGGCACGCCGAGCTCGCGTACGAAGATCGTCGACAGCTCGTCGTCGTAGTGCTGCCCGGTGTGCACGAGCAGCTCCTCGTGGCGCTCGCGCAGCACGCGCGAGACGGCCGCGGCCTTCACGAACTGCGGGCGGTTTCCGATGACGGTGACGACGCGCATTTCGCGCAGCACCCTAGTTCGGCGCGAAGACCATCCCTAAATCTGTGAGGCAGGTCCCCACAATTGGGGATGTGCACCGGATTTCAACATCAGTTAGGGTCGCTTCGCTGGGCGGTCTCCCAGCATCAATGGGTCCACCACAAAGGAGCCTCCCCATGCGTACCACCAAAACGGTGGTTGCGTGCCTTGTTGCGATGCTGGCGCTTAGCGTCGGGGCAACGACCGCATCCGCCTCGTTGAAGTCGACGAACAAGCGAGTCACCAAGCTGCAGGCGAAGGTCAAGCGCCTCGGCGCGACGGTCGGCGGCATCCAGACGTCGCTCATCAGCATCAAGAAGGACCTTGCCAGCGTGAAGGCCGTGACCGATCAGGCCGGCGCACTCGTCGACAACCTCGTCAAGCTCGGCAAGCTCGCCACGACGGTCCGCTACGGCGCGGTCGCCGTGTACGCCAACAACAACCCGGATCCGACCCTCGGCCTCCGGATCACCTCAGGGCAGATCCCGCTCGACGGCAACCAGGCGCTGGTCGGCGGCACGCTGCTCACCGGCATCCCGAGCGGCTCCTCGGCGACGGTGCTCCACTTCCGCGCGTCGATCCGCTCGAACGAGACGTCGGGGACCAGCGACACGAGCGATCCGGCCGGTCAGGCCGGCGGCTCGCTGGTTGCGATCTGCGCCGGTAAGCAGAACGGCAACCAGTCGGAAAACGGCATCAACTACGGTGGCTCGACGTGTCCTGCCATCGTGGGCGGATCGGCGAGCTGCACAGGCCCGCCAGCTGGAGTGTGCGTCGCCAACTTCCCGGCCGGCACGCCGATGGGCTTCTGCCAGACGTCGAGCAAGACGTTCAGTCTGCCCGACGGCACGACCACGTCTCAGTCGCTGGTCAACATTCAGCGCAAGGTCAGCCGCACCGACCAGACCGCACCGACCAACACGCTCACCGAGGCCGGTGGCAACAGCTACGCCCTGTGCGATCTGTCGCTGCCTCCGGGTTACGGCGCCGGGTACAACATCACCCTGTACGCGCAGTCGGTCTTCGTTCACATTCCGACGTCGACCAGCCCGGAGCCGGACGCCTGATCTAGGAAGGGTCTAGGCCGCGGCGCGCTCGGCGAGAGCCGAGCGCGTCGCGGCCACAACCTCATCCACCTGGGCGCGGTCGAGGACCGCGCCCATCGGGATGGCGAGATGGACGCGGGCGAGCTCCTCGGTGACGGGGAGCTCGACCCCCGCTCCCAGCTCGCGCATCGCGGGCTGGAGGTGCACCGGGGTGCGGTAGTACGGCTTGTTGCCGACGCCGCGCTCGGTGAGCCCCGCGGCCAGCTCGTCGGCGTCCTCGTGGCGGATCACGTAGAGATGCCACGCTGGAGCGGCGCCCGCGGTCGGCCGCGGCAGCGCGACCAGCTCGCCCAGCCCCGCCTCCTCGTAGTGGCGCCCGGCCGCGCGGCGGCCGGCGGCCCATCCGTCGAGGTGCGGCAGCAGCACGCGCAGCAGTGCTGCCTGCAGCTCGTCGAGGCGGCTGTTGTAGCCCACGTGCTCGTAGGTGACCTTGTCGTGGCTGCCATGGAAGCGCAGCATGCCCGCGCGCTCGGCGATGTCGGGGTCGCTCGTGGTGATCGCGCCGCCGTCTCCGAAGGCCCCGAGGTTCTTGGAAGGGAAGAACGAGAACGTCGCGGCGGAGCCGAGCGCGCCCGGGCGGCCCGCCGGGGTGGTGGAGCCCGCGGACTGAGCGGCGTCCTCGAGCACGGGCACGCCCAGCGCCTCGATCTCGGCGACCGGCGCGACGTTGCCGAACAGGTGCACGGCGACCACGGCCTTCGTCCGCGGCGTCAGCGCGGCCCGCACCGTCGCGGCCGTGACGCACATCGTCTCGCGGTCGACGTCGCAGAACACCGGCGTCGCGCCGGTCGGCGGGATCGCCTCGGCGCTGGCGTAGAACGTGAAGCTGGGGACGATGACCTCGTCGCCGGGGCCGACGCCCATCGCGCGCAGGGCGATCGTGATCGCGTCGGTGCCGTTGGCGACGCCGACGGCGTGCCCCGCGCCGCAGTAGGCCGCGAACTCCTCCTCGAAGGCCCGGACCTGCGGGCCCAGGATGTAGCGCCCCTCGTCGACGACGTGCGTCAGCACGGCGACGATCTCGTCGCGCAGGGGCTTCAGCGGGGTGTCGGTGTCGAAGAGCGGGACGGTCATGGCTTGGTGACGACCAGGATGCCCTGGCGGAAGTGGGGGTGCAGCCGGGGAAGACGGGCTTCGAGCGCCCGGTCGACGCGGTCGGCCAGGCGCGTGACCGGGTTGTCGGGATCGGAGAGCACGAGCGAGGACGCCAGCGCCGCAGGATAGGAGACGTAGTTGATGGGGATCAGCTCGAAGGCCGGGAACTGGTCGGCGAACCAGCGCAGCTCGTCCTTGCGCAGCGGGCGCTCGTCGGGCGTGTGGGCGGACCTCACGGCCGCGTGGAAGGCGCGGGTCAGCAGGTTCGTCCCCAGCGGCTCCATGAACGCCATCGTGCCGCCGGGCGCGAGGTTCTCGGCGTAGAGCCGGCGCAGGAGGGGGCGGTAGTCGAGGTGGTGCAGGATCGAGCGGCCGTAGATCAGGTCGAACATTCCGTCGAGGCCCTGCGACGCGTCCGCGGCGCGGAACTCCAGCTGGCCACCGATCTCGCGCTCGCGCGCCTTGGCGATCTCCGTTTCGCTGACGTCCACGCCGAGGACGTGCGCCGCGCCCATCGCGTGCAGCTTCGACGAGGACTCGCCCTCGCCGCAGCCAAGGTCGAGCACCCGCCCGCGGTCGGCCGCGGCGCGCAGGATCGCCTCGAAGCGAGCCTCGCCGTGCAGCGTGTTGGGGCTGCGGGCGACGTGGATGAAGCGCACGAGCCACTGCCGCGAGGTCTCGGCCACGCGGTCTTCGTCATACGCCGCGCGCTCGCGCTCGGCGCGGGAGCTCAGGTCGCGAACGTCCAGAGCTTGTTCGCGGCGAACGTCAGGGGCGCGGCGGCCGCGGTGGCGATCGCCTCCGCGGCGACCTTCGGGAAGCCCGCCTCGTCGACGAGCAGCGAGAGCAGCACCACACCGATCAGAAAGCCCCCCAGGCACACGCAGAGGAAGCGAATGGCCTGGTGGTGGGCCGGGCCCTCATGGGCCCGGAAGGTCCAGCGCCGGTTCCAGTGGAAGTTGTTGGTGACGGCGAAGACGAAGGCCACGCACGCGGCGAGCAGGTAGCCGGCAGCGAAGGCGTGGATCATCGTGGCGAAGACGATGAGGTTGAGCGTGTAGCCGCTCGCGCCGACGACGACGAACCGCATGAGCTCGAGCCAGTTGGGCGTGTGGCCCAGTGCCTCGCGCACGCGCCGGCGCAGCGGCTCCGGGAGCGCACTGGGAACGTCGAGCGTGGCAACGTCGTCCTGCACGGGTCTCAGGGTAGCCGCCTCTCTAGGCTCGGCATTGATGTGCGGAATCGCCGGCATCGTGGGAGAGGGCCCGCCCGACGGGGATGCGCTCGCGCGCATGGCTGCCGCGATGGCGCATCGCGGCCCCGACGGTCAGGCCGTCTGGAGTGACAACGCGCGGTGCGGGTTCGCGTTTCGGCGTCTCGCGATCATCGACCTCGACCGCCGCTCGATGCAGCCGATGCACCTCGACGGGCTGCACCTGATCTTCAACGGCGAGGTCTACAACTACCGCGAGCTGCGCACCGAGCTCGAGGGACTCGGCCACGCGTTCGTGACCGAGGGCGACACCGAGGTGCTGCTGCACGCCTGGCGCCAATGGGGCGAGGACGCGCTGGAGCGCCTCAACGCGATGTTCGCCTTCGCCGTCTGGGACGAGCGCGAGCGGACGCTGACCGTCGCGTGCGACGGGTTCGGCGAGAAGCCCGTGTACTGGTGGAGCGACGGCGGCCGGTTCGCCTTCGCCTCGGACCTGCGCGCGCTGCGCGAGGCGCTGCCCGGCCCGCTGAGCGCCGACCCCGCGGCGCTCGAGGCTTACCTGGGCCTGGGACTGATGCCGCCGGTTGACCGCTCGTTCTTCACCGGAGTGCACCGCCTGCCAGGTGCGCACGTCCTTCGCCGCGGGCCCGGCGGCGAGGTGACGGTGCGGCGCTGGTGGTCGCCGTCGCGCGTGGACGTCCCGGCCGGGGCGGCCGAGCAGGCGGCCGCGCTGCGCGAGCTGCTCACCGACTCGATTCGCCTGCGGCTGCGCTCCGACGTCCCCGTGGGAACGTCGCTGAGCGGCGGCGTGGACTCCAGCGCTGTCGTCTGCCTCTCGGCCGAGCTGGCGGGCGACCACCGCCGCCACGCGTTCACCGCGCGGTTCCCGGGCTTCGAGCGCGACGAGTGGCCTTACGC
>DAINCW010000161.1:0-5919 GCA_036732205.1 Solirubrobacteraceae bacterium | reverse complement strand
GAGTGCGACCGACGTCGTCCGGATCAACTCCGGCTCGACGGTCAAGGACGTCGCCGAGTACTTCGGCGTCCCGGTCCCCGACGTCATCAAGAAGCTCATGAGCATGGGAGAGATGGCGACGCTCACGCAGACGCTCGCCGACGAGGCCATCCAGGTGCTCGCCGAGGAGTTCGACCGCAAGCTCGAGATCGTCCATGCGGCCGATGACGTCGAGGAGGAGCCGGTCTTCGCGGACTCCGACGCCGACCTGGTCGAGCGCCCGCCGGTCGTCACGATCATGGGCCACGTCGACCACGGCAAGACGTCGCTGCTCGACGCGGTGCGCCAGACCGAGGTCGCGGCCGGGGAGGCCGGCGGCATAACGCAGCACATCGGCGCCTACCAGGTCCACCACAACGACCGGTTCATCACGTTCCTCGACACGCCGGGCCACGAGGCCTTCACCGCCATGCGCGCCCGCGGCGCCGGCGTGACCGACATCGCCGTGATCGTGGTCGCCGCCGACGACGGCGTGAAGCCCCAGACCGAGGAGGCGATCGACCACGCCCGCGCGGCGGGCGTCCCGATCGTCGTCGCGGTCAACAAGATCGACAAGGAGGGCGCGGATCCCACGCGCGTGCGCACGGAGATGACCCAGCGCGACCTCCAGCCGGCCGAATGGGGCGGCGAGACCGAGTACGTCGACGTGTCGGCCAAGACGAAGGACGGCCTCGACAACCTGCTCGAGACGCTCCAGGTCGTCGCCGACCTCCAGGAGCTCAAGGCCAACCCGGCCGCCGACGCCTCGGGCACCGTCATCGAGTCCAAGCTCGACCCGGGCCGGGGCCCCGTCGTGACGATCCTCATCCAGCGCGGCACGCTGCGCATCGGCGACGCGCTCCTCGCGGGCGCCCACTGGGGCCGCGTGCGCGCGATGACCAACTACACGGGCGACAAGGTCAAGCAGGCCGGCCCCGGCGATCCCGTCGAGGTGCTCGGCTTCGACGGCGTTCCCGAGGCCGGTGAGTTCACCCAGGTCGTCGAGAGCGACCGCCGCGCCCGCGCGCTGGCCACCGAGCGCGCCCAGCGCCTGAAGACCGAGGCCCTGGCCCGCCGCTCGGG
Organism: Solirubrobacteraceae bacterium; assembly: GCA_036732205.1. Classification (GTDB taxonomy): domain Bacteria; phylum Actinomycetota; class Thermoleophilia; order Solirubrobacterales; family Solirubrobacteraceae; genus VAWY01. Next base: position 4,818 of record DAINCW010000161.1, on the reverse strand, counting down.
CCGCAAGGTCAGCCTGGAGGACGTCTTCAAGCGCGCGCAGGAGGGCCAGCTCAAGGAGCTTCCGCTCGTCATCAAGGCCGATGTCGCCGGCTCGCTGGAGGCCATCGAGGACGAGGTGGCCAAGCTGCCGCAGTCCGAGGTCGCCGTGGCGGTCATCCACCGCGGCGTGGGCGGCATCAACGAGTCCGACGTCATGCTGGCCGCCGCGTCCGACGCGGTCATCCTCGGCTTCAACGTGCGGCCCGTCGGCGACGCCCGTGCTGTCGCGGATCGCGAGGGCGTGGAGATTCGCATGTACTCGGTCATCTACCGCGCCATCGAGGAGCTTCGCGCGGCGATGGAGGGCATGCTCGAACCGGAGGAGGTCGAGGACTCGGTCGGCACCGCGGAGATCCGCCAGCTCTTCCGCGCCTCGCGCATCGGCGTCATCGCCGGCTCGCACGTCACCGAGGGCACGATCCGCCGCGGCGCCAAGGCGCGCCTCGTGCGCGACGGCACCGTCGTCTACGACGGGGAGATCGAGTCGCTGCGCCGGTTCGCCGACGACGCTCGCGAGGTCCAGGCGGGCTTCGAGTGCGGCATCGTCCTGCACAACTTCCAGGACGTGAAGGAGGGCGACCTCGTCGAGGCGTACGAGACGAGGCAGGTCGAGCGCGAGCTGGCGTGAGCCAGGCCTACGTCGCGCTGCTCCTCATCGATCTTCGCTTTCCCGACGCTGGGTCCCTGAAGGCCAAGCGCAAGGAGCTCCAGTCGGTGAAGGCACAGCTTCAGGGCCGCCTCGGCGCGGCCGTCTCGGAGGTCGATCACCACGACCTCTGGCAGCGGGCCACGCTGGCGGCGGCGCTGACCGGCGGGCAGCTCGGAGCGCTCGAGCGCCGGGCCGATACGGTGGAGCGCTGGCTCGTCGACCGGTTCGAAGACACCGTGTCGATTCGTCGAAGCGTGACCTCAGTCGAGGACATAGGATGAGCTCGGACCGCATGCGACGGGTGGACGAAGCCGTCCGCCAGGTCCTCGGAGACGCGGTCACACACCAGTTGAAGGACCCCCGCGTCGGGTTCGTGACCGTGACCGATGTCAAGACCAGTCCAGACCTACGCCACGCCCGCGTCTTCGTGAGCATCCTCGGCTCGCGCACGGAGCGCCTGGCCTCCCTGGAGGGGCTGCGGTCCGCGCACGGCTTCCTCCAGCGCCACGTCGCCGGCGAGCTGCGCCTCAAGCACACGCCCGAGCTGGAGTTCATCCCCGACGACACCACCCAGCGCGCCTTCCGGATCGAGCGTCTCCTGCGCGAGGCGCAGACCGGGGAAGAGGGATGAGCGTGGAGGCCGCCGCCACGACGCGCGAGCAGGTGATCGAGGAGCTCCGCGGCGCAGAGCGATTTCTGCTCGTCACCCACGAGAACCCCGACGGCGACGCGCTCGGCTCGCTCGTCGCGATGTACGGCCTGCTGCACTCGCTCGGCAAGGACGCGGTGATGTTCCTGCACGAGTCCGACTTCCCGCTGCCCTACGAGTACCGCTTCTTCCGCCTCGAGGACATCGTCTCCGAGGCGCCGGGCGACCTCGACGAGCGGTCGGTGATCTTCCTCGACTGCGGCAACATCGATCGCACGCCCGTTGAGATCCCCGACGGCGCGCACGTGCTCAACATCGACCATCACCACGACAACACCCGCTTCGGGACGGTCAACCACGTCGTGGACGACGCGTCGTGCACCGCGGAGATCGTGTGGGATCTGATGGGCGGCATGGGCGTGCGCCCGACGCGCGAGATGGCCGAGGCGCTCTACGTCGGCCTGGTCACGGACACGGGCCGGTTCATGTACGAGAACACGGGCCGGATCGCGCATCTGATGGCGGTCGACCTGATCGACCAGGGCGTCGAGGTCGACGCGATCTACCGCCGGCTCTACGAGGGCATGCCGTTCGCGAAGATCCAGCTCGTGGCGCGTGCACTCAACCGGGTGCAGCGCCACGACGACGGGCGGCTGACGATCGCGTTCCTGCACGCCGAGGACTTCACCGAGACCGGGGCCGAGGAGAGCTACTCCGAGGGCATCATCGACCAGCTGCGTTCGGTCGCCGGCACGAAGGTCGCCGCGCTCGCCCGCGATCGCGAGCAGAACCGCAAGGTGTCCCTGCGGGCGACCGGCGACGACGTCGACGTGTCGGTCATCGCGCGCGCGCACGGCGGCGGCGGCCATCGCCGCGCCGCCGGCTTCACCACCGAGCTGGGCGACGACGAGCTCGTCACCTTCCTGCGGTCGGCGATCGCCGACCAGCTCACCTAGACCCCGACTCGTGACAAATAGGCGACGAGGGCGCTGCGGTCCGCGGGCGCGACCGTCTCGAAGCGCACGCCCTTGTAGCCCTGCTCCGTCTCGCGCACGACGACGCCCTCGCCGTCGATGGTGGCGCCGTCGAGCTCGACGCGCATCCAGGTCCGCTCGCCGACGGTCAGGTCGGCGGGGCCGGCGAGCATGATGCCGGCGGCGCTGATGTCGACGGCGAAGGTGCGCGTGGGCTCGGCGGCAGGGTCGCCGCGCCGCAGGAGCACCGGCCTCACGATCGCCGCGCGCGACGCCGAGCGCCGCTCGCCGGCGGGCGGGCCGATGCGCACCGGTGGCGTGGATGGCGGCAGCGGCTGGCCGGAGATGGTCTTGTCGCCCGATCGCGCGGCCGCGACGAATGCGGCGACGACCACCAGGCCGGCGACGATCAGCATGAGCTGGGTGCCGAGTCCGATCGCGAAGATCATGACGCGGCACGATATGGCGCATGGACGGCGTGCTGCTCATCGACAAGCCTGCGGGCAAGACCTCCCACGACATCGTGGCGGCGATCCGGCGCGAGCATCCGCCGCGCACGAAGGTCGGCCACGCGGGCACGCTCGACCCGTTCGCCACCGGGCTGCTGCTGGTCACGGTCGGCCAGGCGACGCGGGCGCAGCGGTTCTTCACCGGGCTGCCGAAGGCCTACGAGACCACGGCGCGCCTCGGCGCGACCTCGACCACGGGCGATTCCGAGGGCGAGATCGCGCAGACCGGGCGCGTCCCGTCGCTGGACGGGCTGCCCACCGGGCGCGTGCGCCAGCGCCCGCCGGCCCACAGCGCCGTGCACATCGAGGGGGTGCGCGCCTACGAGCGCGCGCGGCGCGGCGAGACGGTCGTCACTGCTGAGCGTGAGGTGGAGGTCACGCGGTTCGACCTGCTGGAGCGCGACGGGGACACGGCGCGCTTCGCGATCGAGTGCTCCAGCGGGACCTACGTGCGCTCGCTGATCGCCGACCTCGCCGACGCCTATTGCGTGCAACTGCGGCGCACGGCGATCGGGCCGTTCTCGGTGGAGGACGCCGATCCGGCGCGGCTGATGGGACTGGCGGAGGCGCTCGGCGCCGTCATGGCGGTCGTGGAGCTCGACGAGGACGCCGCGCGCCGCGCCGGCCACGGCCAGCGCCTCGACGGCGACGCGACGGGCACGGTGCTCCTCGTGGACCCCGCGGGTGAGCCCGTGGCGATCGCCGAGGGCAGAGACGGCGCCCTCAAGCCGTCCGTAGGCTTCCGCGCCTCGTGAGCCCCATGAAGGTCACCCGCCTGCCCGACGTCGGGCCCCGCCCGCGCCGGGTGGCCGTCGGCACGTTCGACGGGGTACACGTGGGCCATCGCGGGGTGATCGCCGGCAACGACACCGTCCTGACGTTCGATCCGCACCCGTCGGCGGTCGTGGCGCCCGGCAGCACGCCCAAGCTCCTCACCACCCTTGAGCGCAAGGCCGAGCTCGTCGAGGGCCTGGGGGTGGACGAGCTCGTCGTCATCCCGTTCGACCGCGAGTTCTCCGCGCGCAGCGCGCAGAGCTTCGTGGACGACGTGCTGGTGGGCGCGCTCGGGGCCGTGCACGTGTCGGTCGGGGAGAACTTCCGCTTCGGGCACAAGGCCCAGGGCGACGCCGAGCTGCTGGCCTCCGACGGGCGCTTCACCACGACCGTCGTGCCGCTGCTGGAGATCGACGGCGAGGTCGTCTCGTCGAGCCACATCCGCGGCCTGGTCCTCGGCGGCGCGGTCGAGTATGCCGGGCGCCTGCTCGGCGCGCCGTTCATGATGATCGGCGAGGTCGTGCACGGTGACGAGCGCGGGCGCCTGCTCGGCTACCCGACGGCCAACGTGGTGCCGGCGGCCGGGTACCTGACCCCAGGACATGGTGTGTACGCGGGGCGCGCGGCGGGGCGCCCGGCCGCGATCAACGTCGGCGTCCGGCCGATGTTCGAGACGGGGCGCGGCGAGCTCATCGAGGCCTACGTCATCGACTTCGAGGGCGACCTCTACGGACAGGACCTGCGCATCGAGTTCGTCAAGCGCCTGCGGGGCGAGAAGCGCTTCGGGTCCGTCGAGGAGCTGGTGGACCAGATGGCCCGCGACGTCGAGCAGGCCCGAGCGATCGCCGGCTGAGCGCTACCCGCTTGGCAGCGTCTCGCGCCGGTCGTGGCGGCTCCCAGCGCGCCCGAGCCCAGTTGCTACCGTGTCGGCCCGCATGACCCTGACGCACGAGCACAAGCAAGAGCTGATCACGCAGTTCGGTCGCGACGAGAAGGACACGGGCAACGCCCGCGTCCAGGTCGCGCTGCTCACCGCGCGGATCAACGACCTCACCGAGCACCTGCGCGACCACCGCAAGGACCATCACTCGCGCCGCGGCCTGCTCATGCTCGTCGGCCAGCGCCGTCGCCTGCTCGCCTACCTCCAGAAGTCGGACCTCGAGGGCTACCGCGAGCTCATCAAGGAGCTCGGGCTCCGCCGGTGAGCCTCATCGCGCCGGGCAC
>DAINCW010000160.1:2730-5945 GCA_036732205.1 Solirubrobacteraceae bacterium | reverse complement strand
GTGAGGTCGTAGATCTCGTTGAACTCGCGGCCCTTCTTGGTCATCTTCGAGTAGATCGAATAGAAATGCTTGGCGCGCCCCGCGATCTCGGCCTGGATCCCGAGCGCCTCCAGTTCGCGCAGCAGGTACTCGCCCGCCTGCTCCACGTACTCCTCGCGCTCGGTGCGCTGCTGGCTGACGAGACCCTTGATCTCGGTGTACTTGCGCGGGTGCAGCGCGGCGAAGGCGAGGTCCTCGAGCTCCCACTTGATCGCGTGGATGCCGAGGCGGTGCGCGATCGGCGCGTAGATCTCGAGCGTCTCCTTGGCCTTGTCGATCTGCTTCTGCTTCGACAGGCCCTCGATCGTCCGCATGTTGTGCAGGCGGTCGGCGAGCTTGATGAGGATGACCCGTACGTCCGAGGCCATCGCGACCATCATCTTGCGGTAGTTCTCGGCCTGCGCCTCGTCGCGCGACTGGAACGTGATCCCCGTCAGCTTGGTGACGCCGTCGACGAGGCTCACGATCTCGTCGCCGAAGCGCTCGCGGACCTCGTCGAGCGACGCGCTGGTGTCCTCGACGGTGTCGTGCAGCAGCGCTGCGCACAGCGTCTCGGTGTCGAGGCGCATGCCGGCGCAGATCTTCGCCACGCCGACGGGGTGGACGATGAAGTCCTCGCCCGACTTGCGGCGCTGGTCGGCGTGGTGCTCGCAGGAGAAGACGAAGGCCTCCTCCACGCGCGTGCGGTCGACCTCCAGCACCGAGTCCGCCCCGTGCTCCTCGATCACGGCGAACAGGTCACCGAGCAGCCGGCGCTCCGTCGCGGTGAGGTCCGGGCGATCGAGCGGGCCGTGCTCGTCGGGGTGCGCGAGGCGGTCGACCGGGACCCGCGCAACCGGGACGTGCGCCGAGCCGTTGCCGCTCTTGCGCGGAGCGGTCTCTACGCCGCCTGTGCCGGTGGGGGTTCGCTCAGCCATCGATATGCCTCGTCCGCCTGCGCGGTATATGCCCGGAAGGCCGCCGATCGCTCCAGCGCGGTCCGCCGGGCGGCCGGCACCCGAAGGGCCGGGGGCTCCAGGTCGAGCTCAACGAGGCCCAGCTCCGTGAGGATCCGCAGGAGCCGCCCCGCCTGTTCGGGCCGGCGGCAGTGCGCCCCGCGAAGCAGGGTCTCCAGTTGCTCGCCCCCCGCGTCGCCCGCGGCGCGCAGGTCTCGGTACAGCGCGGTGAGGTCGGCACGAAGGTCACGCTCTCGCTCATGGATCCGTGCGACGAAGTCTAGCTCCGGGGTCCCCCACGCTCGGACTGTCACGTGCACGAGCAGCGCGGGGTCCGGCGGCGGGTCGACCGCGACGACGTGCGCGTACGGCGCGGCGAGCGACGGCTGGCGCGCAAGGGCGGGCCAATCGCACAGCGCGAACCCGCCGAGGCGGTCGTGCAGGCCGCGGTGACGAAGGACGGCGTCGGCGCACACGACGAGCACCGGCTCGCCGCTGGCCACGAGGGCCGCGATCGTTCCCGCCACGCCACGGTCACGCCGATCCAGCGGTGCGCTCGGTCGCGCCTGGCTGCGTCCTCGGTCGCTCGCGTGCGGTTCGCACGCAACGCTCCCTGCGTCCTTGCCAGACGGGCCGAGCGCACCGCTGTCGAGTTCGGCGAGCACGCCGTCCAGCCAGCGCTCCTGCGCGCCCAGCACCTCGATCGTCCCCGGCTCGCACGGCTGCGCGTGGCGCAGGACGAGGCGCGGCTCGACGACGCCCTGCCACTCGTTCAGCTCGAGGGTGAACGTGGCGTCGGTGGGGCCGTCGGACACCGGCAGCCGGCCCCCGCAGCCGAACGCGACGGCCTTCGCCCGCACGCCGCCGGCGCGGAGCGTGAAGCGCACGTGCTTGCCCTCCCCCATGGGCCGCGGGTCGGCCAGCGTCGCCGCCGGGACGAGCAGCGTGACCGGCGGGTTCTCATGGCCGAACGGCTCGAGCAGGGCCAGCTCCTCCGCGAGCTCCCGGCCCAGGTCGCCACCCGCGGCGATCGCATCGACGCGCTCCACCGCGACGAAGTCGTCGGCGGTCAGGACCTCCGCGGCGTGGGCGGCGAACGCGGCGCGGAAGGCGTCCACGCGTCCGGCCTCGATCTCCAGCCCGGCGGCCGCACGATGTCCGCCGTGGCGGGCGAGGTGCTCCGCGCACGCGTGTAGGCCTCCGAGCAGGTCGAACGCCGGGATCGAGCGCCCCGAGCCCGTCCCGCGGCCCGCTCCGAGCGCGATCACGACGACCGGGCGGTGGTGGCGCTCGGCCAGGCGCGACGCCACGATCCCCGCGACGCCCGCGTGCCAACCCTCCGCGGCCACCACGATGGCCGCCTCCTGCGCCTGCTCGTTGGCCTGCGCCTCGGCCTCGAACAGCATCCGCTGCTCGACGTGGCGGCGCTCGGCGTTGGCCTGGTCCAGCTCCTCGGCGACCGCGCCGGCGCGCGCCTCGTCGGTGGTGAGCACCAGCTCCAGCCCGGCGTCGGCGCGGCGCAGGCGCCCGGCGGCGTTGATGCGGGGGGCGAGGCGGAAGGCGACGGCACGAGCGTCGAGGCGCGTGGGGTCGCACTGCGCGACGCGCATGAGCGCGCGCAGGCCCGGCTTGGACGTGGTCGCCAGGGCGCGCAGCCCCTCGCGGACGAGGCGGCGGTTCTCGCCGCGCAGCGCGACGACATCAGCGACGGTCGCCGGGGCCACGAGGTCGAGGTCCTCGGCGGCCGTCGGCGCACCCAGCGCCTCGGCGAGCTTGGCCGCCACGGCCGTCGCGCACAGCTGCGTGAACGGGTAGCCGCAGACGGCGGGGTGCACGATCAGCGCGTCGGGCAACACGCCGTCGGCGCGCGGGGCGTGGTGGTCGGTGACCAGCACGTCCATGCCGGCCGCGCGCGCCGCGGCGACCTCATCGACCGCGGTGATGGCGCAGTCCGCGGTGATCAGCAGTCGCGTCCCGGCGGCGGCGAGGCGGTCGACGGTCCGCGCGTTGAGGCCGTACCCGTCCTCCAGGCGGCTGGGCAGGTACCAGTCGATCCGACCGCCGGCTTCGCCGTCGGTGCCCGCGGCGCCGATCGAGCGCAGCGCCCGCACGAGCACCGCGGTCGAGCACACGCCGTCGACGTCGTAGTCGCCGTGCACGGTGATGGGCGAGCCCGCGTCGACGTGGCGGCGCACCAGGGCCACAGCCGCTTCCATGCCCTCAAACTCCGACGGGTCGTGG
>DAINCW010000160.1:272-2720 GCA_036732205.1 Solirubrobacteraceae bacterium | reverse complement strand
GGCCGCGGCGCACCAGTGCCTGCGCCGTGACCGGGCCGATGTCGAGGTCGGCCTCCAGCGCGCGCACGGCGGCGCTGGGGCACGGCGCGATCTCCAGGCGGCGCGGGTCGGACATGGTCGACCACGCTAGGTCCGAGGGCCGACGGAACGCGCCCCCCGACCCCGCACTTTGCGCCGACCTACAGCGGCGCGGGAAGCGACGCTGCGGGCATGGCTCTGGCGACCACCGCCCGCACCGACAGGCTCGCGAGGACGCTGCCGCCGTCGGCGTAGAGGAAGCGGTAGCGGGTGGCCGGGTCCCGTGCGCGCCGGGCCACTCGCTGGAAGATCCCGTCGGCGGACGTCTCGAACGATCCGCCGCCGTGCTGCACCCCGACCGGCTCGGAGGACAGCGTTCGCCAGCCGGGCACCGAGCGGTCGTGCACCTGGAGCACGACGCGCCGTAGCCCGCGGCCCACGCGCACGTGGCCCCAGAGGAGCACGCGCCGGTGGTGTGCGATGCGCACGAACAGCCCGGCCTGGAAGGCGACCGCCGCGAGCTTGGGCCGGCCGTCGGCGAAGAACAGGCCCGAGCTCCAGTCGCCGAACGGCCGCCGGGCGCTGCTGCTGACGGGCACCGGCGCCGGCGGGGTGTCGCGCAGCAGGAACTGCGCGAACACCTTGACCGCCGGGTTGCGCCACGCCAGGTACTCCGACCACGCGAGGAAGCGCGCCTGGTCGCCGACGGTGAAGTGCTCGAGGGTCGTAGGCGGGTTGGACTCGTAGCCGTACTCGGTGATGTAGACGTCGGCCAGTCCTGGCGACAGCCGGCCCATCCGCACGAGCGTGCGCAGCAGCCCCGTCAGCTTGTCCAGGCCGCCGAGCGGCACGTCGTCGGGCCGGTCGGCCGGCGCGGGCGCGTCAGGGAGCGTCTGGAGCGAGTAGGGATGGTGCGTCCACCCGTCCCCCGGGATCGGGGTGAAGTTCCGGCACGAGCCGGTGGTGATCGGGCGCAGACGGCCGTCGACGCACGCCAGCAGTCGCAGGAACCGCAGCGGCGGCACGGGACCCGCGCCGCGTCCGCTGTACGACCCCTGGGCCGACGTCCCGCCGATCAGCACGGCGATGTCGGAGCGCACCGCCTTCATCGCCGGGTAGGCGGCGCGCACCATGGCGCGGTAGCGCGCGGGGCTGGCCGGCACCCAGTGGCCGCCGGCCTTCTGCCACTGCGGGCTCAGGAACGCCGGATGGTTGGGCTCGTTCCACAGCGAGAAGGCGACCACGGCCGGCAGCGGCGTTGCGCCCGCGGGCGCGAACGTCCCGCTGTAGCGCCGGGCGAGCATGGCCGCGAAGTCGGCGAACGCTGCGGGATCCACGCGCGTCGCGCGCGCCGTGTCGTCGGTGCCGCCGCTGGCCCAGCGCGGCGCGTAGTACCCGACGTCCATCATCACCCCGAAGCCGTCGGCGACCGCCAGCCGCACGACGCGGTCCAGCGCCGTGAACGCGGACTGAGCGTAGGCCCTGGGATCGCTGGCGTCGAAGCTCGGCCGCGTGTCGGAGCCCCCGGCGGGCGCGAGCTGCGCCCACTGCGCGGTCACGCGGACGTCGTCGACGCCGAGCGTCCGCAGCTCCGCCAGCGTCGCGGCGACATCGGCGTCGCTGCCGTGCAGCAGCAGGGCGTCGTCCTGGACGATGGTCGGCAGGGGCGCCCGCGCGGTCGCGGGGCCGGCCGCGGCCAGCACACCGGCGAGGGCGAGCACGGTGACGGCGGTGCGGGTCAGGTCGCGAACGGGCGCCTGCCACGGCGGATGCCCTCGACGTACATGAGAGCCATGCCGAGCAGCGCGCCGGGGGCGCCCTCGAGCGCCTGGCCGAGGTGCGTCTCGTGGCGGCCGGGCACGTGGAAGCCGTTGACGATCAGCCCGAACAGCGCTGGGGCGATCACGGCGAGGACGATCTGGGCGCCAAGCGGGCGGTCGAGCAGCAGTGGCTGGGGCTTCATGGCGCAAACGTACCTCGACACGGCCTGGCGCGTCGCACTAAGGTGCCCGGCCGTGGGGAGATTGGTGGCACTGGCCTTGACCGTCGCGGCCGCGGGCATCGTGGCGATCGTGCTCGTGGGGCCGGGCACCGATAAGCCCGAGGCCAAGACGCCCGAGCGCGCTTCGGCCAAGGCGACGGCTCCGGCGGCGAAATAGGGCGCCGCCAGCACATCCGGATTACAGGCCTGAATGTGCTCATAATGCCGCGCGGCCTCGTCGAAACGCCCCTCGCAGTGCAGCTGGGTCGCCCGTTCCAGAAACTTGGCGAGGGTATCAGCCGCCAGGGGAGGCGGCCGTCTTTTCAGGTCTCGTTTTGATCCGGCCATGGCAATTGTGTTTTTCGTTCTTTTTTGTTTCGGACAATTTCCGTATTCTAGCCGATGTGTCCCATCGGCAACATTTATCTCCAAAACCCGTGCTAAAAAAC
>DAINCW010000160.1:0-262 GCA_036732205.1 Solirubrobacteraceae bacterium | reverse complement strand
CTAAAAAACAGCCAGCGAATTTTTTGGAATTTGTAGGCGGTGTGGCGTGAAAATTTCAGTCGGACGTCGTGCCGCACTTTATAGTTGTGCCTCTTTGACCACCTTGGCGTTGTTCGTGACACCAAGCCACGCCGAACAACAGTTGTTCAATTTCTTCGTCAATGGCGCCGCCTCGAACGATGTCACCAATCCGGCGTTCGGCGGTCCACAAACGAGCTTCCAAACAGGCGGCTTCCGGTCTTACCATGGCCCAGGCCAAGGA
>DAINCW010000159.1:5701-6030 GCA_036732205.1 Solirubrobacteraceae bacterium | reverse complement strand
ACATCGGCGGCCGCGTCGAGCCCGAACAGCTCGCGTACGAGCGCAACGCGCCCGTGGCCGCTCTCGCGCAGCCGGATCGTCGGCTCGTGGAGCAGGCGCTGCATGATCGCCCGCGCGATCGCCTCGATGCGCGCGAGGTCACGCTCCGTCGCGCCCTCCCAGCGGCCGGCGTTCTCGGCCAACACGCGGTTGACGATGCCGCGCCCGTGCTCGCGCAGCGCGGCGACCGCCGGCAGGACGTCCTGCTGGCCCATCCAGCGGGCGAAGCGCTGGATCTCCTCCTCGACGATCGTCTCGGCGCGCACCGCCTCGGCCTCGCGGCCCGAAAG
>DAINCW010000159.1:0-5691 GCA_036732205.1 Solirubrobacteraceae bacterium | reverse complement strand
CAGCAGCGGCCGCGATGCCCGGCCCGCCATGACCTGCTCGAGCTCGACGGCGCCGACGATCGGGTGCGGCGACGCCGTGGACGCGACCACGATGTCGGCCTCCTCGAGCTGCGCGGGCAGCTCGTCCAGCGACACGACGCGGCCGCCGAAGCGCTCGGCGACGGAGCGTGCGCGATCCGCGCGCCGGTTGGCGACGAAGACCGTCTCGACGCCGTTGGCTGCCAGGGCCTGGGCGGTGAGCTCCGCGGTCTCGCCCGCGCCGATGACGATCACGTGCCGCGCGGCGAGGTCGCCCAGGCGCTCACGCGCGAGGTCGACGGCGACCGACGAGATGCTGGCGGCTCCGGTGCCGATCGCGGTCTCGGTCCGCACGCGCTTGCCGGTCTGGAGCGCCGCGCCGAACAGGCGGTTGGTCATGGGCCCGGCGGTGCCCGCCGCGAGTGCGGCCTCGTGGGCGCGGCGGACCTGGCCCTGGACCTCGGCCTCCCCGACGATCATCGACTCCAGGCCGGAGCTGACGCGGAAGAGCTGGCGGGCGGCATCGCAGTTGCGCGGCGAGTAGATGACGTCGGCCAGCTCCGTGGGGCGGATGCCCGCGTGCGCGGCGAGCAGCCCGAGCACCGCGCTCTCGGCAGCGACCGGGTCGCCCGCGACGCAGTAGACCTCGGTGCGGTTGCACGTGGAGATGACGACCGCCTCCTCGACGCCGTCGGCGCCGGTGGCGGCCTTCAGGAAGTCCGCCGCCCGCTGCTCGCCGAACGCCAGCCGCTCGCGCAATGCGACCGGCGCGGTCTTGTGCGAGATGCCGAGGAGCAGGACCTCGGCGGCGGCGGGCGCGCTCACTGGGCCCGCTCCTGCGCGAGCTCGTTCAGCTCACCGAGCTCTCGCTCGATGCGCTGGAGCCGCGCGGCCATGATCACGACGTAGACCATGATCAGCGCGAAGAACACGACGTAGGCGGCGGCGACGTACTTGCCCGCCTCGTGGAGGGGCAGCGCGGGCATCAGACCGGGGAGGCGCTGCGGCCCAGGACGGGGTCGTCGTCGCCGGACAGCCTGCGCCGCAGCGAGCGCAGCTGCGCCTTCGCGTTCTTGGAGACCATCTCGACCTTCATGAGCGTCACGAACAGCAGCGCCATGCCGACGAGCGCCACGATGAACGTGAAGCGCATCGAGCCGGGCATGTTGCCGCCGGTGGTGCCCAGCACACGGGGGTGCGAATAGGCCTGCGCCAGGCGCACGGCCATGAAGTTCAGCGGCACGAACGCGCCGGCGGTGATCGCGAAGACGCTGGCGTAGCGGGCCTGGCGGTCGCGGTCCTCGATCGAGAAGCGCAGGGGCTGGTAGGTCGCGTAGAGCAGGAAGACGATGAGGAACGACACGAGCGTCGGCTCGTTCCATACCCACCAGTGGCCCCAGGAGGCGCGCGCCCAGATCGAGCCCGTGACGAGGACGCCGACGCCCAGGATGAGCGACATGTGGATGCACACGTAGCTGCGCAGGTCCCACTTCGCGTCGCGAGTGCGCAGGTGCGCGACGGCCATGACGGCGCCGGCGATGAAGCCGCACAGCGACACGATCGCCATCGGCACGTGCACGTAGAAGATCTTCTGGAGGAAGCCCTGGTCCGCGTCGTTGGGCGCGTAGAAGAACACCAGCGCCAGCGCGGCGCCGAGCGTGATCAAAGTCGAGGCGGAGAGGGCGCGAAGCCCCTTGCCGTACACGGTTGGTCAGTCCTCCAGAAGGGGTTCGAAGACGGCCAGGGCGACCAGCCCGAACACCAGATCATAGAGAGCGAGGATCGCCAGGTAGCGGCCTGGCAGCGGCTGTGCGCCGTTCGGCAACAGCAGCGGCGTCGCGGCCTTCGCGCTTGTGATCACGACGGGAACGAGCAGCGGGAGCGACATGAGCGGGCCGACCAGGTCGCGCGCCCGCGTGCGGACCGCCAGCGCACCGACGAGTGCGCCGATCACCGCGAAGCCGAGGTTGGCCAGCGCGAGCACCGCCAGGAGCTCGGGGAGCGCCTGGCCGAGACCGGGGCCGAGCAGCAACAGGACGAACGCCGGCACGGCGACGATCTCCAGCACGACGAGGTACGCCAGCATCGCGAGCGCCTTGGCGACGAACAGCGCGCTGCGGTCCACGGGGGCGAGGCGCAGCGCGTCGAAGCCGCCCTGCTCCTCGTCGGCCACGTAGAGGCGGTTGATGCCGAGGACGGCGGCGAAGAGCAGGGTGACGACGAGGATCCCCGCGGCCAGGTCGCCGTCCACCTCGCCGCGCTGGAGCGCGAAGTGGAAGACGACGAACGTGGTGACGCTGAACAGGCTCATCGCCGGTACCGACTCCAACGTGCGCAGCTCGAGGCGCAGCTCCTTGCGCAGCAGCGTGCCGACGAGCCTCATCGGTACAGCTCCCGCACCTGGTCGGCCGTCAGGTCGCGCGCCGGGGCCAGAAGGGCGACGCGCCCGCCGCGCAGGCCGAGGGCAAGGTCGGCCTCGGCCAGGCCGCCCGCCGGGTCGTGGCTGGTCAGGACGCGCGTGCGGCCGGCGAGCAGCGGCTCCATGAGCTCGACGGCGCCCGGATCCAGGTTCGCGCGGGGCTCGTCGGCCAGCAGCAGCTCGGGGTCGTGCAGCACCGCGCGCGCCGTGGCGACGCGCTGGACCATGCCGCGCGAGAGCGTGGCGACGGGCTCGTCCGCCCGGCGTGCCAGCCCGACGGCGTCGAGCAGCTCCTCCACGCGCTCGGGGGCGACCCGGTGCAGCCGGGCGTGGAAGCGAAGGTTCTCGCGGGCCGTGAGCTCGCGGTAGAGCAGCGGCTCGTGGGCGAGCAGGCCGATCCGCCCGCGGACGGCCCAGGCTTCGCCGGGCAGCTCGCGGCCCAGGACCCGCGCGGTGCCGGCCGTGGGGCGCAGCAGCGTGGCGAGCACGCGCAGCAGCGTCGTCTTGCCGGCGCCGTTGGGGCCGAAGACGACGAGCGTCGCGCCGCGCTCCAGGCGCAGGCTGACGTCGTGCAGCGCCGCCCGGTCGCCGTAGGCGCGGCCGAGGCCGCTCAGGTCAATGGCCGGCTCTGGGTCCACCGCGCAGGGTGTCCACCGCGTGGCGCAGCGTCGGGCCGACGGCGGCGAAGCACTCCTCGACGGCCCGCGGGCTGCCGGGGAAGTTGATGATGAGCGTGCCGTCGGCGACGCCCGAGACGCCGCGGCTCAGCAGCCCCATCGGCGTGTGGCGCAGCGACTCGGCGCGCATCGCCTCCGCGAAGCCCGGAGCGTCGCGGTCGATCACGGCGCGGGTCGCCTCCGGGGTGACGTCGTCGGGCGTGAGGCCGGTGCCGCCCGTCGTGAGGATCAGCGGCAGGCCGTCGTCGACGTAGTGGTGCAGGCGGTCCTCGATGAGCGCCGCGTCGTCGGGCACCACCTCCATCGCGACGACGTCGGCGCCCGCCTCCTCGGCGAGGCGGGCGAGCAGGGGCCCTGCCTCGTCCTCGCTCTCCCGGCGCGAGACGCGTGTCGACACCGTCAGCACCGCGCACCGCATGGCGCCATCAATCCAGACCGGCGGCCCGCAGCGCCGCCGCGCGGTCACGGAAGGACTTGCCCCAGGTGATGAGTCCGTCCTCGACGCGCCAGGTGACGCCGATCGGGCTGTCGGTGACGTAGCCGCCGGTGCGGGCGTAGACCCGGCACATCGTCACGTGGTACGGCGGGTTGGAGCGCAGCTCGGTCAGGGTCACCTCGAACTCCTCCCAGTCGCGCGCGATGTCGGCCAGCCACGCACGGATCCCGTCATGCCCCTGGTAGGGCCGGCGCGTGACGACCTCCGTCGACGCCGGCTCGAACACGACGTCGGAGCGCATGTGCACGATCATGCCCTTGGCGTCGCGCCGTTCCATCGCCTCGGAGAGGGCCCGGACCATGTCGGCGTCGCTCAGGACGGGCCGCCCTGGCGTTCCCAGTCCTGCTTGCCGCCGGTCTTGCGCAGCAGGCGGACGGCCTCGACCTCGACGCCGCGCTCCATCCCCTTGACCATGTCGTAGACCGCGAGCGCCGCGACGCTCGCGGCGACCATCGCCTCCATCTCGACGCCCGTGCGGGCCGTCGCACGGGCCTCGGCGGTGATCGTCACGAGGCCGTCCTCGGCGATGACCGCCGTCTCGACGTCGACGATGTCCAGCGGCAGCGGGTGGCATAGCGGGATGAGCTCGCTCGTGCGCTTGGCGGCCTGGATGCCGGCGAGCCGCGCGGTCCCCAGCACGTCGCCCTTGGGCGCGTCGCCCGCCTCGACCGCGCGAGCGGTGTCCGGGCTCATGCGCACGCGGGCCTCCGCGACCGCGCGGCGATGCGTGACGTCCTTGGCGGCCACGTCGACCATGCGGGCGCGGCCCTCGGGATCCAGGTGGGTGCTCTCGCCCACCGGCGTCAGACCGCGGTGTGCTGCGCGGCGTCGATGAGGTCTCGCACCGCCTGGACGTCGCCCTGGCGCAGCAGCTCGACAGGGTCGGGCTCGCCGTTGACGATGCCCTCGAAGAACGCCTTGCGGTCCTGGTAGGTCGGCAGCGTGCCCTTGGCCCAGCCGCGCACCTCGTTGAGCAGGACGGCGAGCTGGGCGTACGGCTCGCCGTACTCCTCGGCGATCTGCCGCTTGATGCGCTTGGCCAGGGCGGGCGAGGCGCCGGAGGTCGAGATCGCGATGGCCAGCGGGCCGGTCCGAACGATCGCCGGGAGGATGAAGTTGCACAGCGGTGGCACGTCGACGACGTTGACGAGCATCGCGCGGCGCTCCGCGTCCTCCCAAACGCCGATGTTCGTGTCGGTGTCGTTCGTGCACGCGATGACCATGAACGAGCCCTCGAGGTCGGCCGGCTCGTACGCGCGCTGCTCCCAGCGGATCGAGCTCTCCAGAGCGAGCTGCTCGAGCTCGGGATGTACCTCGGGCGCGACGAGCACGACGTCGCCATCGCACGCGAGCAGGCCCTCGACCTTCTCCAGTCCGATGTCCCCGCCCCCGACGACCAGGCAGCGCCGGCCCGTCAGGCGCAGGCAGGCGATGTAGAAGGGCGTGTCCAGCATGTCCGCCACGCACGTCTGGTCGCACGTGCCACGGCGGTGCTGGCAGACGCAGGGCTTTCCGGCGTAGGCGGCGGCGGGCATGTCTCGTCAGGGTACCCGCGCGCCGTGCGCGGGCGGCCGCGCTATCGCCGCCGCAGCGCGCGGACGGCGATCCGCGCGATCGGCAGGGCGCCCTCGCGCAGCGCTCTTTCGCGGTCGGCGTCGCGCACGGACCGCAGGCGCGCGACGGCGCGGGCCGCCCGGTCGGCCGCTGCGTCGTAGGGGCCCCACCACAGGCCGCGGCGCGTCGGCGGGTTCCAGACGATCGCGCGCCGGGCGGCGAAGCTGCGCACGGCGTCGTCGCCGCCGGCGCCGCGACCCCATGGGACGGCGGGCACCGCGGGGCTGACGTGATGGTCGTTGAGCCAGGTGGAGCCGGTGCGCAGCGCCCGGGCGATCCGCGCGCCCTCGTAGCGGTCGGCGGTCCACACCGAGGTCCCGGGGCCGGGGTCCAGGCGCCGCGCGGCCGCCAGCGCCTCGTCGGCGTCGGCCACCTGGGTCACGGCGAGCAGGGGACCGTCGGCCGGCTCCCGCCCCGCGAGCATGTCGTCGGTCATCCCGTCCCAGGGCTGGTCGTCGTTGCCGGCG
>DAINCW010000158.1:0-6031 GCA_036732205.1 Solirubrobacteraceae bacterium | reverse complement strand
TCCGGATCTCGTCATCGTCGACGTGATTATGCCCCGCCTCGACGGCCACGGCCTGACGCGCGCCCTGCGCGCGCGCGACGAGACCGCGGACATCCCCATCCTCGTGCTGACCGCGGCGGTGCACGACGCGACCGTCGAGGGCGCCGACGAGCACATGCGCAAGCCGTTCTCGCCACGGGAGCTCGTTGCGCGCGTCGAGGCGCTGCTCGCCGCCGGCTCGTAGCGCCGAGGGAGCGGCGCACGTACAGCCGGCGAGCGAAGCCGTGCGGGTCACGCCCGCACGGCCCCGATCGAGGGTCTAGCTCGCGCGGCGGCGCGTGCCGCCGGACGAGGCCCGGCGCGTGGTGCCGCCGGTGGAGCGGCGCGTGGTCTTGCGCGCGGTACCGGTCGCCTTCGGCGCCGTCTTGCGCGCCGTCCCGGTGGCCTTGGCCGCCGTCTTGCGCGCCGTCGACCGTACGCCCGCGGTCTTGCGCTTCGCGGCCGTCTTGGTGGCGGCGGTGCTGCGCTTGCGCGTCTTGGTCGCGCGCGTCGCCGCCGCCTTCTTGCCGCCGGCGCTGCGCTTGGACGCGCCGCTGCCCGGCGCCGAGGCGGCTGCTGCCCGAAGGCGCTTCTCGACTTCGTCGACGAACGCGCGGAGGTCCTTCACGATCCTCTGCCCGTCGACGGCGTCAGACCCTTCGGCGAGCGCCTTCGCCACCCGCTTGCGCACCCCGCGCAGTCGCGCAAGGTCGAATAGGTCGTCGTCCCGCTTCTTGGCCACGTGCCTCTCCTCTCGATGGTTCTCCCGGATCGGGAGACTATGCGTCTCGCGACGGCTTGGTGCGATACCGGTAGCCGAAGCCCCGCACGGTTTCGATGGGGACGACGTTCTCTCCTGCCGCGTCCTGCAGCTTGCGGCGCAGGTATCCGACGTAGAGCTTGACCTGCTCGGCGCCCACGGCGTCCACGTCACCCCACACCAGCTGGAGCAGCTGCTCGCGGCTCAGCACCTGGTCGGGGTTGCGAACGAACGCCATCAGCAGACGGAACTCGAGCGGCGTGAGCGACACCTCGGTGCCCGCGACGCGCACGTCCGCGTTGGCGACGTCCACGGCGATCGTGCCGTCGTCGTAGGTCTCGCGCTCCGGCGGCTTGGCCTGCCCCGCACGGCGCAGCAGCGCGTGGACGCGCGCGAGCAGCTCCTGGCGCCCGAACGGCTTGGTGACGTAGTCGTCCGCCCCGCCGCGCAGCCCCCGCACCTTCTCGAGCTCCGCGGTGCTCGCGGTGAGCATCAGGACCGGCACGTCGGTCATGTCGCGCACGCGCTCGAGCGTCTGCCAGCCGTCGAGGTCGGGCATCGTGACGTCGAGCACGATCAGGTCGGGCCGGGCGTCGTACAGGATCTTCAGCGCCTCGCGTCCGTCGGACGCCTCGCGCACCGTCATGCCCGCCCGCTCGAGCAGATCGCGGACGAGCCCGCGGATATCGGAGTCGTCGTCGACGACGAGAACGCGCTGGCTCATACGTCGTTCATACCAGGCGGCGCCGACGCTCAGGCCGCGGGAGTCGAAGGTGACGTTCGTGGCACGCATCGCCGTACTCGAGCCGGTTCCGGAGACCCGCGAGCTCCTGGAGCGCCTGATCGCTCGCGCCGGCCACGAAATCGTCGACGAAGATGCCGACGTCGTGATCCTCGAGCCCCTCGGTCGTATCGCACGTCGCAGCGTCCGCATGCGCCATCCGCGGGCTGCGGTCGTCGTGGCCTCGATCGTGCCCCCGGGGCCCGGCGACCCGCCCGCGGCTGCGCGCCTGCTCCAGCCGTTCGTCAGCGCCGAGCTGCGGCGCGCGATCGACGCGGCACTCGCGCAGCCCGCGCTGCCTGCGTAGATGCAGGGTCCGCGATGCCGGACCCAATCGAGATCCGCACCGTCACCGGGGCGCTACCCCGGCATGACGCCCTGAGCGACGGCGCCGCGCGTGACGACCTCGACGGCCCGTGCCGGGTCGTCGCACAGCTCCAGCAGGTCGAGGTCCCCCGCTGAGACGAACCCACGCTCGGCGAGGCGTCCGCGCACCCACTCCAGCAGCGGGCCCCAGTGCTCGGAGCCGACCAGCACCACCGGGAAGTGGCGGACCTTGCCGGTCTGGATGAGCACGAGCGCCTCGAAGAGCTCGTCGAGCGTCCCGAAGCCGCCCGGCAGCACGACGAAGGCGCTCGCGTAGCGCACGAACATCAGCTTGCGGGCGAAGAAGTGGTCGAAGGTGAGGGAGATGTCGCAGTACGGGTTGCCGTGCTGCTCGAAGGGCAGCTCGATGTTCAGGCCGACCGACTGCGCGCCGGCGTCGCGCGCGCCACGGTTGGCCGCCTCCATGACCCCCGGGCCGCCGCCGGTGATGACGGTGAAGCCCGCCTCCCCCAGCCGCCGGCCGACCTCGCGCCCCAGCGCGTAGTCGGGGGCGTCCTCGGGCGTGCGCGCGGAGCCGAACACCGATACGCCGCACGTGATGCCCGCCAGCGCGCGGAAGCCCATCGCCAGCTCGTCGCGGATCCGCTGGAGGCGCTGCTGGTCGTCGAGCAGGCTGACGACGCTCGGGAGCTCGGCGCCGAGCAGCTCCTCGTCGGTCGTCTCGGGACGGTGCGGCTCGGACACGCGGGCATCATCGCGCCGGCGGCCAGCACGAAGGGGGCCGACCCCCTTCGCGTGACTAAAGCCCGGCCGGGTGGCGCACGACGAACCCGCTGCCCGGGCGCATGGCCCGCTGCCAGCGCGACGGGTTCGCGCCGCTGGTGTCGAAGCGCAGGCCCGCGACCACCATGTACGCGTGGCCGCCGTTGGCGTAGATCGTCACCCACTGGCCGGCCCCGGCGGCGCCGTAGCGCTCGAGCCCCGTGGAATCGCGCGGCGCGGCGAGCAGGTCCGCCCCATGCAGCGCGTAGGACACGGATCCCGAGCAGTCGTAGCCGGTGTCGTTCCAGCGCCCGTGGCCGCCGCCCCAGCGATACGGCTTGGACGCGATGACGTTGCCCGCGGCGATGACCGCCTGGACCTGCGGCGGCGCGCTCGCGGGGGCGCTGGCCGTGCCGTCCGAGCTCACCGTGGCCCTCTGGCCCGGCGTCAGCGCGGGCGGCGCGGGCGGGCCGTTGCCGGCCAGGCCCTGACGCAGCACGTTGACGTCAGCCGCGGTGAGCACGCCATCGACGTGGCGGTGGTTTGCCTGCTCCCAGGTGCGCACGGCCTTGACCGTGCCCCGGCCGTACGCACCGTCGACCCGCACGCCGCGGTAGCCGAGGCGGCGCAGGAAGTCCTGGGCGATCTTGACGTCGTGCCCCTGCTCGCCCCGGCGCAGCGGGCGAGATCCGAGGTGGTAGTAGCGATCCATGCGCGCCCCGCCGCTGGCATCCGACGCGGGACCCGGCTTGAGGGTGCGGGCCTCGGCGGCAGCGGTGAACGGGAGCGTCGCGGCGAGCGCGAACAGCAGAGCGTTCCGATATGTCACGGCAGGCGATCTTCCTTCTCTTTCCGGCGCCTGCGGGGTTAGCTGTCGGGCTCGCGCAGAAAGAGCAGCGCTACACCGGGACATCCCGGCGATTCGCCCCTGGCCACCGCGGAAAGGTGACCTTTGGGTCCCCCGCTCCCCGCCTCCGTTCGGCGGGGATTCGGCTTGGTCTGAGACGGCAGGGTAGCGAACCGCATACCTTTAACAGCGTGAGGCGCCAGCTCTGCCTGCCCGACGATCCTATTGCGGCTCGGCCAGGCTGGCGACGATGGCGAGCGCCACCTCGGCGCGCGAGCGCAGAGAATCGCGCAGGACGAACTCGTGCGACGCGTGCGCGCCGCCGCCGCGGGGCCCCAGCCCGTCGATCGTCAGCGGGATGGCGGAGGCGAAGTGACTCGCGTCGCTCGCCCCACCCCGGCCCGACGCGACGATGGTCCGGCCGAGCAGGGTCGAGCCCCGCTCCAGCAGCGGGCCGACGGCCTCGCGGCTGTCCATCGCCGGCCAGCGGCGAGCCAGCTCGGCGTGCAGCTCGGCGCCCCCGACCTCGGCCGGAACGCGCTCGAGGACCTCGTCGAACGCCTCGAGGCGATCGGCGCGCAGGTCGCAGAACAACTCGCCGGTGGCGGGGACCACGTTGAACGCCTCGCCGGAGCGCATGACCGTCGGGACCGCCGTGAGCCGGTCAGGCCCGACGGGGGCGTGCGCCTCCGCGACGGCCTGCGCCGCCGTGGCGAGCGCCAGGAGCGCGTTGCGCCCGCGGTCCGGTGCCGAGCCCGAGTGGGCCGACAGGCCCTCCGCGCGCACGTGCAGCGTGCCCGCCGCCTTGCGCTTGGCGACGACACCCTCGTCGCCGCTCGGCGCGAGCTGCCCGGCCTCGAAGCACAGGCAGGCGTCCCAGCCCGCGAAGCGGTCGGTGTGCGCGAACGGCGCGGTGCGCAACTCCTCGTCGGTCACGAGCAGCAGCGCCGTCTCGGCGAAGGCGTCCGCCCGCTGCGCGAGCGCGCGCAGGACGCCGATCGCCAGCACGTCCCCGCCCTTCATATCCACCGTGCCCGACCCGACCAGCCGGTCGTCCTGGCGCTCGATCGGCCGGTGCTCGGCGTGGGAGACCACCGTGTCGATGTGGCCGACGAGCAGCAGCCGCCGGGCGCCGGAGCCGGACAGGTGCGCGACGAGGTCGGGCGCGTGGTCGGGCGACGAGCACTCGATGCGCTCGATCGCCGCGGACGTGGGCAGCAGCGCGGTCACGACGGCGAGCGCCTCCTCGGCCGCGGCGGCGTCGCCCGAGGGCGACGAGACGGCGACGAGGGCCTCGAGCTCACGCTCCGCGTGCGCCGCGATCTCCTCGGCACCCTCCTCCACCCAGCGGTCCACTACGCCGTCCCGAAGTGCCGGCGCAGGCGCCGGTGGCGGTGGCGGAACACGGCCGAGAGCATGCGCGCCTGGAGGCCGCCGAGCGCCGGCACGCGCGGCTCGAAGCGCAGCTCGTCGAGCACCCGCGTGCCGCCCTCGGGCAGGTCCGACAGCGTGCGGTCGTGGTGCCATGAGCGCGCGCTGAGCATCGTGGAGCGCTCGGAGAAGCCGCGGCCCGGGTCGATGGACGCCAGGACGAGGTCGTCGTAGTCGACGGGGATGACGCCGAGGGCGAAGACCCAGGACCGGCAGATGCGCTCGCCGATCGTCACGGTCTCCGCGTCGAGCGTTTGGACGTCGCGCGGGGCGGTCATCCGCAGCAGCGGGCCGAGCTCGTCGTTCACGCCCGCAAACGTGGACACCCGCGCCCAGACCTCCCCGCGCGAAGCGGCGAGCCGCGAGCTCTCGGAGAACGTGTGTACCCGGGCCACGGACGCATCCTGACGCCTGGCGGGCGGCGGGACAGCTACGGTTCCGCACCGTGGTCGTCGCACGACGCTTCGCGCTGGCCGCCGGGGTCACCGTCACCGCCCTCGCGGGGGCGTGCGCCCTTGCCGCCGGCGCCCTTGCCGCGCCCATCACCGAGGACCCGACCTCGATGCCACAGGCGTTCTCCGGTGCGCCGGCGAGCCCGAACCCGATCCCCGCGCCCGAGCCGCCGCGCCATCCGCACATGGCGCCCAACGGCCGCTCCAACCTCCACGACGACACGTGGCAGACCGACGCCTACCGGACGACGGGCCCGCTGGGCAAGGGGATTCAGCGCTCCTCGTTCATGTACACCGCCGACTGCGCCTCGATCACCTTCGACAGCCAGGGCCGGCTGGTGGCGGTGTGCGTCGGGCTGGACCGCCCGACGCTGCGCATGCTCGACCCGCAGACCCTCGACACGCTGGCCAGCCTGCCGCTGCCGCTGCGCCAGCTCAAGCCCGGCAGCAGCCCGTTCCAGTCCTTCGGCGGCGGCGGCTACTTCTACCTCGACGACCGCGACCGGGCGGTGGTCCCGACGCCCGACCACCACCTCTACGTCGTCTCGGAGACCGCTGGGCCGGGCTTCGCCATGGACGAGGACATCGACCTGACGAGCGCCGTTCCCGCCGACCAGTCGATCATCTCCGCGCTGCCCGACTGGTCGGGGCGG
>DAINCW010000157.1:0-6043 GCA_036732205.1 Solirubrobacteraceae bacterium | reverse complement strand
GGCGAGAGCAGCACGGCCCCGATGCGCCCGCCTCCGGGTCCCGGGGTCGTCCCGCCCGCGTTCGGCGTGTTGGGGTACGGGTTCGGCGAGTTGCAGCACGAGGAGGCGTCGGCGCCGTCGCCGGTCGCCTCGGCCTCGTCGAAGGTCACGACGAGCAGGCCGCCGTCGGCGTAGGCCGGCGAGGCGAGGATCATCGGCACGTAGGCCTGCAGGAAATCGTCGGCGCCCGGGAGCCCGCCGCGCTCGCTGGCGTCGGCGCACGTCGCGTCGTGTCCGTCGTGGCAGAGGTCCGGGGTGATGAACGAGAAGGCCGCGGTGGTCGCCGCGGAGCCGAGGTCGGAGGCCAGCTGCGTGAGGGGGACGTCGAAGGGGGCGCACGGCGAGCTCCCGACGAGCGGCGTGTCGATCAGCGAGTGGAAGTAGACGAACGGGTTGTGTCGTGCCGCGTACTGGTCGTTGGCGGCGGCGCTCTGCGTCTTGTCCTGGGAGTTGATGTTCGGATGGGCGCAGGTCGTCCCGTTGTCGCGCACCGGGTCGTTGCCCATGTCCTCCATGTAGCCGCGCCACGACGATCCCGCGGCCGACAGCTGGTCGGCGACGGTCGGGACGCTGCGCGGATAGACGCAGCCCTGGCCCGTCGCCTGGCCGTCGGGGCCGATCACCCCCGGCTGGACGTCGACGAACCCCTGGCAGTCCGACTGCGTCACCGGGTTGGGCCCTTGGCCGCTGACCATCGCGATGTAGTTCGGCAGGCTCAGGTGCGCGATCCCGTAGTAGTTCGGGAGGAACTCGCCCATCGCCGGCAGGGTCCGGGCCAGGTAGGGCGCCGGCGAGGACGGACCGAACGTGGTGGCTGCATCCTCGTTCTCGAGGACGATCACGAACACGTGCCGGATCGGCGGGGGCGCGGCGGGGGCGGGCGCCGCGACGGCGAGGAGCAGCGAGCCGAGGGCCAGGACGAGGAGGCGGAGGCGCATCGGTCGCAGGGTAGGGGACGAGCGCGTTTCTGGTTTCGCAGTGCCCCTGAAGGTTTCGCAGTGCCCCTTGTCTTAAAGCGTCGACGGGCCGATGCTGTGTCGGTGCACACTCCGCTTTCCCGTCGTGCCCTCGGCGCCGCCATGGCCGTTCTCGCCCTCGGCGCCGCGGCCGCCGCCGGACAGGACGCCTCGACCGGCGTCATCGGCCCGTCCACCCCCGCCGGCCCGATCACCGGCAACGGCCGTCTGCTCACCCCCTACGGGCGGCTGACCGCGGTCGGCAACGTCCCGATGGGCGGCGCGGCCACGCCCGACGGCCGCTTCTACTGGACCGTCTCCGCCGGCCGCGGGCACAATGACGTGCGGATCGTGGACGTGGCGACCGGAGCCCTCGTGCAGACGATCCTGCTGCCGGGCGCCTCGGGCGGGATCGTGATGGACCCCGCGGGCAAGCGCGCGTACGTATCGGGCACGCCGTCGTCGTCGGTGGGCGAGGAGAAGAACGACAGCACGGTCGGCACGGGCGGCGATGTCATCCACGTCTTCGTGCTCGACGCGACGACCGGTCACGCGACCGAAGACGCGGTGCCGATAGCGGTGCCGCCACCGCAGGGCACGTCGCCGCCGCAGGACTTCCCTCCGACAAACACCACGCCGCGCTCGTGGCCGCAGCGGCTGGCGATCTCGCCGGACGGGACGACGATCGTCGCAGCGCTCAACCTGGCCGATCGCGCGGCGATCGTCGACGTGGCGAAGAAGAAGACGGCCGCCTACGTCTCGACCGGCAACTACTCCTACGGCGCGGCCGTCCTGCCCGACGGGCGGACGGCGCTTGTCTCCAACGAGACCCCGGGGACCGTGTCGGTGATCGACCTCGCGACGGGCGCCAAGACCAAGGACATCACCGTGGGCGACCACCTCTCGCACCCGGAGGCGATCGCCGCGGACCCGACCGCGCGGCGGGCGTTCGTGGCGCTCGCCAACACCGACCGGGTTGCGGTGATCGACACCACGACGATGGAGCTGCAGCAGACGATCGACCTGACCCCGGCCCAGGGCCGCGGGGTGTCGCCGGTCGCCCTCACCGTGACGCCGGACGGTCGGCAGCTGCTCGTCGCCGAGGCGGGCGCCGACCGGATCGCGGTGGTGCGGCTGCGTACGACCGCGGCCGCGCCGCTTCCCACCGGCAAGTCCCCGCCGCCGGGCGGGACCGCGGCGTCCGGCCAGAACGGGGGCTCGTCATCCGGGTCGTCGGGGACCCACCGCCGCCCCGGCGCCCGCACGCACCGCAGGCGCAAGCGGCTGCGCCACCGGCGCTGCACGCCGACCCGCGCCCGGGACGGGCACGTCATCCGCTGCCGCATCCGTCGGCGGAGCGCCCACAAGGCCGCCGTCGCGGCGCTGCCCGTCGTCGGCCTGATCCCGACGGCCGCCTACCCCAGCGACGTCCAGGTGACCCGCGGCGGGAAGCTCCTCTGGGTCGCCGCCAAGGGGCTCGGCGTCGGCCCGAACTGCGTCGCCCCTTCCCTGTGCCCGGTCGGCGACCCGCGCGTCACGAAGCTGATCACGCCCTACGGCGAGGACGGGACCTACCGCGTCGGGTACCTCCCCGACCTCGTCACCGGGCAGGTCGGCGTCGCAGATCTGCCGAGCGAGGGCGACCTCGGCGGCCTGACCGCGGCTGCGCAGGCCCAGACGCTGCCGAGCAACTCGCAGGCGCCCCCTGCGGACACGCCACTGCGACCCGGCGGCCCGATCAAGCACGTCTTCTACCTGGTGCGGGAGAACCGGACCTACGATCAGGTGCTCGGCGACGAAACGGCCGGCGACGGCGACCCCAAGCTCACGCTGTTCGGCGCCGCGACGACGCCGAACATGCACGCGCTGGTCGAGCGCTTCGGCATCGTCGACCACTTCTACGCAAACTCAGAGGCATCGATCGACGGGCACTTCTGGACAAGCGCCGCGAACGTCAGCGACTACGTCGTCAAGAACTGGAACCAGAACTACCGCGGCAACGGCCGCCCCTACGACTTCGGCGTCTACTCGGTCACGTGGCCGGGGACCGGATTCCTCTTCGACCAGACACAGGCGCAGGGGATCTCGTGGGCCAACTACGGCGAGGCGATCGCAGGCACCGTCCCGCTCAACGACCGCGACCGGACGCCCCAGGAGAACGCGGCGGTGGCCGCGAAGGCCGCGAAGTCCGACCTCGGGCCACCGCAGGGCTGCTACGCCAACGACGCCTCGATCGGCACGGACGCGATCACCCAGCGGCGTGTCTACGACTCCGACCCGCTCAAGGACACCGCGGCCTCGGGCGGCCCGGCGCTGACGGACGCCTACGAGTCGCGCGTGCAGTGCTTCGCGGCGCGGTTCAGCGCCCAGGACGCGACGGGCACCGTGCCGGCGTTCAACTACCTGGTGATGACCAACGACCATACGCAGGGGACCTCGGGCGTGTACTCGCCCAGCGCGATGGTGGCCGAGAACGACCAGGGCCTGGGGCAGCTGGTGGACCTGATCTCGCACTCCAAGACGTGGGCGTCCAGCGCGATCTTCGTCGTCGAGGACGACTCCCAGAACGGGAGCGACCACGTCGACGCCCACCGCATCCCGGTGGCGGTCATCTCGCCGTACTCGCGCGGCGGCGTCACCCACACCCGCTATGACTTCCCGTCGGCCATCCGCTCGATGGAGCTCATCCTGGGCATGAAGCCCGCCGGCCTCTTCGACGCCACGGCGACTCCCATGTACGACGCCTTCAGCCCCACGGCGAACACGGCGTCCTACACAGACGCCCCGCCCCCCTCCTTCACCTTCCAGCGCAACTCGGCGGCTGCGCGAGCACAGGCGCGCTCGGAGCACCTGAACTTCCGCCAGGTCGACCGCGTCCCCCAGGAGGAGCTCGACCGGATCCTCTGGCAATCGGTGCACGGCGCGGGCTCCGAGCCGCCGCCGCCGGGCCCCAACGGCGAGCCGGGGCAGTAGGAGCCATGCCGATCCCCATCCGGCGGCTTGCGCTGCTCGCGCTCGCACTGCTCGCGCTCGGCGCCCTTGCGGCCGCCGCGCCGGCGAAGGCTCCGGTCCGCCTCTTCCGCACCCGGACGTCGCAGCATCGGCTGCTGAGCTTCTCGGTCAGCGGGCAGCGCATCAGCGCCCTTCGCTTCAGCGTCACGCTCGACTGCTCGGACGGCAGCACCCTGACCGACACCGAGCGCGGCTTTGCAGCCATTCGGATCGGTGCCCATGGAGGCTTCTCCGATTTCCAGGCCGGCGCGGCCGACATCGTGACCCTGCGCGGCGTGGTGGGCGTCCGGCGCGCCACGGGGACCGTGCGCGTCACGGACCGCCCCATCACGGGCGTCACGTGCGACTCGCGTGCGGTGCGGTTCCTGGCCCACCGGCGCTGAGCGCTGGATGGGTTGCGCCCACCACGGCGCGCCGCGACCGATCTCCTGCTGAGCGCCGCGGGACGTCTGCAAACGGATCGTCGCAAACCACCGAGAACGCCTCCCGCAGCTGACCCAGCACCAGGAGGCCTTCGAGTACGTAGACGCCCAGATCGAGTTCGAGGACGCGGCGCTGAACGATCTCGCCATGATCCGAATCGAGGCGACCAATCACGGGGACAAGCAAGGCGATCAACGCGCAGTTAGCGATCCTGAATCGGCGCACCAGGCGTCTGGAGACCATTGGCGCGCTGCCTCGAGCCCCGCGTCTTAGCAGCGGGGTAGACGGAGACCTCCGAGACGCGCTGTGGGACTACGGGCGTAAACACGGATGGCGCACGAGGATGGCCGAAGAGGTCGTCGACGTGATCTACCGCTGGCTCGGTTCCCCGGAAGCGGACGGTTCCCCACCGGGGGGTGACACCGACGCCTAGAAAAAATGTCCCCATTTCGGGTCCCCCGGGGCCCGCGAGCCATCTCCCCGCGCCCGCCCGGCGCCGGTAACTAGCCCGGACGGCCTCGCGGTACCCGCCGCGCGCGAACAGCTCGATCCGATCGCGTCGCGATCGCGTCCGTCGCGTGCAATTCCTCGATGTTGCTGCACAGCGCGCTCAAGGACGGGACCCGAGTGTCAAGGCCGGTCGAAAGTCGACCCCCTGGCGCCGGTTGAAAACTGACCCCCCTATGGGGCCGCGGTGAGTGCCGTGGAGGCGAGCCCGCAGGGCGAGCCGGAGCGGCGCTCACCGCGCGCGAGCCGGCGGGAGGGGGAGGCGCGACTGCGGCACCGCCGTCCCTAGGAGTCCCGTGCCTGCTGCAATTTTGCGCGGAGGCGACAGCGACGGCGGCGCGCAGCGCAGCGCAGGCTAGAGCGTCAGGACGATCTTGCCGAGCTTGCCGCCGGCGGCGAAGCGGTCGTAGGCGGCGACGACGTCGTCCAGCGCGAACGTCTCGGCGATCGGCACGCGCAGCCTCCCCGTCGCGAAGTGCGGCAGCACCTCGCGCTCCATCGCACGGGCCGTCAGCGCCTTCTCCTCCAGCGGCCGCGCACGCAGGGTCGACGCGCGCAGCGTGGCGCGCTTGCCCATCAGCGCGAGCAGGTTGACCTCGGCCTTGAACCCCGCGCCCACCCCGATGACGACGATGCGCCCGTTGGTCGCCACCGCGTTCAGGTCGTCGGGGATGTTCGGGGCGCCGACGAGCTCGAGGATCACGTCGAACGGGCCGTGCTCGGCGAAGCCCTCGGGCTCGATCACAGCCTGGGCCCCGAGCCCGGCGACGGCGTCGCGGTTGTCCGCGTTGCGCACGGTCGCCGTGACGTGCGCGCCCGCCGCCGCCGCGAGCTGCACGGCCGCGGTGCCGACGCCGCCGGCGCCGCCGTGCACGAGCAGCCGCTCGCCAGGCCGCAGGCCGCATTGCGTGAAGACCGCGTCGTGCGCCGTCGTGAAGACCTCCGGCAGCCCGCCTGCCTCGGGCCAGTCGAGGCCCTCCGGGACCGGCATGAGCTGGCGCTCGTGGACCACCACGAGCTCGCCCTGTCCCCCGCCGCCGACGATCCCCATCACGCGGTCGCCCTCGGCGAACCGCTCCGCATTCGGCCCGCGGCCGGCGACCTCC
>DAINCW010000156.1:5547-6047 GCA_036732205.1 Solirubrobacteraceae bacterium | reverse complement strand
GTGAGTGCCCGCAGGGCATCACGACGTGAGCATCACGAGACGTAGAGGGCCGCGGCCAGGAACGTCATCCCGAACATGAAGACGCAGACGGAGGCGGCGATGAGGCCGCTGCGGATGTTCTTGCGGGCGAGCTGGCGGTCCACGCGCGCCGGATCCTACAGCCGCGCGTCCACGACCATCGCGACGAACAGCAACGCGAGGTAGGCCAGGGAGAACAGGTAGAGCGTCAGGGCGGAGCGGCGGTCGGCGCGGCGCAGGAGCCGCACGGCGCCGCCGATGAACGCGAGTCCCAGCACGAGCGACGCGACGAGGTAGGAGACCCCGAAGCCACCGGCGCAGAACGGGAGCTGGGAGACCGCGTACAGCAGGAGGGTGTAGAGCAGGATCTGGCGCCGCGTCTCCGCCTCGCCGCGCACGACGGGCAGCATGGGCACGCCGACCCGCGCGTACTCGTCCTTCATCAGCAGCGACAGCGCCCAGAAGTGGGGCGGGGTCCAGAA
>DAINCW010000156.1:0-5537 GCA_036732205.1 Solirubrobacteraceae bacterium | reverse complement strand
GGAACATGGCGGTGCCGTCGAGCCCGCCGGTGGCGGCGGCCCAGCCGACGAGCGGTGGGATCGCCCCGGCCGCGCCGCCGATGACGATGTTCTGCGGCGTGCGGCGCTTGAGCCAGACGGTGTAGACGAGCGTGTAGCCCAAGAAGCCGGCGAGCGCCAGGGATGCCGCGAGCGGGTTGACGGCAAGGCACATGAAGCAGAACGACACAGCCGCGAGCGAGATGCCGAACGCGTAGGCGGCGCGCGGCGAGATCCGGCCGGCGGGCACCGGCCGGTTCGCGGTGCGCGGCATGCGCGCGTCCAGGTCGCGGTCGTAGGCGTGGTTGACCGCGCCGGCGCCGCCGGCCGACAGGTATCCGCCGAGGCAAGTCGCCAGGATGAGCGAGACCGACGGCGACCCGGCGACCTCCATCGCCGCGACCGTCGTGAGCAGCAGCAGCGACTGCACCTTCGGCTTGGTCAGCGCGACGTAGTCGGCGACCAGCCCGGACGTGCGGGCGAGGACCAGCTCCACGGCCTAGCCCCGCACCAGCGACTCGGCCGCGGGCTGCGGCGGAGGGCTCGGGACGCCGGCGTCGCGCTCGATCTGACGGCGGATGTCCTTCATCGGCTCGACCGAGCGCACTCGCGGCACGATGTCGAAGTTGTTGACCGGTGGGGGCGACGTCGTGAACCACTCGAGCGTGTTGGCCTTCCACGGGTCGGGCCCGGCGATCACGCCGTGCTTGCGCGACTGCACCACGTTGAACGCCGTCACCAGCACGCCGGCGCCCAGGATGAACGAGCCCACCGTCGAGATCTGGTTGTAGAGGGCCAGGTGCCCCACGTCGGGATAGGAGTAGACGCGGCGCGGCATGCCGTCCAGCCCCAGCGAGTGCTGGATGAGGAAGGTCACGTTGAAGCCGACGAACATCAGGGCGAACGAGACCTTGCCCATGCCCTCGCTCAGCATCCGGCCCGTGATCTTCGGGAACCAGTAGTAGATCCCCGCGAAGATCGTGAAGACCGCGCCGCCGACCAGCACGTAGTGCAGGTGCGCGACGACGAAGTACGTGTCGGTCAGCTGCCAGTCGACCGGGAAGATCGCCAGGAAGACCCCCGTGATGCCGCCGATGACGAACTGGCTGATGAAGCCGATGCAGAAGATCAGCGGGGTCTTGAACTCGATGCTCCCTCGCCAGAGGGTCGCGATCCAGTTGAAGATCTTCACGCCCGTCGGCACCGCGATGAGGAAGGAGCTGATCATGAAGAACACGAGCACCACGACCGGGGTCGGCGTGGCGAACATGTGGTGGGCCCACACGAGCAGGCCGAGGAATGCGATGACCACGGTCGAGGCCGCGATCGCCTTGTAGCCGAAGATCGGCTTGCGGGCGAAGACCGGGAGGATCTCCGAGACCATCCCGAAGCCCGGCAGCACCATGATGTAGACCTCGGGGTGCCCGAAGAACCAGAACAGGTGCTGCCACAGCAGTGGCGAGCCTCCGTTGGCCGGGTCGTAGAAGTGGGTGCCGAAGTGACGGTCGGTGAGCAGCAGCGTCACCGCGCCGGCGATGACCGGCAGCGCCAGGATCAGCAGGATCGAGTAGACGAGGATCGTCCATACGAACAGCGGCATGCGGCCCCAGCCCATGCCGCGCGCGCGCATGTTCGCGATCGTCGCGTAGAAGTTCACCGCGCCCACGAGCGAGCTCAGGCCGGTGAGGTGGATGAGGAAGATCCAGGCGTCGATCCCGCCGTTCGGCAGGTACGCGCTCGACGACAACGGCGTGTAGCTCGTCCAGCCAGCCTCCGGCGGCTGGAAGAACACCGAGACGTAGAAGACGATGCCGCCGGCGAGCAGCAGCCAGTAGCTGAGGGCGTTCAGGCGCGGGAAGGCCATGTCCCGCGCGCCGATCATCAGCGGAACGAAGTAGTTGCCGAAGCCCGCCATCATCGGCACGACGAAGAGGAAGATCATCGTCGTTCCGTGCATGGTGAACAGCTGGTTGTAGATCGTCGGAGTAAGCAGCGTGTTCTCCGGCGTGCCCAGCTGGAGGCGCATCATCAGCGCCTCGACCCCGCCCAGCAAGAAGAAGACGAAGGTCGTGACCATGTAGAGGATCCCGATCCGCTTGTGATCGGTGGTGGTCAGCCAACTGGTCCAGCCACGCTCGGTGCGCGTGACCTCATGGGCGACGATCTGGGGAAGGGCGGTCTCAGCGGTGGCCATGGATCACGGGTTCGCGTTGGGGTTGGCGTTCAGGCGCTGGCGTGACACGGCGGCGGCCTGGTCGGCCTGCTGGATCGCGAGCTTCTGGTCAGACAGCCACGTCTCGAACTGGGCCGGGGGCACGGCGCGCACCCGGGCGACCATGTTCGCGTGGTTGCGCCCGCACAGCTCGGCGCACTGGCCGGCGTAGACGCCGGGCTTGGGGATCTTGAACCACGTGTGGTTCGTGTAGCCCGGGACGGCGTCGAACTTGCCGCCGAGCTGCGGGATCCACCAGGAGTGCGCCACGTCCTGGGAGACGATGTCGAGCGTGACCGTGGTGTCGGTGGGCACGACCATCTCCTCGTAGGAGAAGACCGCGTCGAGCGGGTTGGTCGCGTTGCACCCGACGTTGTAGGTGAAGCGCCACACGTACTGCTGCCCGTTGATGCAGATGTTCAGCGACTTCCCGTTCGGCGGCAGCCGCTTCTCCGACGTGGCGTACAGGACGCCGCCGTCGGACGCCCGCAGCCCGTTGGGCCCGGAGTTCTCCGGGTCGCGGATCGCGCCGAGCTTGGCGAACGTGATGACCGAGAGGATCACCAGGATGACCGCTGCGCCGACGGTCCAGCCGATCTCGAGCGGCGTGTTGCCACGGATCTGGGCGGCCACGGCGCCGCGCTTGGCACGGAACTTGACGATCGAGTAGAGCAGCGCTCCCTCGACACCCAGGAACACGACCAGCCCGAGGACCAGCGCGATCACGTAGAGCGAGTTGATGCGGTCCGCGTTGGGCGAGCCGCCGTGCTGGAGGGTGATCGCGCTCGCCATCGCACCCGGCGCGAGGACCATGCCGGCGGCCGTGACGGCGAGGACGGCGAGCAGGAGGACGTGGCGGCGACGCAAGGCGGCGGGCATCTTAGTCGAGCGTCCCCGGTCCTACGCGCCCTGAAAGCCCGCGGCGCGGCGCTGGACGAAGGCCATGACACCCTCTGCGAAGTCGCCGGTCGCTGCCATCTCCTGCTGGATATCGGCCTCGAGTGAGAGCTGCTCGTCCATGCGGGCGTAGAGCCAGTTGTTCAGCTGGCGCTTCGTGCCGGCGTAGGACCGCGTCGGGCCGTCGGCCAGGCGGCGGGCCAGCGCCTGCGCCTCGGCCTCGAGCTCGGCGTCGGGCACGACTCGGTTGACAAGGCCCCACTCGAGCGCCTGCGGGGCCGCGATGCGCTCGCCGAGCATCGCCATCTCCGTCGCGCGCGCGAAGCCGACCCGGGTCGGGACGAACAGCGAGGAGCCGCCGTCCGGGACCAGCCCGATGTTCACGAAGGCGAGCAGGAAGTACGCGGACTCGGCGGCGATGATCAGGTCGCAGCTCAGGGCGAGCGACAGCCCGATCCCGACCGCCGGGCCGTGGACCGCGGCGACCACCGGCTTGGGCATGTGCCGGATGCCGGTGATGATCGGGTGGTAGCGCTCCATGAGCGTCGTGCGGACGTCGACGTGGCCCTCGGGCGTGAGCTGGCGGCCTGTGCCCATGTCCTTGAGGTCGGCGCCGGAGGAGAACGCACGCCCGGCCCCGCGCACGAGGACGGCGCGGACGCCGTCGTCGCTCTCGACCGAGCGGACCGCCGCGAGCAGCTCCTCGCCGAGATCTTGGTTCCACGCGTTGAGCGCGTCGGGGCGGTTCAGCTCGATGGTGGCCAGGCCATCGGCCACGGACAACGTGACGGCGCTCACGGGCGTGACTCTATGCGCCCACACGGTACGGTCGCTCCGTGGCACCGACGCCGGAGCCCCAGCAGACCGACGCCGAGCTTCGGCTCGTCCTGGAGACGGCGAGCGACGCGGTCGTCTCGATGGACGCCGCGGGGCGCATCACGCGCTGGAACCCGGCCGCCGAGCGGACCTTCGGGCACCCCGCCGCTGACGTCATCGGCAGGACCGTGGCCGAGATCCTCGTGCCCGGCCACCTTCGCTCCCACCACCAGGAGGGGCTGCGTCACTTCCTGAAGACCGGGGAGGGGCCGATCATCGGCAGGCGCATCGAGATCCCGGCCCGTCACGTCGACGGACACGACATCCCGGTGGAGCTCACGATCGCAGCCGTCCAGCTCGGCGAGGACTGGCGCTTCACCGCGTTCATCAACGACATCTCCGATCGCCGGCGTGAGGAGCGCTTCCGCCAGGCGGGCCTCGAGGTCAGCCGCGCGCTCGCCGCCGACCCGCCGGTCGGCGAGGCCGTGGGCATGGTGCTGCGCGAGGTCGGCACGCAGCTGAGCTGGACCGTCGGCGCGTGGTGGGAGATCGACGACGGCGGTGAGACCATGAGCTGTCGCCAGCTATGGCATGCCGAGGGCCTCCAGACGCCGGAGTTCGACCGGGCGTGCGCGGGGCGCCGGTTCCGGCCGGGAGAGGGCCTCCCGGGTCGCGCGTGGGAAGGGCGCGAGGTGACCTGGATCGACGACGTGGTCGTCGATCCGAACTTCCCGCGGGCGCCCGCGGCGCTGGCCGACGGCCTGCACGGCGGCATCGCGCTGCCGATCCAGAGCGGCGATCAGATCGCCGGCATCATCGAGTTCTTCTCGGGCTTCGTCCGCCCGCCGGACTTCCCCCTGCGCGAGATGCTCGAGACGATCTCCGCCCAGCTCGGCCCCTACCTCCAGGCCCGCCGGGCGCGCGATGAGCTCGAGGCGCGCGCCGGCGCCCTGGAGCGCAGCAACCGCGAGCTCGAGCAGTTCGCCTACGTTGCGTCACACGACCTGGCGGAGCCGCTGCGCACGATCGCCGGCTTCGCGCAGCTGCTCTCGCGCCGCTACGAGGGCCAGCTCGACGAGCAGGCCGACGAGTTCATCGGCTTCATCATCGCCGGGGTGGACCGGCTCCAGTCGCTGATCGACGACCTGCTCACGTACTCGCGCGTGAGCGGCGCCGAGGAGGTCCGCGAGCCGGTGGCGCTCGGCGACGTGGCCCAGGAGGTCATCGAAGCCCTCGCGGCGACGATCGTCGAGCGCGACGCCCAGGTGGAGATCTCCGAGCTGCCGACCGTCGAGGCCAACGCGCGCGAGATGCGCCAGCTCCTGCAGAACGTCGTCGCCAACGCGCTGAAGTTCGTCGCCTCCGATCGCCGCCCCGAGGTCGCCGTGACCGCCCGGCGGGCCGACCGGGGCTGGCGGGTGGACGTGCGCGACAACGGCATCGGGATCGACCCCACCCAGGCGGAGCGGATCTTCGGGATGTTCCAGCGTCTGCACGGGCGCGGCGAGTACGAGGGCACCGGGATCGGCCTGGCCCTGTCCCGCCGCATCGTCGAGCGCCGGCGGGGCGAGATGTTCGTCGAGGCGGCCGAGGG
>DAINCW010000155.1:0-6111 GCA_036732205.1 Solirubrobacteraceae bacterium | reverse complement strand
TGCTGGAGCGGGCGGGCGGGTTCGACGAGACGCTGCCGGCGGTCGACGACACCGACCTCGAACAGCGCGCCCTTGGCGCGGGCGCGCGCCTGGTGGCCGCCCCGGACGCCGTGACGTTCCACGCCGTGCACGCCGCGGGGCTCGGGGCGCTGCTGCGCTCGCTGTGGCGCTGGCAGCACGTGCCCGCGGTCGTCAAGCGCCACCCGCACCTGCGCGAGGGCATGCCGCTGCGGATCTTCTGGAAGGAGCGTCACGCATCGTTCCTCCTCGCCGTCGGGGGCGCGCTGCTGGCGCCCCGGCGCCCCGCGGCCCTGGTCCTGGCCCTGCCATGGGTGCGCGCCGCGCTGCCGGCGTACGGCGCATCGGCGCGCGGGCGGGCCCGCGCCGCGTCAGAGCTGCCCGGGCGCGCGCTCGCCGATGGCACCGAGGTCCTCGCCCTGGCTCGGGGCTCGCTCCGCCACCGCACGATCCTGCTGTGAGGGTCGCGATCCTCAGCCCGGTCTTCTGGCCCGAGGTGCGCCGCGGGACCGAGCGGTTCGCCCGCGAGCTCGCCGACGGCCTGCTGGAGCGCGGGCACGAGCCGCGGCTGATCACGAGCCATCGCGGGGTGCCGTCGCGCACGGTCGAGGACGGGCTGGAGATCGCTCGCGTCTGGCGCCCGCCCGACGGGCGGCTGGAGCGCCGCCTCTACGAGCGCCACCTGACGCACCTGCCGTTCGCGCTGCGCGAGCTGGGCCGCGGCGACGACGACCTGGCCCACGCGCTCTACCCGACGGATGCCGCGGTCGCGGGGCGCTGGGGCCGCCGGACGGGGAAGCCCGTGGTCTTCTCCTTCATGGGCATCCCGCACCGCCAGGCGCTCGCCAACCGGCGCCTGCGCCTGGAGGCGATGCAGGCGGCGCTCCGCGGGGCGAGCGCCGTGGTCGCGCTGAGCGAGACGGCCGCCGAGGGCTTTCGCCGGTGGCTCGGTGTCGACGCCCGGGTGATCGCGCCGGGGGTCGACCTCGACGCGTTTCGCCCGGACCGCGCGCAGCGGGCCGAGGTGCCGACCATCCTCTGCGCCGCCGATCTGACCGAGCCGCGCAAGCGCGTCGGCCTGCTCGTCGAGGCGTTCGTGCAGGTGCGCCGCGAGCGCCCCGGCGCGCGGCTCGTGCTCTCGCGCCCCCGCGACCCAGCGGCGGTCACGGTGCTGCCCGAGGGGGTGGAGCTGCGCGACCTCGACGACCGCGCGACGCTCGCCGCCGCCAATCGCGAGGCCTGGGTCGCGGCGCTCCCCTCTTGGGGTGAGGCGTTCGGCCTCGTGCTCGTCGAGGCGATGGCCTGCGGGACCCCGGTCGTGGCGAGCGATCGCGAGGCTCTGCCCGAGGTCGTCGATCGCGACGAGGTCGGCCGGCTGTTCTCCGGGGATGACCCGGCCGACGTGGCGCGCGCGCTGCTCGCCGCGCTGGAGCTCGCCGAGCATCCGGCCACAGCGGTGGCGTGCCGCGCGCGGGCGGCGGACTTCTCGACCGACCGCTGCGTCGAGGCCTACGTCGAGCTCTACCGCGAGCTGGGCGCGTCGTGATCGCCGCGGCCCTGGAGGAGCTGCACGAGCGGGTGCTCGCCGACGCGGTCGTCCTCGACGTCGGCGGCTGGGCCAAGCCGCTCGCGCGTGCGGACTGGGTGATCGACCTCCAGCCCTACGAGACCCGGGGCCTCTACGGCTACGACGGCGATCGCGGCGACGAGCGCTTCTCGGCCGACACCTGGGTCATCGCGGACATCTGCGAGCCGTGGCCCTTCGCCGACGGCCGCTTCGACGTCGCGATCTGCTCGCACACCCTCGAGGACGTGCGCGACCCCGTCGGCGTGTGCCGCGAGCTCATGCGCGTCGCGCGGTCGGGGTATGTCGAGGTGCCGTCCCGGCTGGAGGAGCAGACGATGGCGCTCCAGGGCGACTGGGTCGGCTGGTCGCACCACCGCTGGTTGATCGACGTCGACCCGGCCGCTCCCGCGATCGAATTCGCCTTCAAGCCGCCGATCCTGCACCTGCCGGGCTTTCACTTCCCGCCGGGCTTCGCGGAGACGCTCGACGCGGAGGAGCGCGTGGGGCGCTTCTGGTGGGACGGCGCGTTCGCGGCGTCCGAGCGGGTCTTCAGCGGCCACACCGACCAGGTCGAGTGGATCCAGCGCGTCGTGCGCGAGCGAGGCGTCCCAGCCGGAGGCCGCCGGCGCTGGGGGCGTCGCGGACGCTAGGCGGCCGGCTCCACCGGCAGCGGCCGCGCCCGCAACGCAGAGTGGGGCACGCCGAGGACTCGGTTGACGATGCCCTCGCGGGTGGCAGGGGTGGCGAGGCTGCGCAGCAACCCGCGCCATGGGGGGCGCGGATGCGATGCGCCGAGCGCCACGAAATGCAGTCCCCGTCGCTCAACGATCTCGAAGCCCGCGCTGTGGACCATGCGCCGAAGGGCTGCGACGTTCGGCTGCCACCACCACGGGCGGTCCACGCCCTCCAGGCGGGCGGTGGGCGTGCGTGGCCGCACGATCGAGCTGATCAGTTCGACCGTGTCGGTGAGGACGAGGTCCCGCGCGCACACCGACCGGATTCGCTCGAGCGCCCCGACGGGGTCGCGCAGGTGCAGCAACAGGGATCCGAGGAGCACCACGTCGAACCGGCCGTCGATCTCCGGGTCGAGCTCGTAGACGCTGCGGTCCCGCCACTCCACCCGCGATCCGAGCGCCTCGTGCGCGAGACGGAAACCCGCGCCCGCGGCCTTGAACGCCGACAGGTACGCCAGTCCCGCATTCTCGCCGAGCCGCATCTGTGCCGGCCAGTCCCAGCGCTCGGGGTCGGCGACGTCGATCGCCGTCACCGACGCGGCTCCGCGGCGTTCCATCTCGAAGGCCCAGAAGCCGTCCCACGTGCCGACGTCCAGACAGCGCAGGCCGTCCAGTCGCGCCGGTAGCGGCACCTTGTCGACCGCTCCCCGCGTGTCGAAGTGCCCCGGCGTGACCACGCCCGGAGCGAGCTCGAGCGTGTGGTACCACTGAATCGCCTCGACGCGTTCGGCCAGGGTGGGCATCCGGCGGCAGGCTACCCTGGAGCCGTGTCCGGTCACTCGAAGTGGGCGTCGATCAAGCACAAGAAGGCGATCGTCGACTCGCGACGCGGCAAGGCGTTCACGAAGCTCTCGCGGACGATCACGACGGCCGCCAAGGAGGGCGGGGGAGACCCCGACGGCAATCCCGCGCTCGCGCTGGCGGTCGCGAAGGCCAAGGACGCCTCGATGCCCAAGGACAACATCGAGCGCGCGATCGCGAAGGGCACGGGCGCCGGTGCCGACGCCGACGCGATCGAGAGCGTGCTCTACGAGGGCTACGGGCCGGGCGGCGTGGCGATCCTCGTCGAGGCGATGACCGAGAACCGCAACCGCACGGGCTCGGAGATCCGCCACACGTTCTCCAAACACGGCGGCAACCTCGGCGAGCCGGGCAGCGTCGCCTACCTCTTCGACAAGACCGGCACCATCGTCGTCGACGGCGAGCGCTACACCGAGGACGACCTGCTGCCGGCGATCGAGGCCGGAGCGCAGGACATCGCGATCGACGACGACGTCTTCGAGGTCCTCACCGACCCGAGCGCGGTCGCCCAGGTCCGCGCCGCCCTCGAGTCGGCCGGCGTCGAGATCCAGAGCGCGGAGATCGCGCAGCGCCCGAAGACCACGGTGCCGCTGGAAGAGGAGGGCGCGAAGAGCGTCCTGCGCCTCATCGACGCGCTGGAGGACAACGACGACGTCGACGCGGTGCACGCGAACTTCGACGTCAGCGCCGAGGTGATGGAGGCCATCGCCTCCTAGCCGGCGTCCGTGTCGGGCTCCGCCCGGCGCGCGCGGAACAGCGCCGCCGGCTCGCTGATCCCCTTGAGCCGGCGCTCGCCGGCGAAGGACCAGCGGTATGCCGGGTCGCCGTCGACGCAGTCGCGCAGCGACCCGTCCACGAGCACCGAACCTGGGTACGCGACGCTGGTGACGCGGCTCGCGAGGTTCACCGGGTGGCCGTACCAGTCGCCCGCGCGGCTCAGCGCCGGCCCGTGCGCGAGCCCGGCGCGCAGTTGGGGGAAGTCCTCACCCTCCGAGTCGGCCAGCTCGACGAGCTCGAGGATCACGTCGAGCAGGCCGGCGGGCTCGGGCGACACGATCATCACGGCGTCGCCGATGGTCTTCACGAGCTTCGCGGGCGAGATCACGACGTCGGCCGCCATCGCCTCCAGCCGTCCCGCGACGCGGCCGAGCTCCTCCGGCGGCACCGCCTCGCCGATGCGCGTGAAACCCACGAGGTCCGCGAACGCGACGGCGATCGGGCGGGCGCCCGAGAGCCGCCCGTCCTTGCGCGCCGTCGCGTCGAGGATCTCGCCGCTGACCACGTGACGAAGGTGCAGGTTGATCATCTGGCCCAACATCGGCTCGGTCAGCGGCTCGAGCGACGCGACCGCGTCTGCGTAGCGCATGGCCAGCTCGTACTCGTCGGCGTCCGGAACGAGGACCAGCTCCAGCGTCATCGTCCGCATCAGCTCGGCGGCCTGCGACAGGCCCCGGCCCAGCACGCGGACGACCTGGAGCATGTCCTCCTCGCGAATGCCGAACTCCCGGAAGGTGCGCGCCGTCTTGGCGCCCTCGATGTCGGCCTCGGTGAAGACCGGCGCGTCCACGTCGGGGATCGGCAGACCCTGCGCACGCCGCAGCCTGATCAGGAGGTCGAGCTCGAGCCCGGACGCCTCCGACACCTCCCGGGGCGTGTAGCGCTTGATCCCGCCGACCAGGCGCTCGGCCGGGAGCAGGACGAGCGTGTCGTCGGTGACGGCCTCGCGGAGGTCGTCGAGCGAGACGCCTTCACCCTCCAGGCGTTCGAGCAGCCGCAGGCGCGCGGCGCGCGCCCGGCCGCGCAGGCCGTCGAGCAGGCCCTCTTGGGCGAAGTCGACCATCAGGGCCTGATCGTACGATGGACCCATGCCGCCGAGCACGCGCCGTAGGCTCAGCGGCTCCGAGCGCCGCCGCGCGATCCTCGACGCCGCCATGGAGGCGTTCGCCACCCGCGGCTACCACGGCACGACGATCGACGACATCGCGTCGGCCGCCGGCGTGTCCAAGGCGCTCATCTACGAGCACTTCGAGTCCAAGCGCGCCCTGCACGAGACGCTGGCGGGCGAGCAGGCAGCGGAGATCTTCGCCCGGCTGGCGGCCAACGCCGCGTCCGGCAGCGACGGCGCCGAGCGCCTGCGCGGCGGGGTCGACGCGTTCCTCGGCTTCGTGGAGGAGCGCCGCGACGCGTGGCGCGCGCTGTTCCGCGACGCGGCCGACCCCGAGCTGGGCGACGTCCTGGATCGCGCCCAGGCGCAGGCGACGATCGCGCTGGCCGAGATGATGCGCTCCGACCCCGACGCGCCCGCGATGACCGACCGCCAGGTCGAGATGACCGCGCAGCTGGTCTCCGGCGCGGTCCAGGCGCTGGCGAACTGGTGGCACGACCACCCCGAGGCGCCAAGGTCCGAGCTCGTCGACCGGGTGATGGACGTGTTCTGGCTGGGCTTCGAGCGGCTGCGGGACCGGGGGTAGGGGCGCTTCGGTGGGTCTGCCGCGCGTCGCCGTGAGCGCCCATTCGGGCGCGACGAACGAAGGGGCGCTCGCCGACGCCAAACGGCAGACCACCCCGGGCGCGCGCGGCCTCGCACGGGGGAGGCGTCCGGGCCCGAACGGAGAATCACGAACACGTGATCGTGCTCGGCATCGACCCGGGGACCGCGTCGACCGGCTACGGCGTGGTCGAGCGGCGGTCCGGCACCCTCGTGGCCCTCGACGGCGGCGTCATCGAGACGCGACCCGAGTCCGCGCCCGAGCTGCGCCTAACGGTCATTCACGCGCGAGTGCTGGACCTGATCGACGAGCACGAGGCGCGGTGTGTCGCGCTCGAGGACGTCTACTTCGGCCAGAACGTGCGCAGCGCGTTCGCGGTCGGGCAGGCGCGTGGGGTCGTCATGCTCGCCGCCGGCCAGCGAGGCCTCCCGTGCGTCTCCTACACGCCCCAGCAGGTCAAGGCCGCGGTGTGCGGGACCGGCCGCGCGGCCAAGGACCAGGT
>DAINCW010000154.1:0-6139 GCA_036732205.1 Solirubrobacteraceae bacterium | reverse complement strand
CTCGTGGCCGATGTTCAGCTTGATGTCGGCGTCGCACATGGCGAGCGCCTGTGCGTCGGTGTTCGCCGCGACGAACTCCACGCCTCGCAGGCCGGCGTCGACCATGCGGTTGACGGCGTTCGTGCCGCCGCCGCCGACGCCGACGACCTTGATCACGGCCAGGTAGCTGCCGCTGCTCTCCATGATGGTTGTCGTCCGAGCCTCGAGTTAACGTTTAGAGTTTTCGGGCGCTTTCGCGCCAGGACCGCGGATCCACGGTATGCACGGGGAATCGGAATCGTCAACCGAAATCCTAGCGGTGCACGGTCCGTTGCATTTCGGCGAACTCTCAACCTACCCGTGAGAGAGTCCGTTTCGCGACTATCAACCTGTAGTCGAGGGTTGCCCTCCCGAGAACCCGCCCGCGGCGGGCCGTTCGGGCAGCCGTACGTCGACGTAGGTCGCGCCCTGGGAGCCCGCGTCGCCGAGCACGCGGGCGGCGGCGACCCACTTCGCGCGAGCGCGGTCGCCGGCGCCCAGGATCAGGCGCGGGCCGTTGTTGCGCAAGTCAGCCTCGATGCCATCCGGCCCGACGAAGATGCGGTCGACATGCGGGCGCATGGCGGCCGGCGCGGCGGCGATGGCGGCCAGCGCGGCGGCGGGTCGCCCCGTGAGCTTGGCGACCGGCAGCACCGGGGCGTTGACGGTCGGCAGGCGGTCCGACGGCTGGTCGCGTAGCAGGGTGCCGTCGGCGGCGATGGCGATCCGGTGCGCGCCGACGGCCAGCGCCGCGACCGCCTGGCGCTCGACGACGTCGATGGTCAGCGAGTGCAGCGGGTGGGCGTGGACTCCGATCGCCGCGACCTCGGGGTACGCGTGCACGGCGGCCCTCAGGCGCCCGCTGTCGACGTGCAGCGTCGACATGCCGCGAGCGGCGTCGGTGAGCGCCCCACGGACGGCGACGGCCTGCGGGCCGGTGGCGCCGTT
The DNA here is from genome assembly GCA_036732205.1 of Solirubrobacteraceae bacterium. Taxonomy (GTDB): domain Bacteria; phylum Actinomycetota; class Thermoleophilia; order Solirubrobacterales; family Solirubrobacteraceae; genus VAWY01. The sequence goes on along the minus strand of DAINCW010000154.1, from coordinate 5,173 downwards.
GATCGTCACCTTGTTCACGCGGGCGAGCGAGGAGTCGCGCAGCCACATCCAGCCGCCGCCTCCAACGACCACGAGCAGGACCGTCGCGCCGAGGACGCGCGGGTGGCGGCGGGCGAGGCCCGCGGCGCGGGCCGGCAGGCGGCGGATCTGGCCCATCGTCAACGGTGTTCGGCACCGGGCCCGTCCCTCCTCCGCATAGCCTTGTCGCCGTGGAGACCGGCGCCCCCCTGCTCAGCGCGCTCACGACGCTGCGCCTCGGCGGCGCTGCGCGGCGGATGGTCTCTGCGGGCGACGACGCCGCGATCCTCGCCGCGGTGCGGGAGGCCGACGCGGCCGGCGAGCCGCTGCTCGTCCTCGCCGGTGGCAGCAACGTGGTCGTCGCCGACGACGGGTTCCCCGGGACCGTCCTGCTCATCGCCTCGCGCGGCGTCAAGCGTGACGCGCGCGACGACGGGCGCGTCGTGCTCGACGTGGCCGCCGGCGAGCCCTGGGACCCGTTCGTCGCCGGATGCGTCGCCGACGGCCGCTCGGGCGTCGAGTGCCTGTCGGGCATCCCAGGCTCCGTCGGCGCCACGCCGATCCAGAACGTCGGTGCCTACGGCCAGGAGGTCGCCGAGACCGTCGAGTCCGTGCGCGTGCTCGATCGCCGCTCCGGCGAGGTCACCGAGCTGGCCGCCGCCGAGTGCGGCTTCTCCTACCGCTCGAGCTCCTTCAAGCGCGAGCCCGGCCGCTGGGTCGTGCTGCGCGTGCGCTTCGTCCTGGATGCCGCCCGCGACTCGGCCCCCATCCGCTACGCCGAGCTCGCGCGGGCCCTGGGGGTGGAGATCGGCGAGCGCGCACCGTGCAGCGACGTCCGCGAGGCTGTGCTGGCGCTTCGCCGCGCGAAGGGCATGGTCATCGACCCCGACGACCTCGACTCGGTCAGCGCCGGCTCGTTCTTCACCAACCCGATCCTGGAGGCCGAGGCGTTCGCCGCCCTGGAACGCCGGGTCGCCGAGCGCCTCGACCCCGATGCGCGCCCGCCGGCTTGGCCCGAGGATGGCGGACGCATCAAGACGTCAGCCGCCTGGCTCATCGAGCGCGCCGGGTTCGCCCGCGGCCACGGGAACGCGGACGGGATCGCGATCTCCTCGAAGCACACGCTCGCGCTGACCAACCGCGGCGCCGGGACGACCTCCGAGCTCGTGGCGCTCGCGCGCGAGATCGCCGGCGGCGTGCGCGAGGCGTTCGGCGTGGAGCTGCACCCCGAGCCGGTGCTCGTCGGGCCCGACTGGCCCTAGACCCGGGTGCCGGTCGGCGCCCCGCGGCAGACCACCAGCGGCATCTAGACGGGTGCCGTGGCGAGGCGGCGCCCGAGGGCGTCGACGTCTCCCGCGCCCAGGACGAGCAGGACGTCGCCCTCCCCCACGCGTGCGGGCAGCACGCGCTCGGCCGCATCGAAGTCCGGCAGCCACATGGTCTCCCGCCCGCCCGCGGCGTCGGCCACCGCCTCGGCGACCAGGAGGCCGCTCACGCCCGGGAAGTCCTCGGCGCGCTCACGGGCCGGGTAGACGTCGAGGACCGCGACGGCGTCGGCGCGCGCGAGGGCGGCTCCGAAGTCCCGCGCCAGGTGCCGCGTGCGCGAGTACAGGTGCGGCTGGAAGGCCACAACGACCCGGCGGGCCCCCGCCAGCGTCCGCGCCGCGTCGATCGTCGCCGCGACCTCCGTCGGGTGATGCGCATAGTCGTCGACGACCAGGGCGCCCGACGCGGTGCGCCCGAGGCGCTCGAACCGGCGCCCGGCGCCGCGGAAGTCCGCAAGGGCGGCGACCGCCGTCGTCGGGTCGGCGCCGGCCAGCACGCACGCCTCCAGCGCTGCCACCGCGTTGCGCGCGTTGTGCAGGCCCGGCACGGCGAGGACGACCTCGTGCCCGCGCCAGTCGAAGCGGGACCCGCCGTCGCTCAGGTCGACGCCCGTCGCGTCGTAGGCGACCACCGGCGCACCGGAAGCCCGCAGCACCAGCAGGTCCGGCCGGTCCCAGACGACCGCCTCGGGTGCCCCCGCGAGGAAGTCCGCGAACACGGCTCGCACCTCGTCCAACGACCCGTAGGTGGCGTGGTGGTCGAGCTCGACGTTCGTCACCACCGCGACGTCGACGTCCAGGCGCAGCATCGAGCGGTCGGACTCGTCGGCCTCGATCACGAGCCACTCCCCCGTCCCCCACGCGGCGTTCGTGCCCGTCGTGAGCAGATCGCCGCCGATGAGGTAGGAGGGGTCGAGTCCGCAGCCCAGCAGGGCGTGCGCCGTCATCGATGTCGTGGTCGTCTTGCCGTGCGCGCCTGCGACGGCGATGACGCGGCGTCGCGACGACAGCTCGGCCAGCAGCTCGGCGCGCCCCACCACGCGCAGCCCGCGTTCCTCGGCCGCCGCACGCTCGGGGTTGTCGGCGCCGATCGCGCTGGAGAGCACGACCTCGACGTCGTCGCCGGGCGGAAGGTTGGCGGCGTCGTGGCCCACGAACACGACGACGCCCGCGGCGCGCACGCGCTCGAGCGCCGGCGATTCCGCGCGATCGGAGCCGCTCACCGCCGCGCCGAGCTGCGCGCAGACCAGCGCGTAGCCGCTCATGCCGGCGCCCCCAACCCCGATGAGGTGCAGCCGCCGACCCGTCATCTCGTCGGGCATCGACGGGCATCCTACGAGCGGCGCGCTGGCCCCACGTCCGCCAGCGGCGTACCCTGGGCCGGGCGGTGGAGACGACGATGTGGGTCTTCGGCCTCGTGCCCTTCGTGGTCATCGTGATCCTCACGATGTTCCTCAACCGGCCGCGCCCGCACCGCGGCCTGGGCCACAGCGAGCAGGACTACGACGCGCAGGCCCGCATCGAGGCCACGGACATCGAGCAGATGATCGAGGCGCGCAACGACATCCGCCGCCGGCGCGGCCTGCCCGAGATCGGCGACGAGCTCGTGGCGGAGCTGCGCCACGATCTCGAACGCCATTCCGGTTCGGGGTAGCCGCCAATCGGACCGGTGAACGGCACGGTGCCGTTCGCGCACCCCCAAGCGCACCCGTTCTATCGCGATTGCGTTACGCGCAGCACCTCGCGCGCGACGGCCCGGGCGGCGTCCGGGCGGGCCAGGGCGGCGGATGCGGCCGCCATCGCGCCCAGGCGCGAGCGGTCAGCGAGCAGGCCGCCGACCTCGCCGGCCAGGCGCGCCGGGGTGAGCTCGGCGTCGGGCACGATCATCGCGGCACCGGCGCCGGCCATCCAGCGGGCGTTCGCCGTCTGATGGTCGGCGGTGGCGTGCGGGTACGGGACGAGCACCGCCGGGCGACCGTGGGCGGCAACCTCGAAGATCGACCCGCCCGCACGCGCGACGACCAGGTCGGCGGCGAGCAGCGCGTCGCCGAACGGCTGGATGTAGGGGCGCAGGTCGTAGCGATCGGAGGCCACGCGCTCGCGCAGGGCCTCGTAGTCGCGCTCGCCGGACGCGTGCAGCACGCGAAACGGCGCGTCGGCGAACGCCTCGACCGCGGCCTCGTTGACCGAGCGGGCGCCCAGCGAGCCCCCGAAGACCAGGACGACCGTGTCGTCGGGCGCGAGCCCGAAGCGCGCGCGCGCCGCCGCGCGATCGGTCGCGGGCGGCGGGACCGGGCGGCCCGTCACGAGGTAGCGCGGACCCGTTCGCCCGTCGATCGGGAAGCTCAGGCACACGCGCCGGGCGAAGCGCGCGAGCAGCCGGTTGGCGAGGCCGAGGTGCGAGTCGGCCTCGGTGAGCACCAGGGGAACGCGGCGCAGCACCGCCGCCAGCCCGACCGGCCCCGCGACGTACCCGCCTGCCCCGAGCACGGCCGCCGGCCGGCGGCGCGAGAGGATGCGCAGCGCAGCGCCCAGGGCGCGCACCGCCTGAAGGGCCGAGCGCGCGGCGCTCAGCGGGTTCGTCCGGCTCAGCCCGCTGACGCGGATGCGGTCGAGCTCGTAGCCGGCCGCGGGCACGAGCGTCGCCTCGGCGCGCTCGCCCCCGACGAAGGAGACCTCCGCGCCCTCAGCCCGCAGCGCGTCGGCGACCGCTATCGCCGGGACGACGTGCCCCGCCGTTCCCCCGGCTGCGATGACCACCCGTGGAGCGTCCATTGCCTGATCCTGACGGTACGGCGCGCAGACGAACGTTCCCGCCCGACGCCACGTTGAGCAGCAACCCCATCGAGGCCAGCACGACGAGCAGGCTGGAGGACCCCGACGAGATGAACGGCAGTGGGACCCCGGTGAGCGGCGCGAGGCCGAGGACGGCGAAGACGTTGAGCAGCGCCTGGCTGAGGATCAGCGACGTCACACCGACGGCCAGCAGCGTCGCGTACGCCCCCTTCGCCTTCTTGGCCGCGCGAAGCCCGCCATAGCCGATGAGCCCGTAGAGGAACAGCAGGCCGCTCACGCCGACGACGCCGAGCTCCTCGCCGATCACGGCGAGGATGAAGTCCGTGTGGGCCTCGGGCAGGAAGAAGATCTTCTGCACCGATTGGCCGAGCCCCCGCCCGAACAACCCGCCCGAGCCCAATGCGATCTGGGCCTGGACGGCCTGGAAGCCGGTGCCCTGGGCGTGGGCCCACGGGTTCGCGAACGCCGTGAGCCGCGCGCGGCGGTAGGGCTCGATGAGGGCGAAGATCAGGACGAGCCCCGCGCACACGCCGAAGCCGATCGCGAGGTAGCGCATCGGGATGCCGGCGGCCACGAGCAGCGCGGTGATTGAGAACGCGATGACCAGCGTCGTGCCGAGGTCCGGCTGGGACGCCACGAGCATGCACGCCATCCCGACGACGATGAGCAGCGGGTTGACGAGCGACCTGACCTTCTTGACCCGGTTCGGACGGTCGGCCAGCAGCCGCGCCGCGTAGAGGACGAGCGCGAGCTTGGCGAGCTCGCTGGGCTGGAACTGGAGCGGGCCGGCGCCGAGCCAGCGCCGCGCGCTGTTCACGGTGACGCCGATGTGCGGCACCTTCACCGCCACGAGACCGGCGAAGGACACGGCGAGCAGCACCGGCGTGATCTGGCGGACCCACTCCAGCCCGCGCCGCGCGACGAGGTTCATGACCACGAGGCCGAGCCCGCCGTAGAGCACGTACTTGAGGAGATAGCCGGTCCCGTCGCCCTGACCGCGCAGCACCGCGGGCGCCGAAGAGGCGCTGTAGACC
>DAINCW010000153.1:0-6301 GCA_036732205.1 Solirubrobacteraceae bacterium | reverse complement strand
TCGGCGTCCCCTACATCGTCGTGTTCCTCAACAAGGCCGACATGGTCGACGACGACGAGCTCCTCGAGCTCGTCGAGGTCGAGGTCCGCGACCTCCTCAACGAATACGACTTCCCGGGCGACGACATCCCCTTCGTCATCGGCTCGGCACTCAAGGCGCTCGAGGGCGACGATGCCTACAAGCAGAAGATCCTCGACCTCGCCGAGGCTCTGGATACCTACATCCCGGAGCCCGAGCGCGACCTCGACAAGCCGTTCCTCATGCCGGTCGAGGACGTCTTCTCGATCACGGGCCGCGGCACCGTCGCGACCGGCCGCATCGAGCAGGGCATCGTCAACACGGGCGACACGGTCGAGATCGTCGGCGTCAAGGACACGACGACCACGGTCGTCACCGGCGTCGAGATGTTCCGCAAGATCCTCGACCAGGGCCAGGCCGGCGACAACGTCGGCTGCCTCCTGCGCGGCACCAAGCGCGAGGAGATCGAGCGCGGCCAGGTGCTCTGCAAGCCCCGCTCGATCACGCCGCACACGAAGTTCAAGTCGGAGGTCTACGTCCTGAAGAAGGAGGAGGGCGGCCGCCACACGCCGTTCTTCACGGGCTACCGGCCGCAGTTCTACTTCCGCACGACGGACGTGACGGGCGTGGCGAAGCTCCCCGAGGGCGTCGAGATGGTCATGCCGGGCGACAACGTGCAGATGGAGATCGAGCTCATCCAGCCGATCGCCATGGACCAGGGCCTGCGCTTCGCGATCCGCGAGGGCGGCCGCACCGTCGGCTCCGGCGTCGTGACGGAGATCGTCGAGTAGGTCGGGTGAGTACGAGGAACTGAGAAGTGACACGGGGCGGGCCCGAGGCCCGCCCCCTCTTCGCTCAAAGACACCAATGGCAGCTACCGCACAAAACAAGATCCGCATCCGGCTCAAGGCCTACGACCACTCGGCGATCGAGACGGCGGCCAAGGAGATCGTGGAGACGGCCGCGCGCACCGGCGCGTCGGTCACCGGACCCGTGCCGCTGCCCACCGAGAAGAACGTCTACTGCGTGATCCGCTCGCCGTTCAAGGACAAGGACAGCCGCGAGCACTTCGAGATCCGTACGCACAAGCGGCTCATCGACATCCACCAGCCGACACCGAAGACGGTCGACTCGCTCCAGCGTCTCGATCACCTTCCGGCGGGCGTGGACATCGAGATCCGCCTCGCGAGCTAGGGGCGCTGGACGGTGGCCGCGATTCTCGCCCGCAAGCTCGGCATGACCCAGGTCTTCGCGCAGGACGGCAAGGTCGAGCGCGTGACCGTGCTCGAGGCCGGCCCGTGCCCGGTCACGGGCATCCGCACGCACGACCGCGACGGCTACGAGGCCGTCCAGCTCGCGTTCGGCGCGAGCAAGGAGAAGCACCTGACCAAGGCCGAGCTCGGCCACCTGCGCAAGGCAGACGCGCCGCCGATGCGCCACGTCTGCGAGTTCCGCGACGAGGCCGGCGAGCTGATGGTCGGCGAGACGGTCACCGTCGAGGCCTTCGAGGTCGGCGCGGCCATCAAGGTCTCCGGGGTCAGCAAGGGCAAGGGCTTCCAGGGCACGATCAAGCGCCACAACTTCACGAGCGGGCCCAAGAGCCACGGCTCGCACAACGTGCGCGCGCCGGGCTCGATCGGCGCGTCGGCGACTCCGTCGCGCGTGTTCAAGGGCATCCGCGGTCCGGGCCAGATGGGCAACAAGCGCGTCACGCAGCGCGGGCTCACCGTGGTCGAGGTCCGGCCGGACGAGAACCTGCTGCTCGTGCGCGGCGCCGTGCCCGGCCCGCGAAACGGCGTCGTCGAGGTGCGCTCCGATGGCTAAGCCCACGGCCAAGGTCCTCGGCGCACCGGCCGGCACCGCCGGCAAAGCCGGCGGTCGGGTGGACCTCGACGAGAGCGCCTTCGGTGCGGAGTGGAACGAGCCGCTCGTCCACGAGTCCGTGCGCGCGGAGCTCAACGCCCGCCGCCAGGGCACGCATTCGACCAAGACGCGCGGCCAGGTCCGCGGCGGCGGCGCCAAGCCGTGGCGCCAGAAGGGCACCGGCCGTGCCCGCGCCGGCTCGTCACGCAGCCCGATCTGGACCGGCGGCGGCATCACCTTCGGCCCGTCGCCGCGCCACTACACCTTCAAGGTCAACCGCAAGGAGCGAAAGGCGGCGTTCCGCGCTGCGCTGTCGCTGCACGCGGGCCGCGACTCGCTCGCGGTGCTCGACCCCGCGCCGTTCCTCGACGCGCCGTCCGCGAAGGACGCCGCCGTGCTGCTCGGCAAGTGGGACCAGCCCAAGGGCCTCCTCGTCGTGCTCACCGACGACCAGGCGCGCGCCGCGCTGTCGTTCCGCAACCTCGACCGCGTCTCGGTCCTGCCGGCGCAGGCCGTCGGCACCGCCGACGTCGTCGGCGCGTCGGCCGTCCTCGCCTCCCGCGAGGCGCTCGACGAGCTCGCCGCGCGAGCCACGGCGGGCGGCCGCGAGAAGCGCACGGAGGCCGCCGCCTGATGGACTCGAGCCAGGTCATCATCCGCCCGGTCGTCAGCGAGAAGAGCTACGTGCTCGCCGCCGTCGACAAGTACACGTTTCGCGTCCACCCCGACGCGCACAAGACCCAGATCCGCCAGGCCGTCGAGGAGCTCTTCGACGTCAGGGTGGTCGACGTCCGCACGATGTCGGTGAAGTCCAAGCCCAAGCGCCGCGGCTGGACCTCGGGTCGCACGCGCTCGTGGAAGAAGGCGATCGTGCAGGTTCGCCCGGGCGACTCCATTCCGATCTTCCAGGGCCTCGCGGGGCTCGAGGGCGAGTAGGCCATGGCGATTCGCAAGCTCAAGCCCACGTCGCCCGGTCGTCGCTTCTCGACGTATCCGGACTTCGCCGAGATCACCCGCGACGAGCCGGAGAAGTCCCTCGTCGAGGGCCTGACCAAGAGCGGCGGGCGCAACAACAAGGGCCGCAAGACGTCGCGCCACCGGGGCGGCGGCAACAAGCGCCTGTACCGCCGCATCGACTTCAAGCGTCGCAAGGACGGCATCCCCGCGAAGGTCGCCGCCATCGAGTACGACCCCAACCGGTCGGCCTACATCGCGCTCCTGCACTACGCCGACGGCGAGAAGCGCTACATCCTCGCGCCGAACCGGCTGACCGTCGGCATGAGCGTCGAGTCGGGCGAGGCCGCGGACATCTCGGTCGGCAACGCGCTGCCGCTGGCGCGCATCCCGACGGGCACCCTGGTCCACAACGTCGAGCTCCAGCCCGGCCGCGGCGGCCAGATGGCCCGCTCCGCCGGCGCCGGCGTTCAGCTCATGGCCAAGGAGTCCGGCATGGCGACGCTGCGCCTGCCCTCCGGCGAGATGCGCCTGGTCCGCGACGAGTGCCGGGCCACCATCGGCACGATCGGCAACTCCGATCACCAGAACGTCACGATCGGCAAGGCCGGCCGCAAGCGCCACATGGGCGTGCGTCCGCAGACGCGCGGAACGGCGATGAACCCGGTCGACCATCCGCACGGCGGTGGCGAGGGCTCGACGACCGCGGGTCGCCATCCGGTGACGCCGTGGGGCGTTCCGACCCTCGGGTACCGCACGCGCAAGAAGAACAAGGGCAGCGACCGCTACATCGTGCGCGGGCGCCGCCGCGGGAAGGGCAAGAACCGATGAGCCGCTCGAGCAAGAAGGGCCCGTGGGTCGAGGAGCGCCTCATGGCGCGAATCGAGGCGATGAACACGTCGGGCAACAAGACGATGGTCAAGACCTGGTCGCGGACCTCGACGATCTTCCCGGAGATGGTCGGGCACACGATCGCCGTCCACGACGGCCGCAAGCACGTGCCCGTGTTCGTCTCCGAGGCGATGGTCGGGCACAAGCTCGGCGAGTTCGCGCCGACGCGCACGTACCGCGGGCACGCCGGCTCCGGGAAGGTCCGCTGATGGCCGAGCCCAAGGATCCGAAGGTCGAGCCCGAGAAGGGCAAGGCGGGCACCGCCGGCAAGGCCGGTGGTCCCAAGGCGCCGCGCAAGAAGGCGGAGCCGAAGGCTGCCGCGAAGCCGAAGGCTGAGGCCAAGCCCAAGGCGCCGCGCAAGAAGGGCGAGCCGAAGACCGAGGTCGAGCCGAAGGCTGCCGCGAAGCCGAAGGCGGAGGCCAAGCCCAAGACGGAAGCCAAGCCCAAGGCCGAAGCCCAGCCCAAGGCCGAGGCTGCGACGCCGGCCAAGCCGCGCGCCCGCGCTCGCCGCGGCGCGCACGAGCCGGGCACGACGGCGCCGGTCGTCCGCGCCCAGGCCAAGTACGTGCGGACGTCTGCGCGCAAGGCTCGCCTGGTCTGCGACCACATCCGCGGCAAGTCGGTCTCCGAGGCCCGGGCGATCCTCGCCTTCACCCCGCGCGCCGTCGCGTCCGACTGGGCCAAGCTGCTGAACTCGGCGGTCGCCAACGCCGAGAACAACCACGAGCTCCTGGGTGACGACCTCCGCGTCGCCACGGCGTTCGCGGACGAGGGCCCGACCCTCAAGCGATTCCGCCCTCGCGCCATGGGCCGTGCGACGAAGATCCTCAAGCGCACGAGCCACCTGACCATCACGCTGACACCGAAGGAGCCGACCCGCTAATGGGACAGAAGGTTCATCCCGAGTCGATGCGCGTCGGCTACATCCACGACTGGAAGTCGAACTGGTTCAACGAGAAGCACTTCGCCGACTATCTGGACGAGGACATCCGCATCCGCGCGCACATCACCGGCAAGCTGTCGCACGCCGGCCTGTCGGACATCACGATCCGCAAGGACGCCAACGAGGTCGAGGTCAACATCCACACGGCCCGGCCCGGCATCGTGATCGGCAAGTCGGGCACCGAGGTGGATGCGCTGCGCCGCGACCTGCACCGCATGACCTCCAAGCAGATCAAGGTCAACATCCTCGAGATCAAGCGGCCCGAGCTGGACGCGAAGCTCGTCGCGCAGTCGGTCGCCGAGCAGCTCCAGAACCGCGTGGCGTTCCGGCGCGCGATGAAGCGCGCGCTCACGAGCGCCATGCGCTCCGGCGCCAAGGGCTGCAAGATCCAGGTGAGCGGCCGGCTGGGCGGCGCGGAGATGGCGCGCACCGAGGCCTACTCCGACGGCCGCGTGCCGCTGCACACGCTCCGCGCCGACATCGACTACGGCTTCTACGAGGCCCGCACGACCTTTGGCCGCATCGGCGTCAAGTGCTGGATGAACAAGGGCGAGATCATGCCCGCGGGCTACACCGGCACCGACCTGACCGACATGAACGCCCCCGCCCCGCAGGGCGACGACCGCGGCCGCGGTCGCGACGGGCGTGACAGCGGCGGTCGCGGTCGCGGCGGTCGCGGTGGCGGCCCGGGTGGCGGTGGCGGTCGCGGTGGCGGTCCGGGTGGTCGTGGCGGCGGTCCGGGTGGTCCCGGCGGTCGCGGTGGCGGGGGTCCGGGTGGTCCCGGCGGTCGCGGTGGCGGTGGCGGCGGTCGTCCTGGCGGCGGTGGCGGCGGTCCCCGTCCCGGCGGCGGCGGGGGTGGCCGCTGATGCTCAGCCCCAAGCGCGTCAAGCACCGCAAGCAGCATCGTGGGCGCCGGGCCGGGCTCTCGCGCGCGCAGACGCGCGTGCAGTTCGGCGACTACGGCCTGAAGGCGATGGAGGAGACCTGGCTGACCAATCGCCAGATCGAGGCCGCCCGTATCGCCATGACGCGCAAGATCAAGCGCGGCGGCAAGGTCTGGATCAACGTCTATCCCGACAAGCCCTTCACGAAGAAGCCGGCCGAGACCCGCATGGGCTCCGGCAAGGGCTCGCCCGAGGGCTGGGTCGCCGTGGTCAAGCCCGGGCGTGTGATGTTCGAGCTGGCGGGCGTGCCGGAGCCCCTGGCCCGCGAGGCGCTGCGCCTGGCCGGCCACAAGCTGCCCGTGCGCACGAGGTTCGTGACCCGGGAGGACGCGGCCTGATGGCGTCCGCCAAGGAGATTCGCGACATGACCGACGCCGAGCTGAGCGAGCACCTGTCGCTGCAGCGGCGCGAGCTGTTCGGCCTGCGCTTCCAGCACGCCACGGGCGAGCTCGAGAACACCGCGGGCCTGCGCGCCGCCAAGCGCGGCCTGGCCCGTGCCCTGACCATCGCCCGCCAGCGCGGGATCAACTCCCAGAACGTGACCAATGGCTGACGAAGACAAGACCGAAGAGACCGAGAACACCACTCCGCCCGAGGCTGCGGCCGAGGAGCCCACCGCCGAGGAGACTCCGGCGCCCGAGGCTGCGGCCGAGGAGCCCACCGCCGAGGAGACTCCGGCGCCCGAGGC
>DAINCW010000152.1:336-6304 GCA_036732205.1 Solirubrobacteraceae bacterium | reverse complement strand
CGACGCCGCGATCAACCCCGGCAACTCCGGCGGCCCGCTGCTCGACGCCGCCGGGCGCGTGATCGGGATCAACTCGCAGATCGAGACCGGCGGCAGCGGTAACGGCAACGTCGGCATCGGCTTCGCCGTGCCCATCGATACCGCCCGCAAGGAGCTCGGCCAGCTCCAGTCCGGCGGGAGCGTCGCTCGCGCCTACATCGGCCTGACGACGATCACGATCGACGGCTCCCTGTCCCGGCTGAACCTGCCGGTCAAGAGCGGGGCCCTCGTCCAGGACGTCCAGCAGGGCTCGCCCGCCGAGAAGGCGGGGCTCCGCGGCGGCAACATCACGGCGCAGACCAGCAGCGGCACGATCGCCCTGGGCGGCGACATCATCACCGCCATCGACGGCAAGCCCGTCAACACCTCCGACGACCTCGGCAACGTGATCGCCAAGCACAAGCCGAACGACACGGTGAGCGTCAAGGTCCTGCGCGACGGCAAGTCCAAGACGGTCAAGGTCACGCTGGCCAAGCGGCCGGAGTCCCTCGACCAGCAGCTTGCGCAGGGCCAGCAGGGCGGGGTGCTGCCGGGCGGCTGAGAGAATGGGGGCAATGGACTCCGTCCCCCTCGTGAAGATCTGCGGGATCACCCGCGTGCAGGACGCCGAGCTCGCCACGGAGCTGGGCGCCTGGGCGATCGGGCTGATCTTCCACGGCCCGTCGCCGCGCAGCGTGTCGCCGGCCGACGCGGAGGCGGTGGCCGCCGCGGTGCGCAAGCGCGCGCTGGTGACCGGCGTCTTCGTCAACCACACGCTCGACGACATCGCCCGCCTGCACGCGCGCATCGGCTTCGACGTCCTCCAGCTGCACGGCGACGAGGGGCCGGCCTTCGCGGCCGAGGCCCACCGCAGGACCGGAGCGCTGGTCATGAAGGCCGTCCAGGCCGCCGACCGGGGCGACGTCCAGGCGCTCGACCGCTTCCGCGACGTGGCCTTCCACCTCGTGGACGCCCGCGTGCCGGGGCTGCGCGGCGGGACCGGGCAGACCGTGGACCACGAGCTGCTGCGCGGGCGTCGGGCGCCGGTGCCGCTCGTGCTCTCCGGCGGCCTGACGCCCGACAACGTCGCCGCCGCGATCGAGGCCGTTCAGCCGTACGCGGTCGACACCGCGAGCGGCACGGAGGCTGAGCCCGGGGTGAAGGACCCCGAGCGCCTGCGGGCGTTCTTCGAGGCCGTCGAGTCGGTGCGGACGGCGAGCGTGCCCGAATGAGCGAGACCGTCGCCCACCGCTTCGGCCGCTACGGCGGCCAGTACGTCCCCGAGACGTTGATGCCGGCCCTGGCCGAGCTCGAGCAGGCCTGGTGCGTGGCGTGGAGCGACACCGCGTTCCGCGCCGAGCTCGACGAGCTGGAGCGCGACTTCGCGGGCCGCCCGACCCCGCTGTACCGGGCGCGCGGCCTGAGCGCCGCCACCGGCCGCGAGGTCTGGCTCAAGCGCGAGGACCTCATGCACACCGGTTCCCACAAGCTCAACAACGCGCTCGGCCAGTGCCTGCTCGCGCAGCGCATGGGCAAGCGGCGGATCATCGCCGAGACGGGCGCGGGCCAGCACGGCGTGGCGACGGCGACGGCGTGCGCGCTCCTCCGGCTCGACTGCATCGTCTACATGGGCGTCGAGGACATCCGCCGCCAGAAGCCCAACGTCGAGCGCATGGAGCTGCTGGGCGCGCGCGTGGAGCCCGTAGAGGCCGGGGCGATGACGCTCAAGGAGGCCGTGAGCGCCGCGATCCGCGACTGGGTCACCAACGTTGCGACGACGCACTACGTGATCGGCTCCGCGGTGGGGCCGGCGCCGTACCCCGCCATCGTCCGCGAGCTCCAGCGCGTCATCGGCGACGAGGCGCGCGCGCAGATCCTCGAGCGCATCGGGCGCCTGCCGTCCCGCGTGGTCGCCTGCGTCGGCGGCGGCTCGAACTCGATCGGCATGTTCGCCGGGTTCATCGACGACGCCGAGGTCGAGCTGATCGGCGTCGAGGCGGCGGGCGAGGGGCTCGACAGCGGGCGCCACGGCGCTCCGCTCACGGTGGGTGGCCGGGCCGGCGTGCTGCACGGGTCGCTGTCGGCGGTCATGCAGGACGACGAGGGGCAGATCACCGAGGCGCACTCGATCTCCGCGGGCCTCGACTACCCGGGCTCGGGTCCCGAGCACGCCCACCTGCGCGACACGGGCCGTGCGCGCTACGAGGCGGTCACCGACGAGCAGGCGGTCGCGGCGTTCCGCGAGCTGTCGGCCGTCGAGGGGATCGTCCCGGCGCTGGAGTCGGCTCACGCCGTCGCCTGGGTGCTGGCTCAGGAGTCTGGAGCGCTCGATCTCATCTGCCTGTCGGGCCGCGGCGACAAGGACCTGGCGGAGGTCCTTGCCCGGCCCTGACCGCATCTCCGAGGCGTTCGCGGGGTCGGGCAAGCGAGCGGCGCTCATGCCCTACCTGATGGGCGGGTTTCCGGACCTCGAGACGTCCGCGCGCATCGGCGAGGCCTGCCTCGACGCGGGCGGCGACCTGCTCGAGCTCGGTGTGCCGTACTCCGACCCGCTGGCCGACGGACCCGTCATCAATGCGGCCGGCACCCGCGCGCTGCGCGCGGGGGCGACGCTCGACGGCGTCCTCGGCGTCGCCGAGCGCCTGGCGGCACGGGCCCCCGTCGTCCTCATGACCTACGTGAACCTCGTGCTCGCGCGCGGGCCCGACGCGTTCGCTCGCCGGCTCGCCGACCTTGGCGCCGCGGGGCTCATCGTCCCGGACCTGCCGCTCGAGGAGTCCGAGGAGATTCGTGTCGCGTGCGACGCCGCGGGCATCGCGCTCGTGCCGCTGGTGGCGCCGACGACGACGGAGGAGCGGCTCGCGGCGATCGGGGCGGCGGCCAGGGGCTTCCTCTACACCGTGTCCGTGGTCGGGACCACGGGCGAGCGCGCCGAGTCGTCCTACGAGGAGATCGTGTCGCGCGCCAAGGCGTGCACGGAGGTCCCGGTCGCGCTGGGCTTCGGCATCGGCACGCCCGAGCAGGCGTCGCAGGCGGCCGGCGCCGGCGCCGACGGCGTCATCGTCGGGACGCGCCTGGTCCGGGCCGCCGACGAGGGCGGCGTCGAAGGCGTGCGCGAGGTCGTCGCCGCGATGGCCAAGGCGCTGCATTAGGATCCTGCGCCGATGCTGATGCCCCTCGCCACCGCCGTCGGACTGGTCATCTGGATCGTCCTCTGGTCACTGGGCGCCAAGGCCATCGACTCGTTCCTCATCACGGCGACGATCGTCCTGGTGGCGGGCGCGGTCAAGATCGCCCTTCCGTTCCTGCCCGGCACCCGCGCGCGCTAGCGGTCGCCATGCCGCGTCTCCGGGTCCTGACCTGCGCGGCCCTGGCGCTTGCCGCCGGCGGGTGCGGCTCGGTGAGCCAGTCGAGCACGGGCTCGACGACGCTGACGATCTACTCGAGCCTCCCGCTCCAGGGCTCGGGGTCGCAGCGCTCGCAGGACATCGTCGACGGCGAGAAGCTGGCGCTGGCGCAGGCCGGCGGCCAGGTCGGGCCCTTCACCGTGAACTTCCGCTCGCTCGACGACTCGACGGCCATGGGTCGCTGGGAGCCGGGGGCCACCGTGGACGCCGCCCGCGCGGCGGCGACCGACCGCAACGCGATCGCCTACATCGGCGACGTCGACGCGGGGGCGACCGCCCTGTCGCTGCCAGTCCTGAACTCCGCCGGAGTGCTCCAGGTGAGCCCGGGCACGACGTACGGCGGACTGACCTCGCGCCAGGGGGCGGGGGAGGGCGAGCCCGAGCGCTACTACCCCTCCGGTCACCAGACCTTCGCTCGCCTGGTCCCGCCCGACGGCGTCCAGGCCACGGCCATCGCGCAGCTCATGAGCGCGTCGCACTGCCGCCGGGTCGCGGTCTTCACCGCGCGCGGCGCCTTCGAGGGCAGCCTTGGCAGGCTGCTCGCGGCGGCCATCCGCGCCGCGGGGATGCCGATCGTCTTCGCCGGCGAGGTGGCCGGGGACGTCAGGGCGCGCGTGAAGGCTGCGGCCGGCGCGGGCGCAGGGCGCGCCGATTGCGCGACCTTCGCCGCCGAGCTCGGCGACGACCCCGCGGGGATGTACCGCGCGCTGCACGACGCCGATCCCGGCATCCGCCTCATTGCACCGATGGCGCTCGCCGACCCGACGTTCGCGGCCGCCCTGGGCCCGGCCGCGTCCTCGACCACGGTTCTCGGGCCGGCGCCGCCGCCGCGGTTGCTCGGCCCGCTCGCCCTGAAGTTCGCCGGCGACTTCAAGCACGCGTACAGCCGCGCGCCGGGCCAATGGGCGATCCTCGGCTACGAGGCGATGCGCGCCGTCCTGTTCGCGATCCAGCGCGCCGGTCAGCGGGGCAACGACCGCACGGTCGTGACCAACCGGCTTCTGGCGCTCAGGGCCCGGCGCTCCGCGCTGGGCACCTATTCGATGGAGCCGACGGGGGACAGCACGCTCGATGACCTGGCGGCGTATCGGGTGCGCGCGGGCGCCCTGGCCTTCGAGCGAACCGTGCGCGGCGGGTCGCAGGGCGCCTGACGGCTTCCCCTCACATTGCCTCGTCGCTTGCGGTCGGCGTAGGATGCCGCCGCACGTCGGACTTATATCTCCCAATGGAGGGACGTTTCCTGTGAGGCTTCGTACTATCGCGACCGCGTGCGCCATCGGGTCGCTCTCGCTCGGCCTGGCTGCATGCGGGTCGTCGAGCAGCAGCAGCAAGAGCAGCAGCAGCGGTGGTGGCGGAACGAGCGCCGGCGGTGGCACCGTCGACCTCTATTCCAGCCTTCCGCTGCAGGGCGCCTCGAAGGATCAGACGGGCGCCATGGTGAAGGGCATCCAGCTCGCCCTGAGCCAGGCCGGCAACAAGGCCGGCAAGTTCACGATCAGCTACACGCCGCTGGATGACTCCACGGCGCAGGCCGGCAACTGGGACCCGGGTGCCACCGCGCAGAACGCGCGCAAGGTCGCCCAGGACAGCAAGGCCGTCGGCTACATCGGCGAGTTCAACTCGGGCGCGAGCGCAATCTCGATCCCGATCCTGAACCAGGCCGGAGTCCCGCAGGTCAGCCCCGCGAACACCTACGTGGGCCTGACCACGAACGAGAAGGGCTCCGCCAAGGGCGAGCCGGACAAGTACTACCCCACCGGCAAGCGCACGTACCTGCGCATCGTCCCGCGCGACACCATCCAGGCCGCCGCACTGCTGACGCTGATGAAGCAGGACGGCTGCACGAAGGTGGCCATCGCCAACGACAAGGACACGTACGGCAAGGGTCTGTCGGACCTGGTGAACCTCCAGGCCAGCACCGCCGGCGTGAAGATCGTCGACACGACGGGCATCGACAAGACCGCATCGAACTACCGCTCCTACGCCTCGACCGTCAAGGGCAAGGGCGCGGACTGCTTCCTGTTCTCGGGCGTGACCGCGAACGGCGCCGTCCAGCTGTACAAGGACGTCGCCGCGGCCATCCCGAGCGCGAAGCTCTACGGGCCTGACGGCGACTGTGAGTCAGGCTTCACCAACCCGAGCAAGAAGGGCATCCCGGCCGCGCTTGGCAAGAAGTTCCAGTGCACGGTCGCGACGCTCGATCTGACGTCGTACCCGGGCGGCCAGGCCTTCCTGAAGGCCTTCAAGGCGAAGTACAACGACGCCCATCCCGACCCTTACGCCATCTATGGCTACGAGGGAGCGAAGCTCTTCATCGACACGATCAAGGGCCTCGGCGACAAGGGCAACGACAAGAGCGCCGTCCTCGCCGCGCTGTTCGCGACCAAGGACCGCAGCTCGGTTCTCGGCACGTACTCGTTCGACAAGAACGGCGACACGTCGCTGACCGACTACGGCGTCTACAAGGTCGGTGCCGACGGGAACCCTGCGTTCTCGAAGGCGATCAAGGCGAAGCAGTAACCATTCGCCTGTGACGGACGGGG
>DAINCW010000152.1:0-326 GCA_036732205.1 Solirubrobacteraceae bacterium | reverse complement strand
CTTCGGGCCCGCCCCGCTTCGTTTCTGAGTGGAAGCAAGCACCCAAGCCCATCCCCCGTCCACGCAGTCGCTGTCCGCCGGCGGGCGTGGCCTCGTGCGCCGGCTCGTCGACCGCTACGCGCTGTACGTGATCCTCCTCGCGCTGCCGGTCTTCTACGCGATCAAGGACCTGTCCAAGGACGGGAACCTGGTCGGGATCTCCAACAACCTCTTCAGCGGGCTGTCCAACGGCTCGATCATCGCCCTGGTCGCACTGGGGTACACGCTCGTCTACGGGATCATCGAGCTGATCAACTTCGCCCACGGCGACGTGTTCATGATCGGCT
>DAINCW010000151.1:2370-6344 GCA_036732205.1 Solirubrobacteraceae bacterium | reverse complement strand
CGGCGTCCACATGATCGACGGCAAGATGCAGGACGACGCGACCTGGAAGCAGTGCCAGGTCATGGTCCAGCTCGCCGAGATGCTCGCCCGCAAGGACCCGGACCTCGCCGAGGCGTACGGGTTCGCGCCGACGGCGGCGTAGCGTCACGTCGAGCGACTTCGGCGGTCTGAGACACACATGACACTGACTGCGTGCCCCTGAGGCGGGACGCTCCGTTCGTGGATCTCGGGGGTTGTGAAGCAACGGCATGACGCCAGCCGCCACCAAGAAGCGCAAGCCCAAGCGCGGCAAGACCGGCCGCACGCTGTCCGGGGTCCTCACCCGGCCGATGGTCGACCGCCTCTTCTGGCGGGCGGGCTTCGGGCCGACGGACGCCGAGCGCTCGGCCTGGACGGGCAAGCGCCACCACGACCTCGTCGACTTCTTTCTCACGCACCGCCAGGCGCTCACGCCCACGAGCACGCCGCCCGTCACGCAGAACGACGGCCCGATCGACCCCCTCGTCAACGACGACGACCTGGCGATGGAGTGGCTCGACACGATGCAGCGGGCGACGAACCCGCTGACCGAGCGCCTGACGCTCTTCTGGCACCGCCACTTCGCGGTCAACCGCGACACGGGCATTCCCGCCGCCTTCCTCATGGGCTACCGCAACCGGCTGCGGCGCTTCGGCGACCTCGCGCAGTTCCCGAAGGCGTCGTTCCGCCAGCTCGCGGTCGAGATGACCACGCAGGACGGGGCGATGTCCCTCTTCCTCAACCAGTGGGAGAACCTCAAGGGCCACCCCAACGAGAACTACGCCCGCGAGTTCATGGAGCTGTTCTGCCTCGGCGTCCTCGACGACGCCGGCAAGCCCAACTACACCCAGACCGACGTGCAGGAGCTGTCGCGCGCGTTCACCGGGTGGCGGCTCAACCAGCAGCCCAGCGACCCGGCGTTCGGCCAGATCACGTTCGGCGGCCAGAACTTCTTCGACGAGGGGCAGAAGACGATCTTCGGCCGCACGGCGAACTGGGGCGCCGTCGCCGGCCAGTCCGCGGGCACGCAGTCGGCCGTCGACCTGGTCCTGTCGCGTCCGATGCACCCGAAGTTCCTCGTCCGGGAGCTGTGGGCGGAGTTCATCGCCACGCCGATCCCCCCAAGCGCGGAGAAGGACCTCGTGGCCGTCTACACCAAGCACAACGGGCTCCTGATCGCGCCGGTGATCAAGCACATCCTGCGCCACCCGCTGATCTTCGAGTCGCTCGGCGAGCCGAACCTCGTCAAGCCGCCCATCGTCTACACGGTCGGGGTCCTGCGCGCGATGGACTCGCCGATGAAGTGGTTCCACCAGGCCGCGGCGCTCGCCGCCATGCAGCAGAAGCCGTACCACCCGCCCAACGTCGCGGGCTGGGAGGGCGGGTTGTCGTGGCTGAACACGAACACCGTCACCGCGCGGTTCCAGCTCATCAAGGAATGCCAGTACGTCAAGCACTCCAGCTACCCCGGCGCGCAGCCGGTCGCCGACGTTCCCGGCGAGACCGCCCAGCAGGCATTCGATCGCGCCTATGCGGCCGTCTCGTCCCCCTGGCTGTCGCGGGGCACCCGCTCGCTGCTGCTGAAGCTCTCCGCCGCGCACCCCGCGGGCGACCCCGTCGGGCGCGCACAGCGCCAGTACGCGCTGCGCGCTCTCATCCTCGCCGGCCCGGACGGGCAGGTCATGTGATGAAGCCGACGCGGTGCATCGAATGCGAGGAGATCCAGCTCGCCCGCGTGAGCGACGCTCGTCCGGTCCAGATGCTCCCCCTGCCCCGGGAGGCGCTGGACGGCGATGCGCTGCGCGCCGGCCTCACCCGCCGCTCGCTGCTGGCCGGTGGCATCGCGGGCTTCGCCGCCGTCTATGGCAGCCGCGTGTTCGGCCTCCAGGAGGTCTTCGAGTCGGCCGTCGCCTCGGCGGCACCGCCGGCCGACACGGCCCTCGTGCTCCTCTACCTCGCGGGCGGCAACGACGGCCTCAACACCATCGTGCCCGGCCCCGGGCTCAACGGCGGCGCGGACTACGCGAACTACGCCGCGCACCGGGCCGCAATCCACCGCACGCAGGTGCCGGGCCCCACCGGCTCGACGCCGATCGCCGGAACCGCCTCGCAGATGTCGTGGTCGAACCTCGTCACGGGCGCCGGCAACGGCGCCGGCGTCGGGTTCGACACGATGTACGGCGCCGGTGACGGCGGGGCGAGCTCGCAGCTCGCGTTCATGCCCGCGGTCGACTACCAGCCCTACTCGCTCTCGCACTTCGACTCCAGCGACTACTGGTTCGCCGGCGAGCTGGCGAAGCCGACGTCGGGCTGGCTCGGGCGGTGGATCGACGACAACGGCTCGGACACCAATCCGCTTCAGGCGGTCTCGATCGACAACGCGCTGTCCAAGGCGATCCGCACGCATGGCAAGCCCGTCTGCTCGATCACCAACCTGCTCTCACTCGGGTTCTCGATGAACGACGTCGGCGGCATCAGCCTGCCGAAGGGCACCCGCTCGCCGGTCGACATCAACGGCACGATGGTCGCGCTGGGGAACGTCGCGACCCGCCGCGGCAACACGTACCTGAACGCCACCCGCAGCACGTACAAGCTCGCGGTCACGGTAGCGGGCGAGTCGGGCGCGCTCGGCGGCGTCCCGGAGAGCGGCGCCCCGTACCCCAAGGGCCAGCTCGCGCCCAAGCTGCGCCTTGCCGCCAAGCTGCTGGGCGCCGGGCTGGGCACCCGCATCATCACGGTCCACTGGGGCGTGTTCGACACGCACGGCGGCCAGGTCGCCATGCAGGACCCCCAGCTCCAGGAGCTCTCGGCCGCACTCGCGGCGTTTCAGGCCGACCTCGCCGCCCGGGGCGTCGAGAACAAGGTCGCGACGCTGGTCTTCTCGGAGTTCGGGCGCCGCGTGGCCGAGAACGCCTCCGGCGGCACGGACCACGGCGCGGGCGGGCTGATGCTCGCGACGGGCAGCGCCGTGCGCGGCGGCTGGGCCTCCCCCTTCCCGGGCACGCGCGCAGCCGACCTCGACCCCACCGGCAACCTCAAGATCCCGACCGACTTCCGCTCGGTCTACCAGGCGGTGCTCACGGAGTGGCTCGGCGGGAACACCGCCGGCGTCCTGCCCGGCGGCCCCTTCCCGCCGCTGAGTCGGGCCGACGGGAGCCAGGCGCTGTTCCGGTGAGGCTCGCGATAGCGGTCGGGCTGTCGCTGTCGGCCCTCGCCGCGCCGGCGATCGCGGGCCCGTCCGACTCGGCGAGCACAGCGGGGCCGCGCTGCTCCCGTGGACGGTGCACGCCGCTCCTTCCGCGCCGGCTGGGCGTCGACGAGAACGAGTACTCGCTCCTTGCCACCCACAACCCGGTCGCCGCCGGCCGAGTCGAGTTCAACGTCACGAACTTCGGCATGGACGCGCACGACCTGTCGATCCGAACGATCGAAGGGAGGCTCCTGTCGTCGACCCCGCTCGCGTCCGGTGACACCAGGGTCTATACCGTCGTCCTCTCCCCGGGCACGTACACGCTCTACTGCTCGCTTCCCGACCACGAGGCGCTGGG
Source organism: Solirubrobacteraceae bacterium (assembly GCA_036732205.1). GTDB lineage: Bacteria > Actinomycetota > Thermoleophilia > Solirubrobacterales > Solirubrobacteraceae > VAWY01. The sequence continues at coordinate 2,778 of DAINCW010000151.1, read as the reverse complement.
CATGCGTGCCACGCTGGTCACACGCTGATGATCGACCTCCACTGTCACGTCCTCCCCGAGCTGGACGACGGGGCGCTGGACATGGACGACAGCGTCGGCATGGGCCGGCAGGCCGACCGTGACGGCGTCACGCTCATCTGCGCGACGCCCCACATCCGGCACGACCACGACGTCTCACCGAGTGAGATCCCGGAGCGCGTCGACGCGGTCAACGTGGCGTTCGCCGCCGGGGGCGTCGCCGCGCGCGTCGCACCCGGCGCGGAGGTTGCCGAGACCGCGCTGGATGGGCTCGACGACGACGAGCTGTCCGCCGCCTCGCTCGGCGGTGCCGGCGGGTGGATCCTGCTCGAGCCGGCGCCGGGCCCGCTGGGGCCGTCGCTCGCGGAGGCCGTCCGCCGGCTGCGGGCC
>DAINCW010000151.1:2026-2360 GCA_036732205.1 Solirubrobacteraceae bacterium | reverse complement strand
GGCCGGCGGCCGCCACGTCCTCGTCGCCCACCCGGAGCGCCACCTGGGGCCGGACCTCGCGGAGTGCATCGCCGAGCTCGTCGCGCAGGGCGCACTGGTCCAGGCCACGGCGGCGTCGTTCACCGACGCCGCGATCCGGGACGGGATGCTCGCCGGCGGCTACGCCTTGGACTGACGCAGGAGCGCCACGGCTTGAGCGGCGAGCCCCTCGCCGCGGCCCGTGAAGCCGAGGCCGTCGGTTGTCGTCGCGCGCACCGACACCGGGCCGTCGTTGTCCGTAGCCGACATGAGCATCGCCTCCATCTCCTTGCGGAACGGCCCGAGCTTGGGCTCG
>DAINCW010000151.1:0-2016 GCA_036732205.1 Solirubrobacteraceae bacterium | reverse complement strand
ACGGGATGCTCGCCCTGGCGCGCCGCGGGCTCGTGCACGTCCTCGGCAGCGATGCGCACTCGTCGCGCGGCGGTCGCCCCGTCGCGCTCGCTGCGGCGCTGGACGTGCTGACGGCGGTCCCGGAGCTCGCCGGCCATCACGAGTGGATCGCCGAGGTCGCGCCACGCGCGATCGTCGCGGGCGAGGCCGTCGTCTCGCCGTTCGCGGCGCGCTAACCCAGACTGCGCACCTCGACGCGGTCGCGCAGCTCCGCCACGACGGCCGCGGACCCGGTCCCCAGGCCGTGGCGCAGGAAGTTCGCCGCCCCCGCGGCCGCGCCGGTGACCACTGCGTCGAGCCAGTCGTCGCCACGCGCGAGCGCAGCCGCCAGCGCGCCCATCATCGAGTCCCCGCACCCCTCCCGCGCCCCGCGGTCGAAGCGCGGCGGCGCGATCTCCCACGCGTGCCCGTCACGCAGCGCCAGCGCCGGCTCGGCCGCGCGCGTCACGATCACGGACCCAGCGCCGGCGTCCAGCAGCGCCTGCGCGGCGGCGAGCCTTCGCTCGAGCGAGTCGACCGGCGCACGGACGAACTCGGCAAGCTCCCAGTCGTTGAGCTTGACGACGTCGGGCGCGCCCGCCAGTGCGCTGTCGAGACGCGGCGTCGAGAGATCCACGAGGACCGGCACGCCGTTCTGCCGCACGTCCGCGACGAGCGTCCGATAGACCTCGAGCGGGAGCGTCTCGGCCGGGAACGGGTTGGCGATCACCAGGGCATCGCTCTCCAGGGCCGCGGCGCACGTAGCCGAGACCAGCTCGTCGATCTCGTGGCGGCTCGGTGCCTCGCTCAAGGCCGTCGCAACCATCTGACGCTCGGCGCCCCGGCGATCGACGACGTAGCAGCCTGTGGTCGCGGCCGTCCGGACGAGGCGAAGCTCGCCGGGCATCGCCTCCAGCAGCGGCGCGAGCAGCACGCCCGGCTCGCCGCCCACGAACCCGCACAGCACCGGATCGGCGCCCAGCTCGCCGGCCATGCGGGCGACGCAGACGCCCTGCCCGCCGACGTGGACGTGGATGTCGTCCGCGCCGCCGCGGTCCTCGACGGCGACGGTGACCAACGGATGCGGGCCGAAGATCGTGACGCGCGGTCGGGGCACGCAGCGCAGTCTGCCGGGTCCACCCCATGTAGCTAGGGTTCCGCGCCGCCCATGCGCTTCTTCGAGTACGAGGCCCGCGAGGTCGTCAAGCGCGCCGGCATCCCGGTCACCGACTTCGGCTTCACCACCGACGCCGCCGAGGCGCGCTCCATCGCCGAGCGCATCGGCGGCTCGACGGTCATCAAGTCGCAGGTCCTGACGGGCGGGCGCATGAAGGCGGGCGGCGTGAAGTTCGCCGACACGCCCGATGAGGCCCAGCAGCACGCCGAGGAGATCCTCGAGCTCGAGATCAACGGCCACATGCCGCGCGGCGTGCTCGTCGACCCCAAGGCCGAGGTCAAGCAGGAGTACTACGCCGGCGTCGTCTGGGACGGGACGCGCAAGCAGCCGGTGATCATCTTCAGCCCCGTCGGGGGCATCGACATCGAGCAGGTGGCCGAGGAGCAGCCCGACAAGGTCGGCCGCAGGCACTTCAGCAACATCCTCCCCTTCTCCGAGTTCGCGGCGAAGGAGGTCATCGCCTCCACCGGCGTGACCGGCTCGCAGCTCAACAAGCTCGTCCCGATCATCACGCGGCTGGCGCGGCTCTTCGTGCAGTACGACATGACGCTCGCGGAGATCAACCCGCTGGCCGAGATGCACGACGGCTCCTTCATCGCGCTCGACGCCCACATGGACATGGAGAACGAGGCCCGCCCGCGCCAGAAGCAGCTGCTGGCCGACCTCGGCGTCGGCGACGAGGAGACGCGCCAGGCGCGCGAGGCGACGGAGTTCGAGCTCGCCGGCGAGGCCGTCGACGCCCAGGACCATCGCGGCGTCGCGGGCAACGTCACCGAGTTCGACGGGGACCTCGGTCTCGTCATCGGCGCCGGCGGCGGCTC
>DAINCW010000150.1:0-6381 GCA_036732205.1 Solirubrobacteraceae bacterium | reverse complement strand
GGCGGGTAGGTCGCGGCGAACACGTCCGTCCCGCCGGCCGCCACGGGGGCGACCCCGCCCGGGTCGGTCGCACCGAACGCGGCGGTGACGCCGGCCGCGGTGCCCGCCGCGAGGTGCGCGCGGGCCCGGTCGAGGGCGGCGATGAAGTCGTCCGCGTCGGTGTAGCGCCGCGCCGGGTCCTTCGCGAGCGCCTTCATGACGATCGCGTCGAGCTCCTGCCCGATCGCCGGGTTGAGCTGGCCCGGAGGCACCGGCATCTCCGAGACCTGCTTGAGCGCGATCGTCACGGCCGACTCGCCGTCGAACGGGACGCGGCCGGTGAGCATCTCGTAGAGGACGATCCCGACCGAGTACAGGTCGGAGCCGGGGGTCACCGCGAGGCCCTGGGCCTGCTCGGGCGACAGGTACTGGGCCGTGCCCATGATCGAGCCCGTCTGGGTCATGTCGGAGGCGCCGGCGCGCGCGATGCCGAAGTCCGTGACCTTCGCGCGCCCCTCCGGATCGACGATGACGTTGTGTGGCTTGAGGTCGCGGTGGATGACCCCGCGCTTGTGCGCGAAGCGCGCGGCGCGCAGGACCTGCACCGCGAGGTCGATCGCCCGGATCGGGTCCAGCGGGGCGTCCCCGGTGATGACCTGCTTGAGCGTGCGGCCCTCGAGGTACTCCATCGAGATGTACGAGGTCCCGTCCCACTCGCCTCGGTCGTAGACGGCGACCACGTTGGGGTGCTGGAGCGCGGCCGCGCTGGACGCCTCGCGGCGGAAGCGCTCGACGAACTCCTGGTCCTCGGCGAAGCGGCGGTACAGCAGCTTCAGCGCGACGCGGCGCCCAAGCTGCATGTCCTCGGCGCCATACACGTCGGCCATGCCGCCCGAGCCGAGCCGGTCGAGCACGCGGTAGCGCGCGTCGATGATCGTGTCGCGGGGGATGTCGCGCAGGCCCACTAGTGGTTCACCTACGCCGCCCCGCCCAGCATGGCCTGGAGGACCGACTTCGCGACGGGCGCGGCCACCGTGCCGCCGAAGCCGGCGGCACGCTCGACCGTCACCGCCACGACCGCCTGCGGATGCTCCACAGGCGCGAAGCAGATGAACCAGACCTGGTTGATGTTCGAGCCCGGCGCGCCGACCTCCGCGGTGCCGGTCTTGCCCGCCACGGTGATTCCCGACAGCGCCGCCGCGGTCCCGGTGCCCTCCTTGACGACCTGGCTCATCATCTGGCCGACGGCCTGCGCCGTCTGCGGCTTCATCACCTGGTCCAGGACCTTCGGCCGCAGCGAGCGGACCGTGCGGCCGTCGCGGTCGACGACGCGCTGGGTCAGCTGCGGCTTCATCAGCTTGCCGCCGTTGGCCACCGCGGCGGCGACCATCGCCATCTGGAGCGGCGTGACCGCGAGCTTGTCCTGGCCGATCCCCATGCGGCCGACGTCGACGAAGCGGCTGTTGGGCGACAGCAGATTGCCGCCCTTGTACTCGCCCGACGCGCGGCGCTGGTTGGCGGGGTAGTCGAGCGGCGGCTTGCGATCGAAGCCCAGCCGATCCATGTAGGTCTTCATCGTCGCCTTGCCGAGCTGCTCGGCGACCTGCGCCCAGACGGTGTTGATCGACTTGGTCAGCGCGGTCGTCAGGTCGACGGGGCCGAAGGACTGATTGAAGTCGTTGTTGAGCGGGACGCCGGAGATCTTGACCCCGTTCTTGCCGTCCACGGTGGAGGCCGGCGTGAAATGCCCGGAGTCGATCGCGGCGATCGCGGTCACGACCTTGAAGGTCGAGCCGGGCGGATACCCCGCCTGCGTCGCGCGGTTGAACAGCGGCGAGCCCGGGCTGCGATTCAGCTGCTGGTAGCGGGAGGTCGACGTCAGCGCATCCGGTGAGTAGCCCGGCACCGAGGCCATTGCCCGGACGGCGCCCGTGCGCGGGTCGAGCGCCACGACCGAGCCCTTGCGGCCGGCCAGTCCGTCGATGGCCACCTTCTGGATGCGCGGGTCGAGCGTCAGCGTCACGTCGTCGCCCTGGCGCTTGTGGCCCACGATCTGGTCGATGATGTTCTGGATCCCGCTGCGCGCGCCCGTGAGGTCGTCGTTGTCGGACTGCTCGACGCCCGCCCGCCCGATCGTGATGAACGAGTAGCCGAGCGCGTGCGCGACCAAGTCGGCGCTCGGCGGGTACACGCGGTGGTACAGCCCGTTGGCGCCCTTGACGCTGCGCGCGAGCAGCGTCCCGTCCGAGGCCCTGATCGCGCCGCGGGGGATCGTCTGCTCCTGGATGAGCGAGCGCCGGTTGAGCGGGTTGTCGCGCAGCGCCTTCGCCTGGAAGACCGTCCGCAGCGACGTGGCGTAGACGAGCCCTGCGAACAGCAGGACGACCACCAGGTACAGGTGCATGATCGGCCGGTTCACGCGGGCCTCCGTGCCTTCTCGGAGACGAGCAGCAGCAGCGCCACCAGGATGAAGTTGGCCATGATCGACGAGCCGCCGTAGGACACGAACGGCAGCGTCACGCCGGTCAGCGGGATGAGGCGCGTGACGCCGCCGACGATCACGAAGACCTGGAGCGCGAAGACCGCGGTCAGGCCGGTGGCGAGCAGCTTCGAGAACGAGTCGCGCGCCAGCATCGCGGTCTTGAAGCCCCGCTCGGCGAACAGCAGGTAGACGAGCAGCAGCCCGCACGCGCCCGCCAGGCCGAGCTCGTTGGTGATCACCGCGTAGATCAGGTCGGTCTGGGCCGCGGGCAGCAGATGGGTGTGCCCCACGGAGATCAGCCCCTGCCCGAACCCGGCGCCGACCACCCCGCCGTCCGCCATCGCGAAGGAGGCCTGCGCCACCTGGTAGGACCCCCCGATCTTGTTGTAGAGGTGCGGGTCGAACGCGTGGTGCCACGCCTCGATGCGGTCGTGCACGTGGCCGATGTGCGTGCCGAGAAACCAGGCGCCGGCCGCGAACAGCAGCAGCCCGACGGCGGCGAACGACACGCGGCCGGTCCCCACGTACAGCACGGCGAGGAAGCGACCGAAGAACATCAGCGACGAGCCGATGTCGCGGATCACGAACAGCAGCACCATCGAGCCGCCCCAGATGACCAGCAGCGGGCCGAAGTGCTTCAGCGGCGGGATCGTCAGCCCCATGAACCTCCGCGCGCCGAGCACGAGCACCTGCCGCGTGTCGCGCAGGTAGCTCGCGAGGAAGATGACGATCGCGATCTTCGCGAACTCCGCCGGCTGGAAGGTGAGCGGCCCGAGGTGCGCGCCGAGGTAGGCGCCGTTGACCTGGCTGCCGATCCCGGGCAGCCGGGGCAGGATCAACATCCCGATGCCGGCCAGCGCGATCACGTAGCGGTAGCGCTCGAGGACCGAGACGTCGCGCAGCAGGACGATCGTCGCGGCGAACAGGAGGAGGCCCGTGACGAACCACTGCGCCTGCTCGCGGGCCAGCGTCTCGTCGATCCGGTAGACGACGACCAGGCCGAAGCACGCCAGCGTGGCAACCAGCGGGAACAGGTACGGGTCCGCGTGCGGGAGCGTCATGCGCACGACGACATGGCCCGCAACGCAGAGCGCGAGGAACGCCGCGCCGTAGGTCAGCGAGACGTTGGACAGCGTGTCCGAGCGCTGGATGAAGATCGCCGCGAAGCCGGCCGTGACCAGCAGCGACGCCGGGATCAGCGCGAACAGCTCGCGGTTGCGCTCGCTCACCGCGTGCTCACCCGTCCGAGCTCGAGCTGGCGCACCAGGCTGATGGCGTCGTCGTGCGAGCGCAGGGAGTGGTCGAGCAGCTTGCGCCTGCGCGCCGGCGGGATCGTCGCCGCCACGACGCCCGAGACGTAGCTCGGGCTGTACAGGCGCAGGCCGGCCGGGAGGTCGTACGGGATCCCGCGGTACAGCGTCACCTGCCCCTGGCCGTCGGTGCCGACGAAGTAGACCGACTGCGTCGCGACCCAGCCGCCGATCGCCACGGGGGCGACCACGATGCCGACGATCAGCACGACGACCGCCCAGCGGGGAATCCCGCGGCGCCGGGGCGGGGCGGCGGACCCGCGCAGCCGTGGCTGGCGTGCCTCGACGGCCGCGGGCGGCGCGCTGGCGCGCACAGGCTCCGCGGCGTCGGCCTCCGCGACCGCGGCGCGAACGTCCTCGGTCCGCGGCGCCGACGGCTGCGCGGCGGTCGTCGGCTGCTCGATGTGGCCAGCGCCGGCGGCTCCGCCCTCGACCTCCTCCACGCGGAACGCGATGACGGTGATGTTGTCGCGGCCGCCCGCGTCGTTGGCCGCCGCGATCAACGCGCGCACCGCGCCGCGCAGGTCGCTCGCGCGGGCGAGGATCGCCGCCACCTCGCTCTCGCCGATCATCGACGTCAAGCCGTCGGAGCAGAGCACGAACACGTCGCCGTCGCGGGCGGGCGTCGTGCGGCGGTCGACCTCCACGTCGGGCTCGGGTCCGAGCGCGCGTGTGATGATCGAGCGCTGCGGGTGGTCGTCGGCCTCCTCGGGGCTGAGCTGGCCCTTGCGCACGAGCTCCTCGACCAGCGAGTGGTCGTCGGTGAGCCGCTCGAGGCGACTGTCGCGCAGCAGGTACGCGCGCGAGTCGCCCACATGCGCGATGGCGACGCCGTCGGCGCCGACGTAGGCCGCGGTCAGCGTCGTGCCCATGCCGGCACGCTTGGCGTCCTCGCGGCTGACCTTGTGGATCGCCGCGTTGGCCTCGGTCACGCGCTCGGCCAACCGCGCCTCCTCGGGACCGGGGCCGTCGGGCAGGCCCTCGGCGAACTGCGCGACCGCGAGGCGCGACGCGACCTCGCCCGCCTGCGCGCCGCCCATGCCGTCGGCCACGACGAACAGCGGCGGGCGGGCGAAGACGGAATCCTCGTTGTGGCGGCGCTGGCGGCCGGTGTCGGTGGCCTTCTCGTACTCGGCGACGCGGAGCATCCAGACGTCCTAGCGATCCTCGTAGGTGAATTCGCTGTCGCCGATGCGGATCCGGTCGCCTGGATGCAGCGGCTGCGGGCCCTGGAGCAGCTCCTCGTTGAGGTAGGTGCCGTTCGTCGAGCCGAGATCCTCGATGACCACGATCGACCCCTGGCGGATGAGGCGCGCGTGGCGCGACGACGCGAACGGGTCCTCGAGGCGGATCTCGGCGGCGTCCCCGCGGCCGAGGATCGCGCCGTCGCCGACGTCGTACGCCAGCCCCGGCGCGTGCCCGGGCGCGCGCTCGACCACCAGCTGCGGCGCATCGGCGCCGCTCGGGCTGCCCGCGGTGTGCACTCCGGTCGCGTCCGGCGGGGGCGGGCCCAGGTAGGTGCGGTCCCGCTCGTCCCCACGTCGCAGGTCGCGCAGCGCGCTGCGCGAGACCCACAGCAAGAACAGGTAGAGCACGGCCAGGAAGCCGAACTTCAGCAGGACCGAAACCGGCTCGAGCATGGCGATCAATCGATCTCGAAGGTGACCTGCGCGGTCCCCAGCTCGACGCGGTCGCCGTCCCGAAGGGGCAGGCCCTCTGAACCGACATCGCGGCCGTTGACGCGCGTGCCGTTCGTCGACCCGGCGTCGCCGATGGTCCACCCCTGCGCCCCGGGTCGGACCTCGGCGTGGCGGCGGGAGACGTTGGCGTCGTCGAGGACGATGTCGCACTCACGCGAGCGCCCGATGACGGCCCCCTGTGCGCCGACGAGCATCCGGCGCCCGTCGACGACGAGGATCGCGCGTCCGGCCCGGTTCGCGTGAGCCTCCGACATCTGCTCGGCGTGGCGGTCGGACGTCGAGTAGATCATCGTGTGGCCCGCCTCGGCCTGCTGGATCGCGGGCGCCGGTGCGATCGGCCCGACTGGCGCGACCGGCCCGGGGACCGCGGCCTCGGCCTCGGCCTCGCGGACGAGGCGCGCCTGGATGCCGAACTCCCCGAGCGAGAGGCGGTCGTCGGTCCGGAACTCGATCTTCGGCCGGGAGACCAGCTGAAGGCGCTCGCGGCGCGCGTGCTCGAGCAGGTAGCCGGACAGCTCGTCGATGACCTCGTGCTCCACGCCGTCGTAGCGCTCGCGGTCCTGGGGCGAAAGCCACACGGTGTACTCGTTGGGGACGTAGACGCGTGAGACCGAGACGGTCCGGTGCTCGTCCATCTCCTTGGCGAGCTTGCGCGCCAGCTCGACGGGACGGACCTCGGACCGAAAGACGCGGCCGAACGTCCCCTCGACGAGGCCGGCGATCCTGTTCTCGAGGCTGCGCAGCACGCTCATGGTCGTCCGCTCGGGTCTCCCGCCCATCCGCTCGGCGGGCGCCATGCCCCCGAGGGCCGCAGGAGGCCGCGCGCCTCATGCTAGGGATTCGTCGCCTCCCCCGGCCGCGGTGCGCGCGGTCGCGGTCGCCACCGCGACCGCGGCGGCGAGCACGGCTC
>DAINCW010000149.1:0-6508 GCA_036732205.1 Solirubrobacteraceae bacterium | reverse complement strand
CGGCCCGGCTCATGGCGACCCTGCGGGCGTCGCAGGTGACGCACCCGGTCCCGGGCGCCGCGGCGTCCGGCGCCTGATCGCGCAGCCGGCGGTTCTACGCTGTGTCGATGGCCGCCACGACGCAGACCTGGTCGCACCACGCCCAGGCCGTGCTCGACGAGCACGGCTTTCGCCGCGGGGCGGCGCGCGAGGCGATCATCGACCTGCTCGCCCGCCAGCACTGCGCGCTCAGCGCACAGGCCATCGAGGACGAGCTGCGGGGCGGCGACCGCGCGGTGGCGCGCGCGAGCATCTACCGCGTGCTCGAGCAGCTCGTCGAGCACGGGCTCGTCAACCGGCTCGAGGTCGGCGCCGGGGTCGCCCACTACGAGACGATCGACCCCGCGGGCGACCACCACCATCACCTGGTCGCAGCGCCGGCCGGCGCGGCGCTGCTCGTCACCGCGCGGCCCTACCTCGGCATGGCGGTCGCCGTGGGCGTGGCGCTCGCGAGCACCTGGGGCGGGCTGACGTTCAGCTACGAGGTCGACCGCGTCCCGCCGAGCACGGCGATCATCGGCATGGCTACGGTCTGCCTCGTGATCGCCGCCGCGTACGGGCGCGTGGCTCGCGCCCGGCCCGCCGCCGCGTAACCTGCTGCCCGTGCGCGCCCGGGCCACCATTCTCGCCGCGAGCGTCGCGGCGCTGGCCGCCGCGCTCGCCGCCACTCCCGCTCACGCGCTCGCGCCCTGCGCCGGCGCGGCCGTGACGACACGCACCCTGCTGAGCGGCCAGGGGACGCTCGAGTCCGCGATCGTGGATCGCAAGGGACGTCTGTTCTTCACGAACGGCACGCAGCTGCTGCGCCTGGACGCGCCCGGCGGCCAGCCGAAGGTCATGGTCGACGGCGTCGACCATCCCGGCGGACTCGTCCTCGACGACCAGGGCAAGCTGATCATGGGCGTGGGCGACTCGATCCAGAACGGGACGAGCGGCGACACCACCGGGCCGGCCTCGTTGATGCACGTGGACCCGGACACGGGCGCGCACTCGCCGTACGCCACCGGTCTCTCGATGGCCAACGGCGTCGCCCGCGCGGCCGACGGCACGATCTACGCGACGAACGACATCGGGGCGAGCGTCGACCGCATCGCGCCGGGCGGAAAGACCACGCAGCGCAGCTGGGCGACCGTGCGGTCCGGCAACGGCATCGTGGTCGGCGGCAGCGGCCAGTACCTCTACGTCGTCCAGACCTTCCAGCCGGCCGCGGTCCAGCGCATCGACATCGCACACCCCGACCAGGTGACCCCGTACTTCGCGGCGAGCGACCCGGGCGACCTGTCGGCGGGGCTCGACGGGATGACGCGCGACGCGAACGACACGCTCTACATCGCCGCCAACGGCGCCGGGGCGATCTGGCGGGTCGACCCGGGCCCGCCCGTCAAGGCGTGCCAGCTGCTCGGCGGGCTGCCCGGTTTCCCCAGCGGCCCGAGCATGGTCGTCCCCGGCAACCCCATCGGCCCGTTCCCGCCCAACAACCTCTACGTGGTCACCTTCGGCGGCGACGTCATCGAGCTGCGCAACGCCGTCCCGCTCACATCCGCCCTGCCGGGGCCATACGCGCCGCCCGCCAAGGTGCTGCACGTCGTCGCGTCGCCATCGTCGGCGCGCGCCGGGCGGCGCACGCGGTTCTCGTTCACCGTGTCCGCACCGGGGCGGCCGACGATCGCGGGAGTGACCGTGCGCTTCGCCGGCCACCGCGCGAAGACGGGTCGCACCGGCCGCGCCACCATCACGGCCACCCCACGGCGCGCGGGCCGCCTGAAGGCGCGGGCGACCCTGGAGGGGTTCCGAGCGGCGAGCGCGACCGTGCGCGTGCGCTGAGCGGCAGTCTGCCGGTCTGCCGCGGGCGCCGGTGAGCGCCCATTCGGGCGCGACGAACGGCATCTTCGAGGGAGAGAGAGTTGCTGAGTTATCGGCCTGTATCGCGGGTTTCTCAGCAACCCAGCTCGACGTTGTCGGAAAAGTCGAGCACCACTCGACTAAGCCGACAACTCCAGTGAACTCGCTCCCTCGATGCCCGCCGTTCGTCGCGCCCGAAGGGGCGCTCCCGGCGCGGCGCGGCCCGAACGCCGCGGCGCCCCCGCCCCTACGGCGTCAGCGGCCCGCTCGCGGCCGCCGCGCTTCGCTCGAAGCTCGCGTAGTCCGTCGCGTCCGGCTTCGTCCCCCACGTCTTCTGCGCCAGCAGCCGCAGGCGCGGCGCGATCCCCGCTGCGACGGCGTCGGGCTGGGCGCCGGGCGCGCTCGGGTCGTCGTTCCAGACCGCCAGGCCCGCGCCGAGCACGCCCGGCGACTGCGGCGACACCGTCTGCGCCGCCGGCGGCCCCCCGAGCCACCGCGGCGTGTACGGACCCTCGAAGCGCCACGGCTCGAACTCCGCGAAGAAGTCCGACGGCGTCGAGCGCAGGCCCACCAGCGGCCCGCCCGTCACGTAGTAGAGCGGCCACCACCCGACGTTGAACACGCGGTACCCGCGCGCGACGAGGTCCGCCGGGGCCAGCGAATGCAGGTTCTCCCACCACTCGACCACCGCCCGGTGGTCCAGCTCGACGGCCGATCCGCCGGTCATGCCGTCCGACCACACGCGCTGCTGCTTGCCGGCGGCCCGGATGCGCTCGCCGACGAAGTTGGCGAAGTCGATCACCGCGTCCTGGCCGTTCGCACTCGCCCCGTACTTCGCCTGCGCGAACGCGGCGAGCTGCGGGTAGCGGTCGTAGTCCGCCGGCGTCGAGGCGACCCCGAGGTACTCATCGGACCCGCTGTGCCAATAGGCCCCCGGAAAGAGCGGCAGGTACTCGTCGAGAAGCTGGCCGACGAATGCGCGAGCGGCCGGCAGCGTGACGTCGAGCTTGTCGGGCTGGCGCTGGCCGAGGGCGTCGGCGAGCTGGAGCTCGGGGTGCTTGGCCAGCAGCGCGGTCATGTGCCCGGGCATGTCGATCTCCGGGACGATCGTCACGTGGTAGCGCGCGGCGTAGCCGACGAGGGCCCGCACGTCGGCCTTGCTCAGGAAGGGCTTGGTGACCGCCTCCGGATGGGTGTCGGACTGGATGCGGAAGCCCTGGTCGTCGGAGATGTGGAGGTGGAACACGTTGAGCTTGAGATCGGCCAGCGCGCGGACCCGCCGCTCCAGCCAGTCCAGCGGGTAGAAGGCGCGGCCGTCGTCGACCATGAGCCCGCGCTGCGGGTAGCGCGGCCAGTCGCGCGCGTGACCACGCGGCACCGCCTCCCCGAGGCGGACCAGCTGGAGCACGGTCCGCCCACCGTCGAACACACCCGCCGCGGTGTGCGCCGCGACCGACAGCGCACGCCCGACGCGCAGGGAATAGCCCTCGTCGCCGAGCGCGGCGTCGCGCGCGGTGAGCGTGAGCAGCACGTCCCCCGGCCGGGCATGGGTTCCGCGCGCGGCGCGCACCGGCACCGCATGGCCGGTGAGCGCGCCGAGGTCCGCCGCGAGCGTCGCCGCCTCGCGACGCAGCGCCGTGCCCTCGCCATGGCGCAGCACGATCCGCGCGTCGCGCCGCAGCGACCAGCCCGCCCCACCCGCCGCGGGCGTCCACTCGCGCAACGCCGGGACGACCGCCGGCGCGGACCCGCTCACGGCGCGCACCGGCGCCGGCGCGAGCACCGCGAGCACCACCGCCATTCCGACCGCGCGCTCCACCGGCCCGATCTTCTCGCAAACGCCCCGCCGACCGGAGTACATTCGCGCGCATGCTCGAAGGCCTCATGCAGCACGACCACCCGCTGACGCTCCGCCACGTCCTCGACCGCATGCGCGGCATGAACGGCCATGGGGAGGTGATCACGCTCACCGAGGGCGAGTCCGACCGCATCTCCTACGCCGAGATCGGCGAACGCGTCGACCGGCTCTGCGCGGCGCTGCGCGCCCTGGGGATCGGCGACGGCGACCGCGTCGCCACCTTCTCCTGGAACACCCAGCGCCACCTCGAGGTCTACCTCGGCGTGCCGTGCATGGGCGCCGTGCTGCACACCCTGAACATCCGGCTCTTTCCGGAGCAGCTGACCTACGTCGCCAACCACGCGCAGGACCAGCTCGTGTTCGTCGACGGCTCGCTCATCGACACCATCGCCCCGGTCGCGGACACCTTCGAGACCGTGCGTCACTTCATCGTGATGGGCGACGGCGACGCCTCCGCCCTGCCGGGCGAGGTGCTGCGCTACGAGGACCTGCTCGCCGCGCAGGAGCCCAGCTTCGCTTACCCCGAGATCGACGAGCGCCAGGCCGCGGGCCTCTGCTACACGAGCGGCACGACCGGCAACCCGAAGGGCGTCCTCTACTCGCACAAGTCCAACGTGCTCCACACCATCGGGCAGTGCCTGTCGGACGGTGTCGGGATCGGGTCGGCCGACCGAGTGCTGCCGATCGTGCCGATGTTCCACGCCAACGCCTGGGGCTTCCCGTACGCGTGCGCGCTCACCGGCGCGGCCATGGTCATGCCGAGCCGCTTCGTGGCGCCCGAGCCGCTCGCCAGGGCGATCGAGGGCGAGCGGGTCACGATCGCCGGCGCCGTGCCGACCGTGTGGCTCGACCTGCTGCGCTACGCCGACGCCAACCAGCCGGACCTCTCGACGCTCCGCACCGTGATCTGCGGCGGTGCCGCGGTCCCCGAGGCGCTCATGCGCGCGTTCGAGGAGCGCCACGGCGTGCGGATCGTCCAGGCCTGGGGCATGACCGAGACCAGCCCGCTGGCGTCGGTCTCGTACCCGCCGGAGGGCATCGAGGGCGACGAGAAGTGGGCCTACCGCGTCAAGCAGGGCCGGACGATGCCACTCGTCGAGGCGCGCCTCATCGGCGACGACGGCGAGGAGGTCGTCTGGGACGGCGAGAGCACCGGCGAGCTGGAGGTCCGCGGCCCGTGGATCGCCCGCGACTACTACGAGGACCCGAGCGGGGCCGACAAGTTCCACGACGGCTGGCTGCGCACCGGCGACATCGCGTCGATCGACGATCGCGGCTTCATCCGCATCTCGGATCGCAGCAAGGACGTCATCAAGTCAGGCGGCGAGTGGATCTCGTCCGTGGACCTCGAGAACGCCCTCATGGCCCACGACGACGTCGTCGAGGCGGCGGTCATCGCGCGACCCGACGAGCGCTGGAGCGAGCGGCCGCTGGCCTGCGTCGTCCTCGCCGAGGGCGCCACGCTCGACGGCGAGGCCCTACGCGAGCACCTGTCGAGCATCGTCGTGAAGTGGTGGATCCCCGACGCCGAGGACTTCGTCGCCATCGACGAGGTCCCGAAGACCAGCGTCGGCAAGTTCGACAAGAAGGTCCTGCGGGCGCGCCTCGGAGAGGGCACGCTCAGCGCGCCCCAGTCGGTCGCGGGCGACTAGCTCCTGCGCGTCCGCTCAGCGCGCTTCGAGCGCCACGAGCCCCGGCGGCGGATGCCGCACATCCGGGCAGCGCGCGCCGCGCGCCGCCCCGTGCCGCGTCCCGCGCTGGCTCCCTAGTTCCCTCCGGCGCTAGCGCTCGTCCCGGGCGAGTGCGGCGCGAGCTTCCTCCAGCTCGCGCCGCAGCGCATGGGAGCGCTCCTCGGCCGTCTCGCGCTCGGCGTCGAGCTCGACGAACCGGGCCTCCACCTCCGCGGCCCGCTCCGCGGTCGCCGCCCGCTCGGCATCCGCCGCCTCCAGGTCGGCCCCGCGCTCGGCCAGCTCGACCTCCATCAGGGTCGACCGCTCGGCGAGCGTCACGAGCTGCGCCTCCAGCTGGGCGATGCGCGCCTCCGCCTGATGGCGTGCCGCGTCGGAGTCCTCCGTGTCCCGCCCGCGCTCGGTGAGCTCCACCTCCAGCAGCGTCGCCCGCTCGGCCAGCGCGGCGAGCTCCTTGACGAGCCCGTCGGCCCGCGCGTTCGCGTCGTTGGTGCGCTGCGCCGCCTCGGCGAGCCGGCCCTCGAGCTCCGCCCGCCCGCGCTCGGCGTCCTCCGCGCGCGAGCGCGCGGCGTCGAGCTCGCGGCCGCGCGCCTCGACCTGCTCCGCCGCCTCTCGGGCCCGCCGGCGCGCGGACTCCAGCTCGGCCGTGCCGCGTGACGCCGTGGCGCGGGCCTCGTCGCGCTCGCGCTCCACGGCCGCGCGGCGCTGTGCGGCGTGCGCCGAGTCCGCCCGTGCGCTCGCCAGCTCGCGCTCCAGCGCGGCCACCCGGGTGGTGGCATCCGCGGCCTGAGCGAGCGCCTGCTCGCCCGCGGCCGCGGCGGCGTCGCGGGCCGCGGCAGTCCTGGCGAGCGTTTCCGCGACCTCGCGCTCGGAGCCTTCGAGGCGTTCGCCGAGCGCGTGGCGCTCCTCCCCCAGCGCGGCGATGCGGGCCTCCAGATCCGGCACCTTGGCCTGCGCTTCCTCCTCCGCCCGCGCCTCGCGCTCGGCCGTCTCTCGGGCGCGGTCGAGGTCCTGAGCGCGGCGCTCAGCCGTCGCGCGCGCCTCCTGGGCGGCGGCCAGGCGCGTCTCGGCGAGCCGTTGG
>DAINCW010000148.1:0-6571 GCA_036732205.1 Solirubrobacteraceae bacterium | reverse complement strand
AGAACAGCTCCTGCCACTGGCGGACCATGCCCAGGTAGCCGTTGTTCATGATGAACACCTTCACCGGGATGGCGTTCTCGGCGCACGTCGCGAGCTCCTGGCTGTTCATCTGCACCGAGCCGTCGCCGGCGATGCAGATGACCGTCTGGTCCGGGCAGCCCACCGCCGCGCCCATGGCCGCCGGCAGGCCGAAGCCCATCGTGCCCAGGCCGCCGGAGTTGATCCAGCGCCGCGGCTTGTTGAAGTGGAAGTACTGCGCGGCCCACATCTGGTGCTGGCCGACGTCGGACGTGATGATGGCGTCGCCGCCGGTCACTTCGTAGATGGCCTCGATCATGCGCTGGGGCTTGATCTCGTCGTCCTCGGAGTCGTCGTAGCGCAGCGGGTGCTTGGCCTGCCACGCCTCGATCCGCGACCACCACTCCTCCAGCCGGGCCGAGTCCGCGCCCAGCGCGCGGTACTCGGTGACGAGCTTGCCGAGGATGTGCTTCGCGTCGCCGACGATCGGGATGTGCGCCGGGACGTTCTTGGAGATCTCGGCGGGATCAACGTCGATGTGGATGAACTTCGCCCGCGGCGCGAACTCCGACAGCTTGCCGGTGATCCGGTCGTCGAAGCGGGCGCCGACGGCGCAGATGAGGTCCGCCTCGTCCATCGCGTAGTTCGCGGTGCGCGTGCCGTGCATGCCGAGCATGCCCAGCCACTGCGGGTCGGGCGCCGGGTAGCCGCCGAGGCCCATCAGCGTGCACGTGCACGGGAAGCGGTCCGCGCGCACGAGCGCGGTGAGCTCCTCGGCCGCGTTGGCGTTGATCACGCCACCGCCCGCGTAGATCACGGGCCGGCGGGCGCTCGCGAGCGCCTTGGCCGCCTGGCGGATCTGCTTCGCGTTGCCCTCCAGCGTCGGCTGGTACCCGGGCAGGTGGACGTCGGTGACGGGCTCGTAGTCGATGTCGACCCGCGACAGGTCGGTCGGGATGTCGACGAGCACGGGGCCGGGGCGGCCCGTTCGCGCGATGTGGAACGCCTCGTGGATCGCACGCGGGATCTCCAGCGGGTGCTGGATCATGAAGCTGTGCTTGACGATCGGCATGGTGATGCCGATCGTGTCGGCCTCCTGGAAGCCGTCGGTGCCGAGCAGGTCGGTGCGGACCTGGCCGGTGATGAACACCGTCGGGACGGAGTCCATCATCGCGTCGGTGATGGCCGTGACGAGGTTCGTGGCGCCGGGCCCGCTGGTGCCCAGCGAGACGCCGACGCGGCCGGTCGCCTTGGCGTAGCCCTCGGCGGCGTGGCCGCCGCCCTGCTCGTGGCGCACGAGGACGTGCTTGATGCCGGCGTCGAAGAAGGCGTCGTAGGTCGGGAGGTTGGCGCCGCCCGGGTAGCCGAAGACGACGTCCACGCCCTCCGCCTTCAGACATTCCATGATGGCTTCGACCGCCCGCATGTGCGCTGCCCTCCTTTCGACCGCTCGTAGAGACAGAAAAGCCCGCGTCCCCGCGGGCCGCGCCCGCTACGACGCGGGCGACGGCTCCCCATTGTAGCCGGGGAATTCCAGCTCCTGGCCACAGCGCGTGCAGAGCGCGTCGTGGACCTTCACGACGTTGCCGCAGCGCGGGCATTCGCGCACGGGGACCTCGTCGTCGTAGCGGTACAGCAGCGCCGCGGCGAGCCCCAGCACGGGCAGCAGCCCCGAGATAAGGAACCACAGCCAAAACGACGAGCCCTTCAGGCGCCCGACGAACCCGCCGGCGAGCGCGAAGAAGAACGCGATGACGACGTAGGCGCCGCCGGCCACGCGTCAGAGGACGCGGATCGCCCAGATCACGGCGACGATCGCGACGATGATCGCCACCGTGGTCGCGACCGCGAGGGCGATGTGGATGATCACCTTCAGCAGGATCCAGGCGCAAACGGCGAGCACCAGGACCGCCAGGATGCGCATGCCGACCGAGGAGCGAGACGAGGACTCGTTCATGAGCCCATCGTACTCGGCGCGGTCGTCGGCGCCGCAAGGTGCAGGGGTCTGACCCCTTTGCCTTCAGTCGTAGGCGCGCTTGATGTGCTCGAAGCGGGGTTCGTCCGCCCGGCGCTCCCCGGCGACCCGCAGGCGGGCCAGGCGGTAGCGGCGAATCTCGCCCGAGCGGCGCGTTCCGCGCGGCGGGGCGAGGAGGACGAGACGGTCTGTGGTGGCGAGGGCATTGGTCATGGCGAGCATGTTCCTCGCCGCACGCGCGTGTTCCCTCCGACATCCGGTCGGAACATCGCCGCCGGATTTGGACGATCAGGCCAGGACGCCCGCGGCGTCCAGCGCCGGGCGCATCGCCGCGCGCAGTGGTACGCCCCTACAACCCCAGCTGGGCGCGTACGAGCTTGGTGACCTCGCCGCCGTCGGCGCGGCCCTTGGTGGCCTTCATGACGTGGCCGATGATCGGGCCGACCGCCTTCATCTCCCCGCCCCGGATCTTCTCTGCGGCGCCGGGGTTGGCGGCGATGGCCTCGGCGACGATCGCGTCGAGCTCGTCGCCCCCGCCCATTGCAGACAGGCCTTCGGCCGCGACGATCGCCTGCGGGTCGCCGCCCTGCTCGACGAGGCGGTCCAGCACCTGGCGCGCCGCGCCGACGGTGATCGCCTTCGTGGACAGCAGGCCCACGAGCCGCGCGAGCGCGGCGGGCTCGACCTTGGACGCGGACGGGTCCGCGTCCCCCAGGCGTGCCGCCAGCTCGGAGACCCAGTTGGCCAGCACCTGCGGCTCGGCGGAGTCCGACGCCAGCGCCGCCTCGAAGTAGTCGCCCAGCTCGGCGCGGAAGGCCAGCTGGCGCGCGCTGTCGCCGCTGAGCCCCAGCCCGCCCGCGTAGCGCTGCGCGCGCGCCGCCGGCAGCTCCGGCATCTGCGCCCGGGCGGTCTCGAGCATCTCGTCGGTGATCGCTATCGGGACGAGGTCCGGCTCGGGGAAGTAGCGGTAGTCGTGCGCCTCCTCCTTGGAGCGCAGCGTCGTGATCGCCTCCGTGCGCGGGTCGAAGTGGAGGGTCTCCTGGACGACCTCCTGGCCGGACTCGAGCAGGTCGCGCTGGCGTGCGATCTCCGCATCGATCCCGCGCTCGATGAAGCGGAACGAGTTCATGTTCTTCAGCTCGGTCTTCGTGCCGAGCTCGACCTGGCCGACCGGCCGCAGCGAGACGTTGGCGTCGCAACGCAGCGAGCCCTCCTCCATGTTCACGTCGCTCACGCCGAGCTGGCGCAGCGTCGTGCGCAGCAGCACAAGCCACTCGCGCGCCTGCTCGGCCGAGCGGACGTCGGGCTCGGTGACGATCTCCGCGAGCGGCGTGCCGCCGCGGTTGAAGTCCACGATGCTCTGGTCCGAGCCGTGGATGCGCCCGGACTCGCCGACGTGCACGAGCTTGGCCGCGTCCTCCTCGAGATGGACGCGGTGGATGCGGATGTCGCCGAGCCGGCCGCCAGAGCACAGCGGCAGGTCGTACTGGCTGATCTGGTAGCCCTTGGGCAGGTCGGGATAGAAGTAGTTCTTGCGATGGAAGATCGACCGGTCGGCGATCTCCGACCCCACCGCGAGGCCCATCATCAGCCCGTAGTGGATCGCCTTCTCGTTGACGACCGGCAGCGTCCCGGGCAGGCCGAGGCAGACGGGGCACGTCAGCGTGTTCGGCGGCTCGCCGAAGCTCAGCGCGCACGAGCAGAACATCTTCGTCTTCGTGGCGAGCTGGACGTGGATCTCCAGTCCGATGACGGGCTCGTAGTCGCTCATGTCACCGGGATCCCCTCGAAGCCGATGGCCTGCTCGAGCGCGTGCGCGGCCTCGAAGATGCGGTTCTCGCTGAACGCCGGCCCGGTGATCTGGAAGCCGACCGGCAGCCCTTCGCTGAGGCCGTTGGGGATCGAGATCGCCGGGATCCCGGCCAGCGGCATCGGCACCGTGCAGTAGTCGTTGAGGTACATCGCGAGCGGGTCGCCGGTCTTGGCGCCCAGCGGGAAGGCGACCGTCGGGCTGGTGGGCGTCACGACGAAGTCGAAGCGCTCGAAGGCGGCGCGGAAGTCCTCCGCGATCTTCGTTCGCACCTGTTGCGCGCGTCCGTAGTACGCGTCGTAGTAGCCCGAGCTCAGCGCGTACGTGCCGATGAGGATACGCCGCTTGACCTCGGCCCCGAAGCCCTCGTGGCGCGTGTGGGTGTACATCGCGACGAGGCCCTCGTCCGCGTCGCGGCGCAGGCCGTAGCGCACGCCGTCGTAGCGCGCGAGGTTGCTCGACGCCTCGGCGGGCGCCAGCACGTAGTAGGCGCTGAGTGCGTGTGGCGCGTGGGGCAGCGTCATCTCCTCGACCGTCGCGCCCAGCTCCTCGGCAAGCTTCAGGGTGTTGCGGAACGCCTCCAGCACGCCGGGCTCGATGCCCTCCCCGGTGAGCTCGGACGGGACGCCGAGGCGGATGCCGTCGAGACGATCGGCGGTCGGGACGCGCACGGGCTCGGGGAACTCCAGCGAGGTCGAGTCGCACGCGTCGCGCCCGACCATGTGGCGCAGCAGCAGCGCGCAGTCGGCGACGTCACGCGCGAGGGGGCCCGCCTGGTCCAGCGACGAGGCGAAGGCGATCATCCCGTAGCGCGAGCAGGCCCCGTAGGTCGGCTTGAGCCCCACGATCCCGCACAGCGCGGCCGGTTGGCGGACCGAGCCGCCGGTGTCGGTGCCGATGGCCCAGGGCGCCATGCCCGCGGCCACGGCCGCCGCGCTGCCACCACTCGACCCGCCCGGGACACGCGTGCGGTCCCACGGGTTGAGCACCGGGCCGTAGCCGGAGTTCTCGTTGCTCGAGCCCATCGCGAACTCGTCCTGGTTCGTCTTGCCGAGGATCGGCGCGCCGGCGCTCGTGAGCTTCTCCACCACCGTCGACGAATAGGGCGGCCGGTAGCCCTCCAGGATCCGCGACCCCGCCTGGCTGGGGATCCCCTCCGTGCAGAAGAGGTCCTTGACCGCGACGGGCACGCCCCCGAGCGGTCCGCTCGACCCACGGCCGTCGCCGCGTGTGCCCGCCTCTGGCGCCTCCTCGGCCACCCACAGGTACGCGTTGAGCTCGTCGGCGGCCGCGCGGTCGCGGTAGCACTCGAAGACCTCGGCGGCCGACAGGTCCCCCCGGCCGATCGCATCGATCAGCTGACTGGCGGTGAGCTCGAGCATCAGCCGGCCTGTGGGCTGGGGACGACGAAGCCGTCCTGCGTGTGCTGGGGCGCCGAGGCCAGGGCGACCTCGCGCTCCAGCGACGGGCGCGGCTCGTCGGCGCGCAGCGCGTTGGCGACGTCGACGACGTGCGACGTCGGCGGAACGCCGTCGAGGTCGAGCTCGGAGATGCGCTCGATGTGGCCGAGGATGGCCTGGAGCTCCCCGGTCACCTGCTCGACCTCGGCGTCGCTCAGCTGGAGGCGCGCGAGGCGCGCGACGTGCAGGACCTGCTCGCGGTCGATCACGCGGCTAAATCTAGTCGCGTGACTCTGCGCGCAGCGCCCGCCCGGCGCCCAGGAAGACACCGGCCGCGCAGGCCAGGCCGACCCACGCGCCCCAGCGCACGTGCCCGCCGCCCGGGGGGTCCAGGAGCCGGACCATCACGATGATCGTCGTCACGAGCGAGATGACCGACAGCCAGACCTCGATCCCGACCGGGACCGCCACCGAGCGCTGCCAGAACGTCGTGACCAGCAGGGCGATGCCCAGCAGGCCGGTCACGATCAGGAAGCCCAGGACGACGGAGAAGGCGTGCAGCGCCGTGTCGCCCGTCGCTCCGTGGCGATACCACGGGGCAAAGAGGTCGGCGATCAGCACCGCGCCGGCAAGCGCGGCCAGGACCTCGCCGCTGGTGACGTGTCGCTCCTTCACGCGGGCACCTGTGCGCAGACCTGGGCCTCGGCGGCGCGCAGCGTGTTGCGCAGCAGGCAGGCGACGGTCATCGGGCCCACGCCGCCGGGAACGGGCGTGATCGCTCGCGCCACCTCGCTGGCCTCGGCGAATGCGACGTCCCCCACCAGCCCGCTGTCCAACCGGTTCATGCCGACGTCGATGACGACCGCGCCCGGCTTGATCCAGTCCCCGCGCACCATCTCGGGACGGCCGACGGCGGCGATCAGCACGTCGGCGCGCCGGCAGACGCCCGGCAGGTCGCCGGTGCGCGAGTGGCACGTCGTGACGGTGGCGTTCGCGGCCAGGAGCATCTGGGCCATCGGCTTGCCGAAGAGGTTGGAGCGCCCGACGACGACGGCCTCGGCGCCCTCGAGCTCAGCGCCGGCCTCCGCGAGGAGGTCCATGACGCCGGACGGCGTGCACGGGCGCAGTCCCGGGCGCCCGAGGGCGAGCAGTCCCGCGCTCAGCGGCGTGAGCCCGTCGACGTCCTTGCCCGCGTCGACCAGTCCGGTCAGCTCGGTCCCGTCGAGGTGATCGGGCACCGGGAGCTGGACGATGATCCCACTCACGGCCGGGTCGGCGTTGAGTCCCTCGAGCAGCGCGACCACGTCCTCGCGCGGCGTATCCGCGACGAGGCGCCGGTCGAAGCTCGCGATGCCGGCCTCCTCGCCG
>DAINCW010000147.1:5592-6675 GCA_036732205.1 Solirubrobacteraceae bacterium | reverse complement strand
TCACTCGGCGGTGAACGTCCGATCGACCCCCCTATAGGGCGGTCGACGGGACGTTCGTGGCCGGAGCGCTACGGCGCGCAGATCGCCCCGGCAAGCAGCTCCCTCCCTCGAAGATGCTGTTTCGTCGCGCCCGAAGGGACGCTCACCCACCTCCCACGCCAGGCCGCCCGGCCCCCGCCACCGCTTCCGCGCCGGCCGCAGAATCGATCATCTAGCCGTTGAGGAAGCGCCGGACCGCCGCGTGCACGCGCGCGGGGGTCACCGTCAACGCCGCCTCGCCGTCGGGCAGCGTGGTGACGCCGGTCGGTCGCAGGACGCGTGTCGGCGCGTTGCCCGAATAGGCCATCGCGCCGAACAGCCCGAGCAGGGTCGGCCCGCCCATGTCGGTCGTCAGCGTCTTCGGCGCGTTCCACGAGATCCACGGCAGGCGCACGAAGGCGCCGATCGACAGCAGGCGGCTCTTCATAGCGCTGAAGAGCTTCTGCTGGCGCGCCGCGCGCGTCAGGTCGCTCTCACGCTTGTTGCAGTCGTTGTGCCGCGTGCGCGCGAGGGCGAGCGCCTGCTTGCCGTTGATGTGGTGCGTGCCGGCCTTGAGGTGCAGCGTGAAGCCGCCGTTGCGGAAACCGCCGTTGATCCGCGAGACCACGCAGCCGCCGGTGAAGTCGACCCCGCCCATGGAGTCGATCAGGTCGGGGAACTTCGCGAAGTTGATCAGCACGATGTGGTTGATCTTGACGCCGAGGAAGTCCTTGATGGTCTGCGTCGCGAGGGCGGCGCCGCCGAAGGCAAACGCGGCGTTGATCTTCTGCGTCCCGTGCCCCGGGATGGGCACGACCGTGTCGCGCGGGATCGAGAGCTTCGCCGAGTGCCCGCCGCCGACGCGGATCAGGAGGATGGAGTCCGACCGGCTCGGGCCGCTGGTGGTGGCGCCCGGCTCCTTGCTGCCCTTCGGTCGCTGGTCAGAGCCGAGGACGAGGATCGTGTTGGCCGACGTGAGGGCGAACCCGCCGCTGTCCAGCGCCGGGTCGTTGACGTTGCCCCGCTCGATCGTGGGGTAGGTCTTCAGCCTCACCTTCGACTTGA
>DAINCW010000147.1:2680-5582 GCA_036732205.1 Solirubrobacteraceae bacterium | reverse complement strand
CTCGATCGTCGCGCTGACCAGGAACAGCACGAGGGAGAGCGCCAACCACCCCGCGACGGCCAGCGCGAGCCACTTGGCGACGCGTCCGGCCGACCACGGCTTGCGGCCGCCGCCACCCGCCCGCTTGGTCGGGCCGCGGCGGCGCAGGTCGGCGATCGCGTCGCCGCCGCGGCCGCGGAACAGGCGCGGTCCCGCGCGGTAGCGCGTGTACTGGGGTGGGGGTTCGGGCGGGCCGGCGCCGGGGCCGCTGCCACGCCCCGAGGCGTCGGACATGGGCGTGTATGGTGGCCGAGATGCCGGGCGAGTGCGTGATCGGCGTCGACCTCGGAGGAACCAAGCTGTTGGCGGGCGCCGTCGACGGCGACCTGCGCGTCCACCATCGGGCCCACCGCGGCTCGCCCTACGACCGGGCCGACGTGCTGGCCAGCATCGAGGAGGCGGTCACCGAGGCCCGCGACGCGACCGAGGAGGGCGTTCGGGCCGTCGGCGTCGGCATTCCGTCGCTCGTCGACCGCAACCGCGGCGTGTCCGTGATGGCCGTACACGTCGATCTGGCCGAGGTCGCCGTCGCCGACGTGCTGTCCGAGCGCCTGGGCCTACCGGTCTTCGTGGACAACGACGCCAACCTCGCCCTGCTCGCCGAGCATCGCAGCGGGGCGGCCGAGGGCGCTTCGCACGCGGTGATGCTCACGTTGGGCACCGGGATCGGCGGGGCGCTGCTCTTCGGCGGCCGCCTGTACCGCGGCGCTGTCGGCGCCGCCGGGGAGCTCGGTCACACCGTCGTCGATCTCGACGGCCCGCCGTGCCACGGCAACTGCCCCAACCGGGGCTGCCTGGAGGCGCTTGCGTCGGGGACCGCGCTGGCGCGCGAGGGCGGCCGCCTCGGTGGCGAGCAGCCGGACGGGGCGCTGGGCGAGGCGGTCGCCGCGGGCCGCGAGATCACCGGCCGCCTGGTCACGGAGCTGGCGCACGACGGCGATCCCGCGGCGCGCGACGCGGTGACGCTCGTCGGCCGCGCGCTCGGCGTGGGGCTCGCGAACATCGCGAACGCGCTCAACCCCGAGGTGATCGTCATCGGCGGAGGCATGGTCGCGCTCGGCGACCTGCTGCTCGACCCGGCACGCGAGGAGCTCGCGGCTCGCGCGCTGAGGCCGTCGCGTGACGTGGACGTCGTGTTCGCCCGCTACGGCGACGAGTCGGGGATGCTCGGCGCCGCGCTGCTGGCGCTCGACGGGGTCGCTGGGCGCGCCGCGGTATGAGCGGCCGCCTCGTCGTCTGCCCGACGCCCATCGGCAATCTCGAGGACATCACGCTCCGGGTGCTCGCGGCACTGCGCGACGCGGACGTCGTCGCCTGCGAGGACACGCGGCGCACCCGCGTGCTGCTCGACCGCTACGGCGTGAAGGCCAGGCTCGTCTCCTACCACGAGCACAACGAGCGCGCGCGAGCCGCCGAGCTGGTGACGCGGATGCGCGAGGGCACCGTCGTGGCGCTCGTCAGCGACGCGGGGATGCCGCTTGTCAGCGACCCGGGGTTCGTGTTGGTCCAGGGCTGCGTGGCTGCGGGGCTGGCCGTCGAGGTGCTGCCCGGGCCCAGCGCGGCGCTGGCGGCGCTCGTGGCGAGCGCGCTGCCCGCGGAGCACTGGCGCTTCGCGGGGTTCGTGCCGCGCAAGGCCGGCGAGCGCGACGCCCTGTGGCGCGTGCCGGAGACGGTCGTGGCCTTCGAGTCCCCCAAGCGGGTCGCCGGGACGCTGCGCTCGCTCGCGGCGATGGACGCGGAGCGGCCGGTCGCGGTGTGCCGGGAGCTCACGAAGGTCCACGAGGAGGTCGTGCGAGGCGCTGCGCGAGAGCTCGCCGAGCGCTACGCGGCGGCCGAGCCGAAGGGCGAGATCGTGATCGTCGTCGGGCCGGCGGCCGAGGGCGTGGCCGACCGCGACGTGGCGGTCGCCGCCGTGCGCCGGCTCGTGGAGGCGGGCGCGAAGGCGCGGCCGGCGGCGAGCGTGGTCTCCGAGCTCACCGGCGTGGCGGCGAACGAGCTGTACCGCGCGGTGAAGGAGAGATGAGCCGCGCTTCGTGACGGGCACGTGCCACCAGCGCGCCGGATGACGCTTGCGCGCCGGCGTCGCTGGGCGCGGGCCGTACGGTCGAAGCGATGCTCGCGATCCTGCTCCTCATCCTCGCCGCGCCGTTCGTGCTGCCGTCCCCGGCGGCGGCGGACGGCCCGTGGCGCGCGCCCGTGCCAGGTCGCGTCGCCAAGGCCTACCGCTACGGCCACGACCCCTTCGCCGCCGGCCAGCGCCGGGGCGTCGATTTGGCCGCGCGTCCCGGAGAGCGCGTGGTCGCGCCATGCACGGGCTCCGTCGCCTACTCCGGCGCGGTGCCGCGCTTCGGGCTCGGCGTGAGCCTGCGGTGCGGGCGCCTGACCGCGACGGTCCTACGGCTTCGCTCGATCACCGTCCGCCGCGGGGCGCAGGTCCGGCGCCGCGGCACCATCGGCGTGGCGGGCGGACCGGCGATCCGCCTCGGCGCGCGTGTGACCGCCGACCCCTTCGGCTACCGCGATCCGCTCGCGCTGCTCGGTGACGACCCGCGCCCGGCGCCCCGTGCGCCACGCATCGTCGCCCTGCCGCGGCGCACGCCGCGCGAGCCGGTGCCGGCCCCATCGAGGCCGACGTTCGCCGAGCGGATCGCATCGCCGCAGCACCTGTCGCCCCTCGCCTGGCTGGGCCTCGCGCTCGTCGCCGTATCGGTGCCGGGCGGGACGCTGGTGACACGTCGCCGCCGCGCGCGGCGAGTCGCCGCTCGCGGGGCTGCGCAGCGCGCCGGGTAGCCTGCCCCGTCGTGCCGTTCTACGTCACGACGCCCATCTACTACGTCAACGCGCAGCCCCATCTCGGGCATGC
>DAINCW010000147.1:0-2670 GCA_036732205.1 Solirubrobacteraceae bacterium | reverse complement strand
CCAATGAGCTCTATCGAGAGCTGACCAGCTAGCGCCATGGCGTTCTACGTCACCACGCCGATCTACTACGTCAACGCGGCCCCCCATCTGGGGCACGCGTACACGGCGATCGCGGCCGACGTCCTGGCCCGCCACATGCGCCAGCGCGGCGAGGACGTCTTCTTCCTCACGGGCACCGACGAGCACGGCGAGCCGGTCGCGCTGGCCGCCGAGGCCGAGGGCGTGACGCCGCAGGAGATGGCCGACCGCAACTCCGAGCGCTTCAAAGGCCTGACGCCGCTGCTGAACCTCTCGAACGACTTCTTCATCCGCACGACCGACCCGCGGCACCACGAGCGCGTCCGGGAGATCCTCTCGCGCGTCAACGACAACGGCCACGTGTACAAGGGGATGTACGAGGGCTGGTACTGCCCCCGTTGCGCGGACTTCAAGATGGACGCCGAGATCGGGCCGGACAACACGTGCCCGATCCACTTCATCCCGCTGATCCGCGAGCAGGAGGAGAACTACTTCTTTCGCCTCTCGTCCTTCCAGGAGCGCCTGGAGGAGCTGCTGGCCGAGGGCTCGGACTTCGTCCTGCCGCGCTCGCGGCTCAACGAGGCGCGGTCATTCGTCGCGCAGGGCCTGCAGGACGTCTCGCTGACGCGGGCCAAGCTCGGATGGGGCGTGCGCGTGCCGTGGGACGAGTCGCACGTCTTCTACGTGTGGTTCGACGCGCTCCTCAACTACGTCACCGCGCTGGGCTTCGCGCGGCCCGGCGAGGACCTGACGGCGACGTACTGGGGCCGTCCGACGCACCACCTCATCGGCAAGGACATCCTGAAGTTCCACACGGTCTACTGGCCGGCGCTGCTGATGGCCGCCGAACTCGACCTACCGGGCCACGTGTTCGTCCACGGCTTCCTGCTCAGCCCGCGCGAGGGCGAGATGGAGAAGATGAGCAAGTCGCGCGGCAACGTCATCGATCCGTTCGCCGTGGTCGATGAGTTCGGCGCGGACCCGCTGCGGTTCTACCTGTCGAGGGAGGTCTCGTTCGGTGAGGACGGGCCCGTCTCGCAGGAGGGCTTCGAGGCCCGCTACGAGGCCGAGCTCGCCAACGACTACGGCAACCTCGCGAGCCGCACGACGGCGATGATCGTCCGCTACCGCGAGGGCAACGTGCCAGGTGCGGTGCTCGACGAAGGACTCGGGAACGATCTCGCGATCACCGCTGATGTCGCAACGTCACTCGACGCGATGGAGATCACGGCTGCGTTGGAGTTGATCTGGCGCGCGGTGCGCCGCCTCAACCGCTACGTCGAAGAGCAGGCGCCGTGGGTGCTGGCCAAGGACCCCGACCGGGCGGGCGACCTCGACCGCGCGCTGGCCTCGCTGGCCGAGGGCCTGCGGGTGGTGACCGTGCTGCTGCACGCGTGGATGCCGGCGTCGACCGAGAAGGTCCTCACGGCGCTCGGCCGGCCGGACACGGCGCTGGCGAACGCGGAATTCGGCAAGGCAGCACCGGTCGCCGTCGAGCGCATCGAGCCGCTCTTCCCGAAGCGATGATCGACAGCCACACGCACCTCGACGCGTGCAGGGCGCCCGACGAGGAGCTGGTGGCCGAGGCCACGGCGGCGGGCGTCGACCGGCTGGTGACGATCGGGACCGACCGCGACTCCTGCCGCCGCGCGCTGGCGGCGGCCGACGCTTACCCGGAAGTGTTCGCGGCCGTCGGGCGCCACCCGAACGCCAGCGAGGGCTTCGACGTGGGCGACGTCGCCGAGCTGCGCGCGCTCGCGGAGCACGACCGCTGCGTCGCGATCGGCGAGACCGGCCTCGACTACCACCGCGAGCACGCGCCCCACGCCGACCAGGCACGCGCATTCGAGGCGCACATCAGCCTGGCGGCCGAGACCGGTAAGGCGCTGGTCATCCACACGCGCGCCGCCGTCCAGGACACGCTGGCGACCCTGCGCGAGCGCGCCTCCGGCGTCTGCGTCGTCATGCACTGCTTCTCGATGCCCGAGCACCTCGACGAGGTCCTCGACCACGGCTGGTTCGTCTCGTTCGCCGGCAACGTGACCTACCCGGGCGCGGCCGACCTGGCCGACGCCGCGGAGCGGGTCCCCGCGGACCGTCTCCTGGTGGAGACGGACGCGCCGTACCTCTCGCCGCAGGCCGTGCGCAAGGAGCGCAACCGGCCCGCGTTCGTCATGCACACCGCGCGCTTCGTGGCCGAGCGACGAGGGGTGTCGCTCGAGGAGCTCGACCGCGACGTCGGGCGGACCGCCGCTCGCGTCTTCGGCTGGTGACCGCCGAGCGCATCGGCGGGCCGGTGCAGCCCAGCCTGCGCCGCATGCGCGAGTTCGGCGTGCGCCCCAACCGCGACCTCGGCCAGAACTTCCTCGTCGACTCCAACCTGCTCGGCGTCATCGAGCGTGCGGCGGAGCTTGGCGCCGACGACGTCTGCCTCGAGGTGGGCGGTGGTCTGGGCGTCTTGTCCGAGCACCTCGCGGCCCGGACGCGCCACGTCCACGTGGTCGAGATTGACCGGTCGCTGGAGCCTGCACTGCGCGATGCGATCGACCCGTTTGACAACGTCACCCTGCACCTCGCCGATGCGCTGGCGCTGGACCTCGGCGCGCTGCGCCCCGAGCCGACGAAGGTCGTGGCCAACCTGCCCTACGGGAT
>DAINCW010000146.1:0-6747 GCA_036732205.1 Solirubrobacteraceae bacterium | reverse complement strand
GACCTGCTCTCGCCGCGGCTGGGGGGGGCGCGCGGCCCGCTGCGTGCCACCGCCGCGCTGCTGCCCAGCTCGAGCAGGAAGGTCAGCTTCGACTACCGCCTCAAGCGCTTCGCCAGCGGGCTCGGGCACGACCCGCTCGACGCCCACCACCTGTGGAAGGAGATCTTCGCGCCGGACGCGCGCGCCGAGCTGCTCGACGGACGTCGCGGGGCTGACCCGCTCGAAGCGTGGCGCGCCCGCTACTCCGAGACCGCGGGCGCGGACCCGCTCGCGCGCCTCCAGGACGTCGACCTCGGGATCTACCTCGTCGACGACCTGCTGGTGAAGACCGACCGGGCGAGCATGAGCCACTCGCTCGAGGCCCGCGTGCCGTACCTCGACGAGCACGTCGCCCGCTTCGCCTTCGAGCTCCCGCGCGACATGAAGGTCAAGGGCTTCGCGAAGAAGCGCCTGCTGCGCCGTGCCGTCGAGCCGCTGCTGCCCGAGGAGATCGTGCAGGGACGCAAGCAGGGCTTCTCGATCCCCGCGGCGGCGTGGCTGCGCGGCGACCTGGAGCCCTTCGCACGCGACGTCCTCTCGCCCGACGCCCTGCGCCGCCACGGCGTCTTCGACCCGGCCGCGGTCGGGTCGGTGATCGACCGCCACGTGTCCGGCCGCGAGGACCTCAGCCGCCAGATCTGGGGGCTCATGGCCTTCTCGCTGTGGCTCGATCGGGCGCGCGTGACAGCCTCTGCCTGATGCGCATCTGGATCGACATGACCGCGCCGGCCCACGTGCTGGTGTTCCGGCCGATCATCGAGCGCCTGCGGGCCCAGGGACACGAGGTCGAGGTCACGGCGCGCGACTACGCGCAGACGCTCGGCCTCCTCGAGCTGCACGGGATGGCGCACACGGCCTTCGGGCGCCACGGTGGCGCGGGCCGGCTGAGCAAGCTCGCGTCGCTCGTCTCGCGCACGAGCAAGGCGCGCGACTTCGCCCAGCGCGGCGGCTTCGACCTCGCGATCGCCCACGGCAGCAACGACCTGGCGATCGCCGCGCGTACGCTCGGCATCCCGGCGGTCAACACGTTCGACTACGAGTGGGCGTCGGTCCAGCACCGCATCGGCTGTCGCCTCGCCCGGATGGTCCTGGTCCCCGAGGCCATCCCGCCCGAGCGGCTGCGGCCGTACGGCGCCACCGAGTCCAAGCTGCGCCGCTATCCGGGCCTCAAGGAGGAGTACTACCTCGCCGACTTCGAGCCGGACCCCGTCGTCCTCGACGAGCTGGGTGTGGACCGCGAGCGGCTCCTAGTCATCCTGCGCCCGCCGCCGGACGTCTCGCTGTACCACCGCAAGGCCAACGCGATCTTCCCGCGCGTCGTCGACCATCTCGGCAGCCGCGAGGACGTCCACGCCGTCGTCCTGCCGCGCACGGACACGCAGCGCAAGGAGCTGAGCGACCAGAAGCTGCCGTCGCTGATCGTCGCGGAGCGCGCCGTCGACGCACAGAGCCTGATCGGGCTGGCCGACCTCGTCGTGTCCGCGGGCGGCACGATGAACCGAGAGGCCGTCGCGCTCGGCACGCCGGTCTACACGACGTACGGCGGGCGCCTGGGTGGCGTCGACGAGTGGCTCATGCGCGAGGACAAGCTGCGCCCGCTCGTCGATCCCAGCGCGATCGAGCTGCGTCGCCGCTCCCATCCCGCCGGCCAACGCGTGCGGCGGGACCCCGGCGACCTGGCCCGCACGATGCTCGAGGCCGCGTGAGACCCCGAGGGTCCTCACTCACCGACGCTGCGGATCTCAGCAGGGCCGCGGCGTGAGCGGCTACCAGCGCGACGCCGTGCTGGCGTTCGCCGTCGCCGCCGTGGCGGCCTGGGCCTTCACCCCGGTCACGGGCCGGCTCGCGCGCGCACTCGGCGCTGTCGACCAACCGAGCGACCGCGGCCTATCGGACCGGCCGACGCCGCGGCTCGGCGGCATCGCGATCCTCGCCGCCGGCGTGCTCGCGGGGCTGATCTGGCTGCCCGCGCAGTCGGGGCTGGTCCACCCGCACCCGGTGTTCACGGGGATCCTCGGAGGCGCGGTGATCATCACCGTCGTCGGCGCGATCGACGACCTCGTCGACCTCAACCCCCTCCTGAAGCTCATCGGTCAGACGGGGGCCGCATTGGTTCCGGTCCTGTCGGGCGTCGCGGTGCAGAACTTCACCGCGCCGTTCCTCGGCCATGTCGACCTCGGCGGCGCCGCCGACCCGGTCACCGTGCTCGCGCTGATCGTCGTGATGAACGTCGTGAACTTCAGCGATGGCGTCGATGGGCTGGCGGCGGGCGTCTGCGCGATAGTGGCGATCGCGTTCGCGGTCATCGCGTTCGACCTGGGCAAGAACTATGCGGCCATTCTCGCTGCGCTTACCGCCGGCGCGTCGCTCGGCTTCCTTTCCCACAACTTCTATCCAGCGTCGGTCTTCATGGGCGACAGCGGGTCGAACCTGCTGGGGCTCGTGATGGGGTGCGTCGCGATCGAGGGAACGGTCAAGACGCCGGCCGTGGTGGCGGTCGGCTTCCCGCTCGTGCTGCTCGCCGTGCCCTTCCTGGACACGACGTTCGTGATCCTCAAGCGCCTGAAGTACCGCCGGCCGGTCTACCGCGCCGACGACGAGCACTTCCACCACCGCCTGGCGCGGATCGGCTTCTCGCAGCGCAGGACCGCCGTGTACATCTACGTGTGGACGCTGCTGCTCGCGGGCCTGGCGCTGGCGATGCGCTTCGTGCCGTACTCCGACCATCACGGGCACTTCAAGCTCGCCGGCTCGATCGCGCTGGCGGCCATCGGGCTGGTCGTCGCGGCGGCGAGCGTCTACCTCGTCTACGTCCTCGAGATCCTCAAGTTCCGCCGCCGCCTGCGCCGCCTCCAGCCCGAGACCGCCGAGCACGAGATCGATGCGGAGCTCACGCGCCGCCTCGAGACCGGGGAGTTCGACGCGATCCGCGCCGGGCGCTAGCTGGCGCCGAAGATCGCCCGCAGGTAGATCTCGGTGAGGGTCTCGACGAGCCGGTCGTCGTCGAGCTGCTGCTCCATGACGATCTGCTGGTAGTAGACGCGCTCGACCATCCACGTGAGCGAGTACGCGGTCGCTTGCGCGTCGATGGGGCCCACCCGGCCGGCGGCCTGCTCGGACTCGATCCGGCGGCGGTTGGCGTCCACGAAGCGCCCGACGATCGCGCGCCAGAAACCGCCGATCTCGTCGTCGTAGGTGGACACCTCGATGACCGCGCGCAGCAGCGGCGCGTGCTCGCGGAACAGGGCGGCGATGCGTGTCATCGCCCGTGCCAGGTCGTCGCGGTCCTCGCCCTCGCCCTCCCACCAGGCCTCGGCCTCGGCGTAGAGCTGATCGGTGACGCCCTCGGCCAGGCGCATGAGCAGCTCGCGCTTGTCGCGGAAGTAGAAGTAGAACGCGGTGCGCCCGATGCCCGCGCGCGTAGCGATGCGCTCGACGCCCAGGCCGGCGAACGAATGGCCCTCGGTCAGGAGATCCTCGGTCGCCGCGAGGACGCTCGCCTCGACCTCCTGGCCCTTGCTCGATCGGGTCTTCACGGACGCCATTGCACCACTGTATGGGTACTTGACATAGTGTCAAATGGGCTGTTGACTGCTCAACATGGCTCTTCTCCTCGAACTCACCCAGCAGGGCGACGTCGGAACGATCACGGACGACTCCAAGCTCGCCTCCATCCAGCTCATGGACCCCCAGCAGCTCTACAACCTGTGGGAGCGCCAGAACTGGATCTCCCAGGACATCGACTTCACGCAGGACAAGCAGGACTGGGAGCGGTTCAACGAGGAGGAGCGCGCGAGCATCGCCTGGAACCTGTCGTCCTTCTTCGTGGGCGAGGAGCGCGTCACGACGCAGTTCTCGGGGCTCGTGCGCGCGTACGAGTCCCAGGGCGAGGAGGCCTTCCTCACGACCCAGCAGGTCGACGAGGCGCGCCACGCGCAGCACTTCAACCGCTTCTACGAGCAGGTCGTCAAGTACGACGGGACGTTCGAGGACCGTCTGAACCAGGCGCGCAAGGACGTCAGCGACGCCTTCATCGACCTGTTCGACAACCACTTGGTCAAGGCCCAGGACCGGCTCCTTGCCGATCCGACGGACATGGAGGCCAAGGTCGACTTCGTGACGCTGTACCACCTGGTCATCGAGGGGACCCTGGCGCTGACCGGGCAGTTCTACATCACCGAGTTCATGGACAACAACGGCGTCCTGCCGGGCTTCACGGAGGGCTTCAAGAGGATTGCCCAGGACGAGCACCGCCACCTCGCCTACGGCACGTGGTTCCTCAAGGAGAAGGCGAAGGACCCGGGCCTGCGGCGCCGCATCCAGGCCAGCCTCAAGGAGCTCGTTCCGATCGCGACGCTGGTGCTCGTGCCGCCGGGCCACGACCCGTCCGAGCCGTTCGAGGTCATGGGCTTCCCGTCGGAGGTCACGCACGCGTTCGCGTTCACCGCGCTGTCGCGCCGGCTGAAGGTGATCGGCGTCCCACTGGAGGCTGCTGAGGTAGTGGCTGCCTAGAGTTCTTAGACTCGGCGGCCGTGGACGCGGCCAACCGAGTGAAGCGCGCCCTGGCCATCGCCGCGCTGGCGCTCGCCGTGCTTGCGGCGCCGGCCGCGGCCGAGCTGCGCATCGGCATCGGCGACCAGAAGGCCACGATGTTCGGCGACTCGCGCTTCGCCGGCCTGCACATCGCGATCGCCCGCTACTCGGTGGCGTGGGACACGCTCGACGTGCCCGCGCAGAGCGCGGCGCTGGACTCGTGGCTCGCGCAGGCGCGCGACGCGGGCGTCTCGCCGCTGCTGAGCATCGACCACTCGCGCCGGGCCGGTCGCACGCGTGTGCTCCCCACGGTGGCCCAGTACGCCGCGCAGATGCGCCGCCTGCACGCCCGCTACCCGTGGGTGGCCGACTATGCGGTGTGGAATGAGGCGAACTACTGCGGCGAGCCCACCTGCCACCACGTCGATCGCATGGTCGGCTACTACCGGGCGCTGCGAGGGATCTGCCCGGCCTGCCACGTCCTGGCGGCTGAGCTCCTGGACTTCCCCAACATGCCGGGTTGGGTCGGCGAGTTCCAGCGGCGCAACCGCGGCGACCCGCATTACTGGGGTCTGCACAACTACCGCGACGCCAACCGGCTGCAGACGGCGAACACCGAGTTGCTGCTGAGCATCACCAGCGGCGAGGTCTGGTTCACGGAGACCGGGGGCATCGTGGGCCGCAACAACAAGTCAATGGTGCAGTTCGTGCAGTCGCCGGCGCACGCCGCCCTGGCGACCGACTGGCTGTTCCACCGCCTCGCCCAGCTCAGCCCGCGAGTCACCCGCATCTACCTCTACGAATGGAACGCGCTGACCAAGCACGACTCCTGGGACACGGCGCTCATCGGACCAGATGGGGTCGCGCGGCCCGCGTTTCGCATCGTCCAGCGAGTGGTCGACGACATGCGCCAGGCGAGCCCGCCGCCCGCCCCGGTGCTCCCGCCGACCCCGCCTCCCGCCGGCTGAGGCGCGCAGTCAGGGGATTTTCAGGTCCTGCCTGGACCCGGGGATTTCGTAACGGCATCCTCGTGCGCGGGTATGGTCTCCGACCAGGCCCTGGGCAGAGTGCCGCCCGTCCTGGTCGCCCGTCTCTCTCATGCGTCTCTTTCGCAACCGCAAGCGCACGGATGTGCGCCGCCCTGGCCCGAAGCGCGTCCTGATCCTCTCCGCCGACGTCGGCGAGGGGCATGCGGCGGCTGCGCGTGCCATGGCCGAGCAGCTCAGCGCCCAGGCCGAGCCCGTCGAGGTGACGGTGATCGACGGCCTCCACGAGATGGGCCACACCCTCAAGGCGGTCGTCGAGGACGGCTACAGGATCCAGCTGCGGTTCATCCCGTGGACGTACACGATCGTCTACTGGCTGCTCGAGCACATCCCGCCCGTGCGCTGGAACGCCCGCTTCATGCTCTGCCTCTTCGGCGCGCGCCCGCTGCGCCGCCGCATCAACTCCCACGACCCCGACGTCGTCGTCTCGACCTACCCGGCCGTCACGGTCGTGATGGCGCGCCTGCGCCGCCAGGGCAAGATCCGCTGCCCCACGATCGCCACGATCACCGACATGACGGGGCTGTTCTTCTGGGCCCAGCCCGGCGTGGACATGCACCTCGTCATGTACGGCGAGTCGATGGCGCCCGTCGAGCGGATCGCCGGGCCCGACTCGGTCAGGCTCGTGCAGCCGCTGATCTCGCGCGCGTTCCTGCGCCCGCGCTGCCGCGCCGAGGCGCGCCGCGCGCTCGGCCTGCCCGAGGACCGGCCGACCCTGCTGGTCTCCGGCGGCGGCTGGGGGCTGGGGGACCTCGTCGGCGCCGTGCAGGCGCTCATCGACGACGACCCCGAGGCAACGGTCGTCTGCCTCGCGGGGCGCAGCGAGCCGATGAGGCGCAAGCTCGACTCGGCGTTCGGCGACCGGCCGAATGTTCGCGTGCTCGGCTTCACCGAGCGGATGGACGAGCTGCTCGCCGCCGCGGACGTCCTCGTGCACTCCACGGGCGGCGTGACCTGCCTCGAGGCGATGGCCCGCGGCTGCCCGGTCGTCTCCTACGGCCTGCCCGTGGGCCACGCGAAGATCAACACCCAGGCCATGGCCGACCTCGGCCTCGTGCGCCTGGCGAGCAACCGCAGCGAGCTGGTCGCGCTCGTCGGCGAAGCACGCCGCGACCGCGCTGCCGCCGAG
>DAINCW010000145.1:5869-6782 GCA_036732205.1 Solirubrobacteraceae bacterium | reverse complement strand
CCCCTGCACGGCGGGGCGCCGGCGCGGGTGCACCGCGGCGGCGGTGGCACGGCTCCGGGCGGCGGCGGAACGCGCCCGACGTCGCCGGGCACGACGCCGACCGGCCCGAGCACGCCCTCGTCGCCCGCGACGCCGCCGTCGTTGGGCGGAGGGTCGGGCGGCGCCTCCGGCGGGTCGGGGGGCGGAGGCGGCGCTGCGCCGAACCCCGTCCGCGTGATCGGCGGCACGGTGGCCAACTCCGTCAAGCAGCTCCCGCCGCCCGTCGGGCAGACGGGCGCGGACGCCGTCAACTCCGTCGTCGACATCCTCGCGCCTCCGCCGAAGAGCGGCTGACGGGCACCCCAGTTCGTGGCGGCGATCGCGCTGGCGTTCTGCGCCTCGACGTGCTGGGGCGTCGCGGACTTCTTCGGCGGGCTGAAGAGCCGGTCGCTGCCGGTCCTCACCGTCCTGCTCACGATCGAGGCGGCGGGGCTCGTGGTCATCGCCGTCGCGGTCGCCGCGGCGGGCGGGCCCATTCCCTCGGTGGGCGCGGTCGCCGCCGCCATGGGCGCGGGCTGCGCCGGGATCTTCGGCCTCGCCGCGTTCTACCGCGCGCTCGCGATCGGGACGATGAGCATCGTCGCGCCCATCTCGGCGGTGGGGCTCGCGCTGCCGGTGATCGTCGGCCTGACGTCCGGCGACCAGCCGAGCGCCGTGCAGGGAGCGGGCCTCGCGTGCGCGGCGATCGGCGTCGTGCTCGCCTCGCGCGAGCCCGGCCATGAGGAGGACGTCCGGCGCGCGAGCCGCCAGAGCATCGTGCTGGCCCTCGTCGCCGCCGTCGGGTTCGGCTCGTACTTCGTCGGCGCCGACCGCGCGGCGGACGAGGGCGTCCTGTGGACGCTGCTGTTCTCGCGCGTGGCCGCGACGCCGATCA
>DAINCW010000145.1:311-5859 GCA_036732205.1 Solirubrobacteraceae bacterium | reverse complement strand
CCCCGCTGGTCCCGCCGCGCCGTGACCTGTGGCAGCTCGCGGCGATCGGGATCGTCGACCTCAGCGCCACCGGCCTCTACGCGTGGGCGACGACGAAGGGTCTGCTGTCGATCGTCGCGGTCGTCGGCTCGCTCTACCCGATCGCGACCGTGGTGCTCGCCCGGCTTCTGCTCGCCGAGCGCATCGCGCGCGGGCAGGCCATCGGGGTGGGGGCCGCGCTGACCGGGGTCGCGCTGCTCGCCGCGGGCTAGCGGCCGCGATCGCTCGGCCCCGCGCGGTCGGTCGGCCACGCGGCGCCGGTGAGCGCCCCTTCGGGCGCGACGAACGACGGGCTTCGGGGGCGTGAGCGGCGGGTTGCGGCTGTGGCCTGATGGTGCTTTCGGCGCAATTGGTATCTGGGGGTCGCATACCAACCCCTAGGCACCAATCGCGTGAAGATCCCCCCCCAGCAAGCAGCTCCCTCCCTCGAAGATGCTGTTCGTCGCGCCCGCAGGGGCGCTCCCGGCGCCGGCGGCGGACCACCGTGCGCACGCGTGGCGGAATCACTCATCTAGGTGCAGGTCCGCCCGAGGGCGGCGAACCGGCGCATCGGCCGTGCGACCCTACGCGCATGATCGTGCCGCTCGCGCACGTCGGCGGACCGGTGGTTGCGCCGCTCCAGCTCGGTCCCACCGCGATCGCCGCGGTGCTCTACGCCGTGCGCGCCCGCAACCTCGGGATGGCCGGCAAGCCGGTGGAGGGCTGGCGCCAGGCGTGCTTCTACTCCGGCCTCGGCCTGATCGTGCTCACGCTCGCGTCGCCGCTCGCGCACATCAGTGACGAGCTGTTCCTCGCCCACATGGCCGAGCACCTGCTGATCGCCGACCTCGGGGCGCTGTTGCTCGTCCTCGGCCTGACCGGCCCGCTGCTCGCGCCGTTACTGCGCATCCGCTGGCTGGGGTGGCTGCGCAATCTGGCCCACCCGGCGATCGCGCTGCCGCTGTGGGCGGTCAACCTCTACCTCTGGCACCTGCCCGGCCTCTACCAGGCCGCGTTGCACAGCCAGGGTGTCCACGCCCTCGAGCACACGCTGTTCATCGCGTGCGGCGTGAACATGTGGATGCCGCTGTTCGGGCCGCTGCCCACGCCCGCGTGGTTCGGCAACGTCGCGAAGCTCGTCTACATCATCGGCGTGCGCCTGGCGGGCGCGATCCTGGGCAACGTCCTCGTGTGGTCCGGGACGCGGTTCTACCCGGACTACGCGGCGGGTGAGCATCGCTGGCACGTGTCGGCGCTCGCCGACCAGAACACCGCGGGCGCGATCATGATGATCGAGGGCTCGATCCTCACGATCTGCCTGTTCGGCTGGCTGTTCGCGCGCTCCGCGGCCGAGGGCACCGAGCGCCAGGAGCTGCTCGACCTCGCCGCGCAGCGCGGCGTCGAGCTCACCGACAGCCGCGCCGCGCGCGCCGTGTCGGCCGGGCGGGGCGCGGAGCTGCGCCGGCGCATCGAGCGGGGCGCCGTCGACGCCTGAGCGCGCCTAGGACTTCTTCTTCTTGGCGCCGCGCACGCAGGTGCGGTAGTGGCGCGTGGTGCTCTTGGTGGCGGTGCGGCCGTGCGCCGTGTAGGTCAGGCGGACGCGAACCGTGTAGACGCCCTTCTTCGCGCCGCGCAGGCTCACCCTGATCCGCCCGTCGCGCGCGCGGTGGGCCTTGACCTTCCGCCCGCCGACCGTCACCGCGAGGGAGCGGACCCGAGCCCCGCGCGGCATGCGGACGGTGATCCGGACGCTGCGGCGGCTCGCGCATCGCGCCGGCGAGCCGCTGCTGGTGGTCGTCCCGGCGTCCGCGACCTTCACCGACCGCGAGCAGCCCGGGAAGGTCACGGTCGCCGGCCCGTCGGTCTTGACGTTCACGGTGGCGCCGCAGGTGAGCCTCGCCCGGGCCAGGTTGATCGCCGCGTGGCTGATGTTCGTCAGGTCGAGGTCGAGGACGTCTGCGACGGGCTGCGTCGGCACCGGGCCCCAGTCCTTGCTGCGCTCGCTGTACGGCAGCGCGGGGGCCTGCCCGCCGGTCAGCGCGCCCTCGGTCGTCTGCGTGTCGTTGGGCTTGGGGTCGCCGAAGCCGAAGCCGTGTGACACGGCGTCGATCGTGCCGAACGTCGCGTCGCTCTTGCGGACGGTCAGCGCGCTCGTCCAGTAGGCGTGGTCGGCCTTCGTGCGGACGTGCGCGAAGTCCATGGTCGGGTTGACGACGTAGGTGACGTGCGCCGGATCGCGGTCGACGGCGGGATCGCCCAGGAACTTGGCCGCGGGCCCGTACTCGTCGTTGACGGCGAGGGCGAGGTGGTCGCCGGTGTTGAACAGGTCGAAGATGTAGCGGTAGCCGAGGTCGTCGAACTTCTGCGCCTGGGCGACCGCGCTCGCCACGGGGACGAGCTCGTCGACGGTCCCGTCCCAGATCAGGAACGGGATGTTGCGCACCGACGGCAGCATGTTGTTCGTGTTGGACGCCTGCCCTCCGGGGACCGGGTCGGCCGGCGGTGCCCAGATGCCGAGCCCGGGCGGGCCGACCACGGGCTGCGCCTTCGCGAACAGGTCAGGGAACTGCGTCGCGAACTTGTACGTCGCGTACCCGCCCATCGAGTAGCCCGAGATCGTCGTGTGGCCGGCGTTCAGCGGGAAGCGCTGGGCGGCGTCGGCCCACATCTCGAACGTGTCGGCACCCGCGTAGTCGTAGTACCAGCCGTCCGTGCCGCGGCCCTCGGCCGAGATCACGATCGATCCCGGCCCGCGATCGCCGAGCTCCGACTGATTGTGGCTGCCCAGGAACTGGTTGTAGCTCGCGCCCAGTGAGTGCAGCAGCAGCGTCAGCGGCCAGCCGCCGGGCGGTGTCGGCTTCTTCGGGATGTAGATCGCGTAGGGCTGGAGCTGGCCGCGGTAGACCCCGAGGCAGGCGGTCGGCGTGCCGCAGAACTGCGAGTAGTCGATGCCCTGCTTGGTCTCGAAGTGGCTGGCCATGATGCGGTCCATCGGGCCGGTCGTCGGCACGCCGGAGTCGTCGTTGGTCCTGGCCGCGAGCTTGGCGAAGTCCACGTTCGCTGTGAACTTCCCGAAGTCCCCGGTCTTCAGCGCCTCGCCCTGGGCGCGGTCGCGCCACCAGGACGGGTTGGCGAGCGTGTCGGGGCTGCCGGGTGTGAAGGCCACCGGCTCGGCCGCGCGGAACGCGACGTTGAAGAAGGCCGTCGGCGCGGGGAGCGAGCCCGCGCCGCCCGGGTGCGTGGCGTCGGCGCTGCCCTGCGGGATCAGGTAGCGGTCGTTGGCGACATCCCACAGCCCGACGCCGGCCGACAGCTTCACGGTGCTGGCGCCCGGGTCCCAGGAGCTGTGGGGCACGCGGATGTCGAACTGCCGCCGGGTCGTGTCGATGGTGACCGTGGGCGCGGTCGTGCCGACCGTCTTGCCCGTGGCGTCGACCAGGTCGGCGGTGGTCCCATGGACGGTCAGGAACGTCGCCGCGTTCGCCGTCGCGTTGGCGCCGTGCGGGACCGCCACCGGAACCGGCGAGTCCCCGATGGCGATCGTCATGCCGACCAGCGTGGGGTCGAGCAGCGTGTTGAGCGTGATCCGGAACGCCGTCTCGGTGGCCATCGGCTGCACGCGGAGCTCGACGAGGTCGGCCGCGTTGTTGCCGTACTTGGCGGCATCGGTCGGGTAGGTGTACGTGCCGTTGGGCGCCGAGAAGCTGTCGCTCGACGTCCCGGCGTTCGAACGCGGGTCGTTGGGGTCGCGCATCCCGCTGTTCGCGCCGTGGTCCTCGTAGAGGAAGTCCTGGTAGAGGAACTCGCCGTCGCGGTACGCGGTCGCGCCGGAGACGAGG
Source organism: Solirubrobacteraceae bacterium (assembly GCA_036732205.1). GTDB lineage: Bacteria > Actinomycetota > Thermoleophilia > Solirubrobacterales > Solirubrobacteraceae > VAWY01. The sequence goes on along the minus strand of DAINCW010000145.1, from coordinate 2,002 downwards.
ATCGGCTTGGCGTGCCACGCCGCGTTGTTCGTCAGCTGCGGCGCGGTGTCGGTCGCCGGCGTCTCGTAGAGGATGTCGGGGCCCGGGCGTGGGCCGTGCCCGCTGTACAGCGAGTCGGCGCGCGCGAACGAGCAGGCGAACGCGCACGCGAGCAGCACGACTCCGGCCACGATCCTCCCCATTGCTCTGGAATCTAGCTCAGGTTGCGCTGCGAAGCGTCATTCCGAGCAGCTCCTCGAGCTGGGTGACCGTCTCCTGCGCGCTGACGTGGACCAGCGTGACCATGCCCATCGCGCGGGCGGGCTTGAGGTTGCCGGGCAGGTCGTCGACGAACACGATCTCCTCGGGCGGCAGGCCCATCCGCTCCGTGGCCAGCGCGTAGATCTCCGGGTCGGGCTTGCGCATGCCCTCCTCGGCCGAGATGACGACGGCGTCGAACAGCTCCGGGAACTGCGACCGGTCGTAGCGGCCCTCGCCCCACGAGTTCGACAGCAGGCCCGTGCGCACGCCGAGCCCCTTGAATGCCCGCACGGCGTTCAGCATCGCGTGGTCGGCCTTCATGCCGCCGAAGAGGCGTTCGATCATCCCCGGCGCGCGGTCGTCGGACAGGCCGAGCAGCCGGCAGAACGGCGCCTCGAAGCCGGCCTCGTCGAGCTTGCCCAGCTCGAGGTCGAACAGCAGCGCCCGGCCCACCGGGTCCGACCGGAACGCGTCTCGGACGGTCACGGGGTCGAGGCCCTCGGCGTCGCAGAAGGCCGAGAACGAGTCGAAGATGTTCGTGGTCAGGACCCCCCCGAAGTCCAGCAGCAGCCCCCGCAGCGGGTCAGCCACCGAACGCCGCCTCCTCGGCGCGCCGGGCGAGCAGGATCACGCCGTCGCCGAACTGCCGCAGGTACGGATCGTCGGTCGTCCCGCTCACGGCGCGCTTGTAGTTGCCCTCCATGAAGACGATCGACTTCCACAGCGCGAGGGTCTGGTACCAGCGGATGTCGGTCATCGAGCGGCCCGAGCGCTCCTCGTAGCGCGTGACGAGCTCCGCGCGGGTGTAGAAGCCGTCCTGCCGCGTGACGCCGCTCAGCTCGAACATGCCCAGCGACGGGTCGTCGCGGCTGACCCACAGCGTGCACAGGTAGCCGAGGTCGGCGAGTGGGTCGCCGATCGTCGCCATCTCCCAGTCGAAGATCGCCACGAGGCTCGCCGGGGCGCTCGTCGCCAGCATCGTGTTGCCGAGCCGGTAGTCGCCGTGCACGATCGTCGCCGGGCCGGACTCGGGCACGTTCTCCGCGAGCCAGTTGCCGACCGTCTCCACCTGCGGGATGTCGCGCGTGCGGTTGTGTTCCCACAGGCCGGTGAACCGGCGCAGCTGGCGCTCGAGGTAGCCCGTCGGCTTGCCGAAGCCCTCCAGCCCGGCCGCCTCCCAGTCGACGGAGTGGACCTCCACGAGCGAGTCGATCAGCTCCTCGCTCATGCGGCGCTTCTCCTCGGGCGTGTCCAGCTCCTCGGGGACGCTCTTCGTGATCACGTGCCCCTCGCAGCGCTCCATGACGTAGAAGGGCGCGCCGATGATCGACTCGTCGGCGCCGACCGCGAGCACCCTGGGCACACGGGCCACGGTCGGCTCCAGGGCGCGCAGCAGGCGGGCCTCGCGCAGGACGTCATGGGCGCTCGGCGGCAGCGGCGGGCGCGGCGGG
>DAINCW010000145.1:0-301 GCA_036732205.1 Solirubrobacteraceae bacterium | reverse complement strand
GCTCGACCTCGAGCGGGCCCTGGCCCAGCCCGCAGCCGTCCAGGAAGCGGACGAGCGGCTCGGTGACCAGGAGCGGCGGCCGGTCGTTGGCCTCGGCCTCGTCGAAGGTGGCGACGACATCGTCAGGGGCGATCGCGAGCGGGCTCATGGCGCCGGGAACCCTAATCGTGCGCAACATCTGGTTCTCTACGGTGTCTCAGATACTGCGCCGCGCTGCTCCCTCCTCGCGCGGCGCACCCTCTTCCTCGCTGGGATGAAACACCTCTCCGTCCGCATCGCTCTCGTCTGCGCCGCGCTGCTC
>DAINCW010000144.1:0-6786 GCA_036732205.1 Solirubrobacteraceae bacterium | reverse complement strand
GCTCACGCCCGGGCCTCGCGCGGCGACCGGCGCCGCAGTCGCCGCCGCCTAGCTGCTCGTCTCGAGCAGCAGGTCCGCGACGCGGTCGGGGTCGTCCCACATCGAGACGTGACCGAGCCCCTCGAGCCAGACCATCCGCGCGCGCGGCAGCACGCGGCGCACGCGGCGCCCTTCGCGCGGGATCAGCAGCCAGTCGCGCGTGCCCCACGCCACCGTCACCGGGCAGTCGATCCGGTCAGCGGCCGTGAAGCGGTAGCGGCGATAGGCGTCCATCACGCGGTCGAGCCCTGGCTTTGCGGTCTCCGACAGGGCCACCGCCTGGTCGGGCGGGATGCGCCACGGGCGCGCGAACACCTGGTTGAGCATCAGCGTGCGGGTCGGCGTGAAGCCGAGCAGCGTCCGGCGCACCGCCTCGGGCACGCGCTCGGCGAGGTCGCGCTGGTTGACGATGGATGTGACGCAGAAGTCGGCCTCGCGATCCGTCCAGAACCCGATCGGCGCGAGTGCGCAGACGGTCGCGGCCTCGCTGAGCGCCCCGATCTCCAGTGCCACGGCGGCGCCGAGCGAGTTGCCCGCGACGTGCGGGCGCTCGATGCCCAGGCCGCTGACGAAGTCGACCACCGCGCGCGCGAGAGCCGGCGGGTCGGGCGTCACGTCGGCCGCGAGCTCGGGCGAGCCGCCGAACCCGGGGAGGTCGACGACGAGGACGTCGCGACCGGAGGCGAGGCGGTCGATCACCGGTGCGAACACGCGCCAGTCGCTCGATGTCCCGGGCAGGAGAACGAGCGGAGGCCCGGATCCCTTGCGCACGAGGTGGAGGTCCACGGCTTCGGACGCTACCCGGTTACTCTCGGCGTGCGTGCGCGTCGGCGTCCCCACCGAGATCAAGCCCGACGAGTACCGCGTGGCACTCACGCCCTCCGGCGTCCGCGAGCTCGCCGAGCACGGCCACGAGGTGGTCGTGGAGGCGGGGGCGGGGGAGGGCTCGGAGATCGCCGACGGCGACTACGCCGCCCAGGGCGCGCGCATCGTGTCCGACGCGGACGCCGTGTTCGCGGCCGCCGACCTCGTCGTCAAGGTCAAGGAGCCCCAGCCCGAGGAGATCGGGCGGCTGGAGCCGCGCCACGCGCTGTTCACCTTCCTCCATCTCGCGGCGGCGCCCGAGCTGACGCACGGCCTGGTCGACTCGGGCGCGATGGCCATCGCCTACGAGACGGTCGAGGACACCCGCGGCCGGCTGCCCCTGCTTGCCCCGATGAGCGAGGTCGCCGGCAAGATCGCCACGCAGGCCGGGGCGTTCATGCTGGAGAAGCCGCTCGGTGGCCGAGGGCTGCTGCTCGGTGGGGTGCCGGGCGTCGCGGCGGGCAAGGTGATGATCATCGGCGGCGGCGTGGTCGGCGTGAACGCGGCCTTCATCGCGATCGGCATGGAGGCGGAGGTCTACGTCTACGACCGCAACATCGACCGCCTGCGCGAGCTGGACACGATCCTCGGCGGGCGGTGCTCGACGGTCTTCGCCTCGACGCTGGACATCGAGCAGCGCCTGCCCGAGGCCGACCTCGTCATCGGGGCGGTGCTGGTGCACGGCGCGCGGGCGCCGCAGCTCATCAGCCGCGCGCAGCTCAGTCTCATGAAGCGCAACGCCGTGCTGGTCGACGTCTCGATCGACCAGGGCGGCTGCTTCGAGACGTCGCGCCCGACCACGCACTCCGACCCGACCTACGAAGTCGACGGCGTGACGCACTACTGCGTAACCAACATGCCCGGCGCCGTGCCGATCACCAGCACCTACGCGCTGACCAACGCGACGATGCCCTACGTCCTGAAGCTCGCCGACCTCGGGATCGCCGAGGCGCTGCGCTCGGACCCGGGCTTCCTGGCCGGCCTGAACGTCGCGGGCGGCAGCGTGACGTCCAAGCCGGTGGCGGACTCGCTGGGCCTCGCGGCCGTCGAGCCCGGGGCGGCGCTGACCGCTGCCGGCTAGGCGCGCGCCGCGTCGCGGCGGCGAATGAACGGCAGGCGGCTGAGGTCGGAGCGCAGGCCGTCGAGCTCGTCGCGCATCTCGCGCAGCATCCCCGGGACCTCCTCGTCGAGGGGCCCAAGACGGACGATCGCCTCGTCCAGGCGCCGGCTCATCCCGCCCAGCGTGTCGCGGAAGCCCTCGAGCTCCCCGGTGACCTGCTCGAGCTGGGGCGGGAGGACCCCGAGCACGACGCGCAGCTCCGCGAGGTCCGCGGACATGTCGCTCATGAGCCCGCGCACCGCCGGCAGGTCCGCGGCGTACTCCGCGATCCGGCGGATGTCGGAGAAGAGCCGCAGCGGGATCAGCAGCAGCGTCAGTGGCGAGGCCATGCGCGCACGCTACTCCCACCCGATGACGAGAGCAGTCCCGTTGCTAGGCTTCCCCGCTCGATGCCGACCACCTCACAGCTGATCCGCAAGGGCCGCAAGGCGAAGCCTCGCAAGCTCGCGACGCCTGGCCTGAAGTCCGGCAAGCGCCGCGGCAAGAAGGTCGCCGCTCCGCAGCGGCGCGGCGTGTGCACCCGCGTGTACACCGTCACGCCCAAGAAGCCGAACTCGGCGCTGCGCAAGGTCGCCCGCGTGCGGATCACGGGGTCGATCGAGATCACCGCCTACATCCCGGGCGAGGGCCACAACCTCCAGGAGCACTCCGTCGTGCTCGTGCGCGGTGGTCGCGTCAAGGATCTTCCGGGCGTGCGCTACAAGGTCGTGCGCGGGACGCTCGACGCCGCCGGCGTCAGCGACCGCAAGAAGGCCCGCTCCCAGTACGGCGTGAAGAAGGGTCGGTAGTTAGTGGTCCCGCCCGCAGATTCGCGCGCGACCAGCCATCCGCTGATCGTCACCTGGCAGCGTCCTCGCTCGGGGCAATGGCGTTGCCATTGCCCCCTCCCTGCGTCCTTGCCAGTTGCCGCCAGCGGTCGGCTGGACCGCACACGAACCCACGGGCGGAACCACTAGTGCCTCGCCGCGCCGCAGCGCAGATCCGGCCCGTCGAGCCGGACGCGATCCATCGCTCTCGCCTCGTCCAGCAGGTCATCAACAAGGTGATGCTCGACGGCAAGAAGTCCACGGCCGAGCGGATCGTCTACGACGCGCTGGCCATCATCGGCGAGCGCACCGGCCGCGATCCGGTCGAGGCTGTTGAGCAGTCGATCAAGGCGCTGACCCCGGTCCTCGAGGTGCGCTCCCGCCGCGTCGGCGGCGCGACCTACCAGGTGCCCGTCGAGGTCCCGCAGCGCCGCGCCCGCACGCTCGCCGTTCGCTGGCTGGTCGAGTTCGCCCGCCAGCGTCGCGAGAAGACCATGGCCCAGCGGTTGGCCAACGAGCTGCTCGACGCGCAGTCCCAGCAGGGCGGCGCGTTCAAGCGCAAGGACGACATCTACCGCATGGCGCAGGCCAACAAGGCCTTCGCCCACTACCGCTGGTAGCTATTCGCGCGCGCGAAGGGTCAGGCCGAGCCCCGAGGCGACCAGCAGCGCGCCCGCGCCCAGCAGCTCGAGCACGAGGCCCGGGCCCGCCGACGCCTGCGCGTCCTCGTAGTCCACGCCGTAGGAGCCCGTGGAGCGCGTGTCGGGGAGGTCCACGGCGATCGCGAAGACGAGCGTGGCGATCGCGATGGCGGCCAGCGCGGCGACGGCCGGCAGGGCGCGCCGCCGCGCCGCGCCCCAGGCCATCGGGATCGCGGCGACGCCCAGCAGCAGGACGGCCCAGCCGTGCTCGTCGTAGCCGTGCTGGCGGTAGCGGATGACCTGCCCGGTGGTGATCTTGACGACCGTCGAGAGCTCCGCCGCGATCAGCAGCACGCCACCGGCGACGGCCATGGCAAACACGGCCGCTGAGCGCCCCGTCAGAGCCGGGGGGATCCGGTCCCTTTTGCTATCCTCACGGGCCGCTTCGGAGCTCACAGAAGCGACCGCCCCCGCACGGATGGTGACCTCGACCACATAGCGACCGCCGCCTCTTCGCAAGAGCAGTCGTGTGCGGGCCCGCAGGGCCCGTTCTTTTTGCCCAAAACCACTTTCGCCACCTTCGCCAATGCCCCGTCAATTCAGCCTCGAGAAGACCCGGAACATCGGGATCATGGCGCACATCGACGCCGGCAAGACCACGACGACGGAGCGCATCCTCTATTACACGGGGCGCACCTACAAGATCGGCGAGGTCCACGAGGGCGCGGCCACGATGGACTGGATGGAGCAGGAGCAGGAGCGCGGGATCACGATCACGTCCGCGGCCACCACCTGCGAGTGGGCCGACCACCGGATCAACATCATCGATACGCCCGGCCACGTGGACTTCACCGTCGAGGTCGAGCGCTCGCTGCGCGTCCTGGACGGCGCGATCGCGCTGTTCGACTCGGTCGCCGGCGTCGAGCCGCAGTCCGAGACGGTCTGGCGCCAGGCCGACAAGTACTCGGTCCCGCGCATCGCCTACATCAACAAGATGGACCGCATCGGCGCGGACTTCGACCGCGGCGTGCAGACGATGATCGATCGCCTCGGCGCCCACCCGGTGCCGATCCAGCTGCCGATCGGCGTGGAGTCCGACTTCCTGGGGATCGTCGACCTCGTGCTGATGAAGGGCGTCGTCTACAAGGACGAGCTCGGCACCGAGCAGGACGTCATCGACATCCCCGACCACCTGGTCGAGGCCGCGCAGGCCGCGCGCGAGCACCTGCTCGAGGAGGTCTCCCACTACGACGACAAGATCCTCGAGCTCATCCTCGAGGAGGCCGAGGTCCCGGCCGCGATGCTCAAGGAGGCGATCCGCAAGGCCACGCTCGACATCAAGCTCACGCCGGTCCTCTGCGGCTCGTCGTTCAAGAACAAGGGCGTCCAGCCGCTGCTCGACGCGGTCATCGCCTACCTGCCCAGCCCGCTCGAGGTCCCGCCGGTCACCGGCATCGTCGAGGAGAAGGGCGGCGAGGAGCACCACGAGACCCGCACCGCCTCCGAGGACGAGCCCTTCACGGCACTCGCCTTCAAGATCATGGCCGACCCCTTCGTCGGCAAGCTCACCTACTTCCGCGTCTACTCGGGCAAGCTCTCCGCGGGCACCCGCGTGCTGAACGCCAACTCGGGCCGCACCGAGCGCATCGGCCGCATCCTCGTGATGCACGCCAACGACCGCGAGGAGGTCGACGAGGTCTACGCGGGCGACATCGCGGCCGGCGTCGGCATCAAGCAGGTCGTCACCGGCGACACGCTCTGCGCGCCGGATGCGCCGATCAAGCTCGAGTCGATCATCTTCCCCGAGCCGGTCATCAAGGTCGCCGTGGAGCCCAAGACCAAGATCGACCAGGAGAAGATGTCCGTGGCCCTGGGCCGCCTGGCCGAGGAGGATCCGACCTTCCAGGTCCAGACCAACGACGAGACCGGCCAGACCGAGATCTCCGGCATGGGCGAGCTGCACCTCGAGGTGCTGGTCGACCGCATGAAGCGCGAGTACAAGGTCGAGGCCAACGTCGGCCGCCCGCAGGTCTCCTACCGCGAGACCATCCGTGGCGAGGCGCGCAAGGTCGAGGGCCGCTTCGTCAAGCAGACCGGCGGTTCGGGCCAGTTCGGCATCGTCTACGTCGACATGGAGCCGGCGCCCGGCGAGGGCTTCGACTTCGTGTCCAAGATCAAGGGCGGCTCCGTCCCCACCGAGTTCATCGGGGCCGTCGAGAAGGGCTGCGCGGAGGCCATGGAGACCGGCGTCAAGGCCGGCTATCCGATGGTCGACATCCGCGTGACCCTCGTCGACGGCAAGTACCACGACACCGACTCGTCGGAGATCGCGTTCAAGGTCGCCGGCTCGCTCGCCTTCAAGGAGGCGGCCAAGCGCGCCAAGCCCGTCCTGCTCGAGCCGATCTTCGCCGTCGAGGTCGTCACGCCCGAGGACTACCTCGGTGACGTCATCGGCGACCTGTCGCGCCGGCGCGGCCGCGTCGAGGGCCAGGAGCGGCGCGGAAACGCCCTCTCGGTCACGGCGCGCGTGCCCCTGAGCGAGATGTTCGGCTACGCGACCGACGTGCGGTCGATGACCCAGGGCCGGGCGACGTACACCATGCAGTTCGACGGCTACGAGGAAGTCCCGACCAACATCGCCGAGGGCATTGTCGGCGAGCGAACCGGCGAGCCCGTTCCCGCCTAAAACAAGCTACCTTCCGGGGGTTGGCCTGAACCCCGGACCGACACCGCAAACCTTCAGAGGAGCAAGAGCACAGTGGCAAAGGAGAAGTTCGAGCGCGACAAGCCGCACGTCAACGTCGGCACCATCGGTCACATCGACCACGGGAAGACGACGCTGACCGCGGCCATCACGCAGGTCCTGGCCGAGGCGCAGGGCGGCGAGGCCAAGAGCTTCGAGGAGATCGACAACGCTCCCGAGGAGAAGGCGCGCGGGATCACCATCGCCACCTCGCACGTCGAGTACCAGACGGCGAATCGCCACTACGCGCACGTCGACTGCCCGGGGCACGCCGACTACGTCAAGAACATGATCACCGGCGCCGCGCAGATGGACGGCGCGATCCTGGTCGTCTCCGCGGCGGACGGCGCGATGCCCCAGACCCGCGAGCACATCCTGCTCGCCCGTCAGGTCGGCGTGCCCTACATCGTCGTGTTCCTCAACAAGGCGGACATGGTCGATGACCCCGAGCTCCTCGAGCTCGTCGAGGTCGAGATCCGCGACCTGCTGTCGGAGTACGAGTTTCCTGGTGATGACATCCCGTTCGTGATCGGCTCGGCGCTGAAGGCGCTCGAGGGCGACGAAGAGTACGAG
>DAINCW010000143.1:5025-6827 GCA_036732205.1 Solirubrobacteraceae bacterium | reverse complement strand
TACAAGGGCCTCTTCCGCGAGGACATGTTCGACGAGGGCCAGAAGCTCCCGTCCGCATATCACCGCACGAAGTTCGAGTCGGAGAAGATCGCGCGCGAGGAGTCGACGGTCCCCTGGCGCATCTACCGCCCCGCCGTCGTGGTCGGCCACACGCAGACCGGCGAGATGGACAAGGTCGACGGGCCCTACTACTTCTTCAAGGCCATCCAGAAGCTGCGCCACACGCTGCCGGAGTGGGTGCCGCTCGTGGGCCCGGAGCTCGGCTACACGAACATCGTCCCGGTCGACTACGTGGCCAAGGCGATGGACCACATCGCCCACCAGCCCGACCTCGACGGCCAGGCCTTCCACCTCACCGACCAGCACGGCGGGATGCGCTCGGGCGACGTGCTCAACACGTTCGCGCGCGCCGCGCATGCGCCCCAGCTCGCGCTGCGCATCGACAAGCGCCTGACGGACGCGCTGCCGAAGGGCGTCATGTCGATGGTCATGAAGCTCCCCCAGCTGCGCCAGGTCCGCAAGTCGATCCTGGCCGACTTCGGGATTCCCGAGGAGGTCGTCGAGCACGTCGGCTTCCCGACGCAGTTCGACACGCGCGACACCGAGCGCGCCCTCAAGGGCTCGGGCATCGAGCAGCCGCCGCTGGCGGACTACGCCGAGAAGCTCTGGGACTACTGGGAGCGCAACCTCGACCCCGACCTGTTCCGCGACCGGTCCTTCCAAGGCGCGATCAACGGCCGCACGGTGGTCATCACCGGCGCGTCCAGCGGCATCGGCCGCGCGGCCGCGCTGAAGATCGCCGCAGCCGGCGGCATCCCGCTGCTGATCGCGCGCGGCGAGGAGAAGCTCTCAGAGCTCAAGACCGAGATCGAGGAGAGCGGTGGCACGGCCCACGTCTACCCGACCGACCTCTCGGACATGGACGCGATCCAGGCGACCGCGGACAAGATGCTCGGCGAACACGCGTCGATCGACATGCTCGTCAACAACGCGGGGCGCTCGATCCGCCGCTCGGTCTCGCTGAGCTACGACCGCTTCCACGACTACGAGCGCACGATGCAGCTGAACTACTTCGGCGCGATCAAGATGGTCATGTGCCTGCTGCCGCACATGAAGGAGCGCCGGTTCGGCCACGTCGTGAACGTCTCGTCGATCGGGGCGCAGACGAACCCGCCGCGCTTCTCGGCCTACGTGGCGAGCAAGGCGGCGCTCGACGCGTGGACCCGCGTCGTGTCGTCCGAGCTCGTCGGTGACAACGTCACGTTCACGACGATCCACATGCCGCTGGTGCGCACGCCGATGATCGCCCCGACGAAGATGTACGACGCGTTCCCGACGATCACGCCCGACGAGGCCGCGGACATGGTCTGCGAGGCCATCCGCTCCAAGCCCAAGACGATCAACACGCGCCTGGGCACCTTCGGCGAGGTCCTCTACGCGCTGTCGCCGAAGACCGTCGACCAGGTGCTGCACATGGCCTACCGCGTGTTCCCCGACTCGGCCGCCGCGAAGGGCGAGAAGGACCCCGACGAGAAGGCCTCGATGGAGCAGATCGCCATGGCCAACCTCATGAAGGGCGTGCACTGGTAGGCCGTGAGGGCGAACGCGCCCTCACGGCACCCCAGCTCCCGGCTCAGCTCGGCTGCGCGTACCCCTTCAGCCCGCCGAAGTCGACCATCTCGCACGCCTCGTCGCCGACGGTCCACGCGTCATGGCCCGGCGGCATGTGGAAGAAGTCGCCGGGGCCGACCTCGGCCTCGGTGCCGTCGTCCATGACGACCTTCATCCGGCCGCCGAGGACG
>DAINCW010000143.1:0-5015 GCA_036732205.1 Solirubrobacteraceae bacterium | reverse complement strand
GACGTAGCCGATGTGCTCGACCTGGCAGCTGTCCGTGCCGGCGATCGGCTTGACGTGCTTCGACCACTGCCAGCCGGGCTCGAAGCGAGCGCGGCCCGCGGTCCCGCTCGCCAGGTTGACGACGTTGACGGCGCCCTTGCCGTCCTGGAACGCACGCACCTCGTCCGGCGAGTCAGCGCTCTTGGCCTGAAGATCGGCCATGCCACACCTCCTGTTCGATGACCTGTCGACGCTAACCCGCACCCGTCGGTCGTGCAACTGCGACCATTGGCCCTGATGTCCCGGGTCGCCCGTCTGTGCCTGCTCGCGCTGGTGCTGTCGCTCGTGCCCGCCGTCGCCGCCAGCGGCGCCTACAGCGTGCGGGTCTACCGGGCGAGCCACGGCATCCCGCACATCGTCGCTCGCGACTGGGGCAGTCTCGGCTACGGCTACGGCTATGCGATCGCGCAGGACAACATCTGCCTGCTCGCCGACACGTACGTCACGGTCGACGCGCAGCGCTCGAAGTTCTTCGGCGCCGACGGCTCGTACGCGTTCGGGGGGAACGGCACGAAGCCGAACAACCTCAACTCGGACATCTTCTACCAGAAGATCATCGACGCCCACACGATCGACAAGCTGCTCGCGCAGCCGTCGCCGACGGGGCCCGTGCGGCAGATCCGCGACCTCGTCCACGGCTACACGGCGGGCTATGACCGCTACCTGGCGGATACCGGCGCCGACAACCTTCCCGACCCGACGTGCCGCGGCAAGCCCTGGGTCCGCCCCATCTCCGACGCCGACGCCTACCGGCGCTTCTACCAGCTCGCCCTCCTGGCGAGCCAGGGCGTGGTCATCGACGGGATCGCCGAGGCCCAGCCCCCCACCCCGTCGCTCGTCCCGTCGGCGCCGCCGTCGCTCACCGGCGCCCAGCTCGGCCGGCTGCACGGCCGCCTGGACCTCGGCGGCATCGGCTCCAACGCGGTCGCGCTCGGCTCGGCCGCCACCGACAACGGCAAGGGCATGCTGCTCGGCAACCCGCACTTCCCCTGGACCGGGTCCGAGCGCTTCTACCAGACGCAGCTCACCATCCCGGGGCAGCTCAACGTCGCCGGAGCCAGCCTGATGGGCGTGCCGCTCGTGCTCATCGGCCACAACGGCAAGCTGGCGTGGAGCCATACGGTCTCTACCGCGTACCGGTTCACGCCGTACCAGCTGACACTGGTCCCGGGCTCGCCCACGACGTATCTCGTCGACGGCCAGCCCGAGCAGATGACGTCCCAGAAGGTCACCGTCGACACCACGAAGGGCCCCGTGACCCGGACGCTGTGGAACACGCGCTGGGGCCCGCTCTTCGACGCGATCGAGGGCATCCCGCTGCCCTGGACGCCGGTGGCCGGCTTCGCGCTCGCCGACGCCAACGCGGCGAACTTCCGCTACCTCGACCACTTCTACTCCACGGACCGCGCCCAGTCGGTCGCCCAACTCGACGGCATCCTGCGCCGCGACCAGGGCATCCCGTGGGTCAACACGATCGCCACCGACTCGACGGGCAGGGCGATGTACGCCGATCAGTCAGTCGTCCCGAACGTCACCGACGCGCTGGCGCAGCAGTGCGACACGGCGGTCGGCGCCGCGACCTTCCAGGCGCTCGGCCTCCCGGTTCTCGACGGCTCGCGGACGTCGTGCGCGTGGGGCAACGACGCGGACGCCGCGCAGAAGGGCATCTTCGGCCCCAGCAACCTCCCCACCCTGTTCCGCGACGACTACGTCACGAACTCCAACGACTCGTACTGGCTCGCCAACCCCCACGAGCCGTTCAAGGCGTACCCGCGGATCGTCGGCGACCACGACACCGCGCGGTCGCTTCGCACGCGCTCCGGCCTGACGATGGTGGAGGAGCAGCTGCACAAGGGGAAGTTCTCGCTCGCCGACCTCCAGGCGCTCGTGTTCTCCGATCGCCAGTACTACGGCGAGCTCGTGCGCGACGACCTCGTGTCCATGTGCGAACAGAACCCCGTCCTGCCCGGCGCGAACGGACCGGTGGACGTCTCCGCCGCCTGCCCGGTATTGAAGGCGTGGGACCTGCACGACAACCTCGCCTCGCGCGGCGCGGTGCTCTTCCGCCGCTTCGCGAGCCACGCGCTCGCGAGTGTCGGCGGCGTCGTGAGCGACCCCTCGATCTGGACCACCCCGTTCACATCCTCGGATCCGGTGAACACGCCGCGCGGCCTGAACACGTCGAGCCCGAAGGTCCGCCAGGCGCTGGCCGACGCGGTCACCGACCTGACCAGCTCGAAGATCCCGCTCGACGCGCCGCTGGGCGACTGGCAGTACGTCGTGCGCAACGGCACCCGCATCCCGATCCACGGCGGCCCGGGCACCCTCGGCGTCTTCAACGCGATGAACGACAGCTTCGTCGCCGGTAAGGGCTACCCCGACATCCCGCACGGCTCGAGCTTCGTGATGGCCGTCCAGTTCACTGACGGCTGCCCGCGCTCCAAGTCGATCCTGACCTACTCCGAGTCGACGAACCCGTCCTCGCCGTACTTCGCCGACCAGACCCAGGAGTACTCGCACAAGGTCTGGAACGACATGCGCTTCTGCCGGGCCGGCCTCCTGAAGGACCGGCACCTGACGAAGACGGTTCTCGACGGCTAGATGGATGAGTGCTCGGCCGCACCGACCCGCAGCGCCTCGATCTCGTCGGCGATGGCCTCGGTCATGACGTCGAGGTCCGGGACGGTCGCGTGGTCGGCCACGAGCCCGAAGAACAGGTCGCCGTCGTAGGAGACGACCGCGACGCCCACGGAGTGCTCCGCCGCGAGCGGGACGAGCGGCCACACCTCGAGCATCGGCGCCCCGAACGCGTACAGCGCCTGCGCCGGCCCCTTGACGTTCGTGATCGTCACGTTGAACAGCCGCTTCGCGAACAGGCCGCGCGCCAGGACCGAGTGGACGACCGGCGGCGCGAGGGCAGTGGCCTTGAGGAGCGTGTCCGAGGCGCCGGACTGCGTGCCGGCCTTCTGCGACTCCGCGCGCTGGCACACGACGGCGTAGCGCTCCTGCGAGTCCTCGATCGCGACGGGCAGCTCGACGAACAGCGAGCTGATGCGATTGCCGAGTGCGAGCTGCTCCTCGGGCAGGCGCGCGTTCATCGGCACCATCGCGCGAAGCCCGCCGGCGGGCAGCTTCTCATCGCGGGCCAGCAGCAGCGCGCGCAGGCCGGCCGTCGTCGCCGCGAGGACGACGTCGTTCAGGGTTCCGCCGCGCTCGTGCGCGATCGCCTTGAGCTCGTCGACGCGGGCGCGCACCACCTCGAAGCGCCGCGTGGCGCCGATCGGCTGGTTGAGGGACGAGCGCGGTGCGGACAGCACCTCGTCGCGGACCAGGAGCTCCACGACGGCGAGGGCGCGGGCCGCCGCGCCGCGCGGATGGCGGGCGGCGCCGATCATCGCCTGCGCGCCGTGACCCGCGGCGCGGACCGACGCGGCGACCCACCCGGGGAGCAACGCGACGCGCTCGTCCTCGTCGTCGTCGGGTCCCGTCGCGAGCTCGTCGCGGTCCGGAGGGCTCGGCTCGGCGTCGAGCATGAGATGCGCGACGTCGACGGAGCCCATGCCGTCGACCATGCAGTGGTGCGTCTTCGAGGCAAGCGCCCAGCGGCCGTCGGCCAGGCCGTCGACGACCACGACCTCCCAGAGCGGCCGCGCGCGGTCCAGCCGGTGCGACCAGTAGTCGGCCGCCCATTCGCGCAGCTCCTCCTCACCGCCGGGATGCGGCACCGTGGCGCGGCGGACGTGCGCCGCGATGTCGAAGTTCGCGTCCGCCTCCCACGCGGGCCAGCGCACCGGACCGGGCCGCGGCTTGCTCAGGCGCTGGCGGTAGCGGGGCAGGAGCCCCAGGCGCTCGTCGAACACGAGGCGGACCTCCTCGACCAGCGGCGGGCCAGCGGGCAGGGCATCGAAGACCATGACCGCGCCGATGTGCATGTGGGCGCTGTCGTCCGCGTCCTCCAGCTCGAGGAATGTCGCGTCGAGGGGGCTGACCTGTTGGGTCATCGGTGCTCGACGACGATTCACGGCGCCCTGGCGAAGGACTCTGTCATGCGAGGACCGTACGAACGCCGTGGCCCGCCTCCATCCGGGTGGATGCCGGACTTGCCTGCGGGCTTCTACGGAAGTGGCGTCAGGCGCGCTCTTCGGCCGCCCGCGCGGAGTGGCCCAGCATGAGCTCACGCTGCACGCCGCGCGGCTCCGGCCCCTCGGGCGTGCGGCGGGTCCACGCGCCGTCGGAGTCCAGCTCCCACGCATTCACGTCGTCGGCGAAGCAGCGGTCCAGCGCGTCGCACAGGTCGTCGCGCAGCGTGGGGTCGTCGACGGGCGTGACCAGCTCCACGCGCGTGTCGAGGTTGCGCGGCATCAGGTCCGCCGAGCCGATCAGCACGCGCTGTTCGTCGCCGCGCTCGAAGGCGAAGATCCGCGAGTGCTCGAGGAAGCGCCCGACGATCGAGACGACGCGGATGTTGTCCGAGACGCCCTTGATGCCGGGCCGCAGGCAGCAGATGCCGCGGATGTTGAGGTCCACGCGGACGCCCGCCTGCGACGCGCGGTACAGGGCGCGGATGCAGCGCTTGTCGACCAGCGAGTTCATCTTCAGCGCGATTCGCGCGTGCTCGCCCGCCTCGTGCGCCACGATTGTCTTGTCGATCTCCTCGAGGATCCCGTCGCGCAGGTGGTTCGGCGCGATCAGCACGCGCCGGTAGCGGCGCGGGCGGGCATAGCCGGTGAGGAAGTTGAAGGTGTCGGCGACGTCGGCGCCGATCTCCTCGTCGCACGTGAACAGGCCGAAGTCCGTGTAGAGCCGCGCGGTCTTCGGGTGGTAGTTGCCGGTCCCGATGTGCAGGTAGTGGCGGACGCCGTCGCCCTCGCGGCGGACCACGAGCACGCACTTGGCGTGCGTCTTCAGGGCCGGGTGGCCATAGACGACGTGCACGCCCGCCTCCTCCAGCGCACGCGCCCAGCCGATGTTCGCGC